>NZ_NOXV01000280.1 GCF_002251835.1 Flavobacterium cyanobacteriorum
TAACGTTCCTGCGCTTGGCGCATGTGGCGGCTTATCAGCACCAAAGCCCAATAAAAAAACAACAGTTCAATGAACCACAAAAGTAACATGGATGCACTTCACCCGCCATTGAGCCAAACGCATGTTATGCCCCCGTGCCTTTCTCACGGATCACTTTTTTCGGGCATAGGTGGTTTTGACCTTGCGGCACAATGGATGGGTTGGAACAATGTTTTTCAAGTGGAAAAAGATGATTGGTGTAGAAAGGTGTTGGCTAAAAATTTTACAAAAACAGAACGATTTGCAGACATTAAAGACTTTACAGGACATGAATACACAAACCGAATTGACGTTATTTCAGGAGGATTTCCCTGCCAGCCATTCTCCGTTGCCGGGCAGCGAAAAGGCAAAGACGATGACCGTTATNGGTAGAGTTGTATTATGCACTCAGCGTAAATTTTAAAATTTTTATTATTTTTTTTTTTTAATTCCAAAATAACGTCTATTTTTGAGCCTGAAATAAACGCCCCTAATATTATGAAAAACAGTTTACTAAAAATATACCTACTATTGTTTCTGATGGCAGGTGATTTTTATCTTTTTGCCCAGCCGGGTTCAGACAATCCGGGAGGTGACCTTGAAGGAGATGACGATCCGCCGGCATCAATTAATGCAAAGCTTGTTTATCTTGCTATTTTAGGTATTGCTTTCGCTTTTTACTTCATTATGAAAAAAAGGGAACAAAAAGCAGGTTAATATAAAGATACTGGCATACACAAATACATAATAACAGCATATCACAAAACAACCCTGATAATTATTATCGGGGTGTTTTATTTATTGTTAAGCGGATTTATCAGATATACGGTATTCTTAAAGTTTATCAGAAAATAAATCACAGTATACAGGGAGCTGTTTTGTAATTATTATATTTGCAAATTATTCCCAATACTGAATAAGGGTGATACAGCTTCACGATAAACATTTTGTCCCTTTTATTACCGCCGCAGAAATTGACAAGGCCGTGGCACGCATGGCCGGACAAGCCATGGCCGACCTAAAAGAGGAGATACCGGTTTTTGTAGGTGTGCTCAATGGCGCTTTTATGGTAGTATCTGATTTTATGAAGCATTACAAGAGCCCTTGCGAGGTTAGCTTTGTAAAGCTATCGTCGTATGAAGGTACGGCAACTACCAACCATGTTAAGCAGCTTATAGGGCTTAACCAGGACCTTAGCGGGCGCACAGTGGTTATAATAGAAGATATTGTTGATACCGGCAATACTATTAAGGAACTTATAAAAATGTTTGAAGGGCACAACATCAGGCAGCTTAAAACAGCTACTCTTTTTTTTAAGCCCGAAGCCTATACAAAAAATATAAAGCTTGATTATGTAGGTTTTGAAATACCCAATAAATTTATTGTAGGCTACGGCCTTGACTATGACGGGCTGGGGCGCAACCTGCCTGAAATTTATCAATTGCAGTAACACAACTTACCCATAACACCAAAAAACAAAATGACCAATATTGTATTATTCGGAAAACCGGGGGCAGGTAAAGGTACCCAGGCAGAAATTTTAAAAGTGATGTATAACCTGAAGCACATCTCCACAGGAGACCTTTTCAGGTTCCATAAAAGCAATAACACTGAACTGGGACAGCTGGCCAAATCATACGAAGAAGAAGGAAAACTTGTACCCGATGATGTTACCATAAAAATGCTGCAGGAAGAAGTGGAAAGGAACCCTGACGCCAAAGGCTTCCTGTTAGACGGGTTTCCGCGTACTATTGCCCAGGCAGAAGCGCTGGATGCTTTCCTTGAATCAAAAGGCTGGAAAGTTGATGCCACCATTGCCCTTGAGGCTAACGATGAAATACTGGTGCAGCGCCTCCTTGAGCGCGGCAAGACCAGCGGCAGGCCTGACGACCAGGATGAAGAAAAAATACGTACCCGCTACCGTGAGTATAACGATAAAACTGCGCCGCTTATGGATTATTATAAAGCGCAGCACAAGTTTTATTCCGTGGACGGTATCGGCGAAATATCAGATATTACCGCACGCATTAGTGCCGTAATTGATGCGCTTAACTAAATCTGCATAATTTGGAAATAGCCATAATTGTATTCCTGATCATCCTTAACGGCGTTTTTTCCATGAGTGAGATTGCACTTATCTCAGCACGGAAAAACCGCCTTGAAACTGCTGCCAAAAAAGGAAATGCCAGTGCAAAAACCGCTTTGGACCTTGCCAACTCGCCCAATAAGTTCCTCTCAACTGTACAGATAGGTATTACACTTATCGGCATCCTTACAGGTATTTACAGCGGTGACAAGGTTACGGATGATGTTGAATCTTTTATAAAAACCTTTGATGCCCTGGCGCCCTATGCACACAATATTGCAGTAGGCGTTGTGGTGGTAATACTTACATTTTTTTCACTGGTGCTGGGCGAGCTGCTGCCTAAGCGGATAGGCTTAACTTACCCGGAGTCTATAGCAAGGCTTGTGGCGTTGCCCATGAAATATATTTCTGTTATTACCGCGCCTTTTATATGGCTGCTTACCTCATCAACCGATTTTCTGCTGAAAGTATTCCGTATACGCCCTACGGCAGACGGAAAAGTAACGGAGGAAGAAATAAAGGCAATTATTAAAGAAGGTACTGAAGGCGGCGAGGTACAGGAAATTGAGCACGATATTATGGAGCGCGTATTCCATATTGGCGACAGGAAAGTAAATTCGCTGATGACGCACCGTAAATCAGTAGCCTATCTTAACCTTACTTCTGATAAAGGCCATATACGGGAGATAATGCTGGAAGAGCTGCACTCAGTTTATCCTGTTACGGAAGGTAACCTTGATGATGTAATGGGTGTGGTACTGCTGAAGGACATTTTTGCCCATTATGATAAGCCGGATTTCAACATAAAAGAAATTATTAAGGAACCGGTGTACCTGATAGAACATACATCAGCCTATAAAGCGCTGGAAATATTCAAGAAAACAAAGGTGCATTATGCCCTGGTTACCGATGAGTATGGGGTATTTCAGGGAATAATAACACTCAATGACATACTGGAAGCGCTGGTGGGCGATGCCTCTGATTTTTATGATGACGAGTTTAAGCTGGTGGCGCAGGATGACGGTACTTGGATTGTTGACGGGCATTACCCGCTGCATGACTTCCTTACATATTTTGACCTTGATGAGCTAACCAATGATTATGAAGTTACCACTGTTAGCGGCCTCATAATGACTGAGTTAAGCTATATACCAAAAGAAGGAGAAAAGCTGGTCTGGAACCTGTATGAGCTTGAAGTGCTTGATATGGATGGCGTAAAGATTGACAAGGTAAAGGTAAGCAGGATAAAAGAATAATATTAAAGTTAAAAAAGTTAGAAGTTCATAAAGTTATGGACTTAGTAATTATAAGGTTTGATGAGCAACTTTAAACGTTGAGCATTTAAACTTTAAACAGAAAGAAATGACAGAAGGAAATTTTGTAGATTATGTAAAGATTTATGTGTCTTCCGGCAAGGGAGGTAAGGGATCTACACACCTGCACAGGGAAAAATTTATTGAAAAGGGCGGGCCCGACGGTGGTGACGGAGGCCGTGGTGGCCATGTGTATATTGTAGGCAATGAAAGCTTGTGGACACTGTACCACCTTAAATTTGCACGCCACATTAAAGCCGGCCATGGTGGTGACGGCGGGAGCGCACGCAGCACCGGTGCCGATGGTGAAGATAAATATATTGAAGTACCGCTGGGAACAGTGGTAAAAGACAAAGAGACCGGCGAAGTATTATTTGAAATTACAGGGCACGGCGAAAAAAAGATTATTGCCAAAGGTGGCAAGGGCGGTTTGGGCAACTGGCATTTCCGCAGTTCAACAAACCAGACCCCGAGGTATGCCCAGCCGGGTATGCCGCCTGAAGAGAAGGATGTTATACTGGAGCTTAAAGTGCTGGCCGATGTGGGGCTTGTGGGGTTCCCTAATGCCGGCAAAAGTACACTCCTTTCAGTGCTTACCTCTGCCAAACCTAAAATTGCAGATTATCCCTTTACTACATTAAAGCCAAACCTTGGTATTGTGGCCTACAGGGATTTCCAGTCGTTCGTTATGGCCGATATTCCGGGTATTATTGAGGGCGCAGCCGAAGGCAAAGGGTTAGGCCATTATTTCCTGCGCCACATTGAGCGCAACTCAACACTGCTATTCCTTGTCCCTGCCGATACTGAAAATATCAAAAAAGAATACGATATACTGCTGGACGAGCTCCGCCGCTATAATCCTGAAATGCTGGATAAGGACAGGCTGGTGGTGGTATCAAAAGCTGATATGCTTGATGATGAACTGAAAGCCGAAATGAAGGCACAACTGGACAAGGAATTCAAAGGCATACCCTACATGTTTATATCATCAGTGGCCCAGCAGGGGCTTACGGAGCTGAAGGACAAATTGTGGCAGATGCTTAACAGCAACGTAAACTAACAGAACAGAGTAATATATACCGGAAGCGTCTCTCTTAGGGGCGCTTTTTTGTTTTATTATACATTATTAATCATAATACTTCTTATATTCCAATTTTAAGAACTATTATTTTATCAAAATCCTCAAAATGGGTATATTCGCAACAGCAAATTTGGTTAATCGCCTTGTAACGTTTTTTATAACAGGCAAAGGCTATTAGCATACACTATTAATTTTATTATAATCCAAATGAAAAAACTGATCTTATTCCTTACCATGTCGTTCATGGTACTGCCGGTGAGGGCTGACGAGGGAATGTGGTTCCTGATGTTCATTGAGCGCCTTAACCACCGCGATATGCAAAAAATGGGGCTTCAGCTTACCCCTCAGGAAATTTACAGCATTAACAACCATAGCCTTAAAGATGCCATTGTGCAGTTTAACGGCGGCTGCACGGCAGAGCTTATCTCTAAAGACGGGCTTGTGCTTACTAACCACCACTGTGGATATGATGCCATAGCCGAACTTTCTACCCCGGAAGCCAACTACCTTAAGAACGGTTTTTGGGCAAAGGACCGCAGAGCCGAACTGAAGCCTAAAGACCTTTATGTACGCTTTTTTGTACGCATGGATGATGTTTCTAAAAGGATATTAAGTAAGGTGAATGATAAAATGACGGAGGCCGAGAGGGAAAAAGCCATCCAGCAGGAAATAGCCCTTATTGAAAAAGAAAATAACGAAGGCGGCAAATACACTGTTTCTGTGCGCTCGTTCTTCCAGGGCAATGAATACTATTATTTTGTTTACCAAGACTTTAAGGATGTGCGCCTTGTAGGTACGCCACCTGAAAGCATAGGTAAATTTGGTGGTGACACTGACAACTGGGAGTGGCCGCGCCATACTGGTGACTTTTCTATGTTTCGTATTTATGCAGACGCTAACGGCAACCCTGCAGAATATTCGCCAAACAATGTACCGCTTAAGCCTAAACATTACCTTCCTGTAAGCCTTAAAGGTGTTAAAGAAGGAGACTTTGCCATGATACTTGGCTACCCGGGGCGTACCAACCGCTGGATGCCTTCAGGGGGAATTGAGCAGAACGTAAAGTTTGCCTATCCTGCATGGGTAGAGTCCTCTAAGCTGGGCATGGATAAAATGAAAGTGCATATGGATAAAAGCGACCAGGTACGCCTTAACTATGCTTCACAATATGCAAGTGTGGCCAACTACTGGAAGAACCGCCAGGGTATGATTGATGCGCTGACAAAACATAAGACAGCAGCCACAAAGGCGAAATCAGAAGCTGAGTTCAACAAGTGGGGCAACAAGCCCGAAAATAAAGAGCGCTATGGCAACGTAATAGCAACGCTTAACAACTATTACTCAAAAACAAATGAAAAGGCGCGCCATGACAATTACCTGGTAGGTATGCTGCGCACATCCACATTTGCGGCGCTGCCCTACAGCCTTGGCAGGGGCCTTGAGGCTTATGCCGGTGCCGGTGCCGCTGAAAGGGCTAACATGCGCCAGGAGCTTGAAGAAGCCATTAATGAATCTTACAAAACAATATATGAGCCGCTTGAAAAAGATGTGCTTGCTGCCCAGCTCAACCTGTATGCAACAAAATCTGCAGGCTACGATATAGCGCCTCTTGTTGCTAAAATAGCTAAAGAGAACAATAACGACTTTACATCATATGTCAATAATTCTTTTGCTAACAGTATCTTCGCCTCTAAGCAGAAGCTTACAGAATTCCTTAACAACCCGAATGCTGACGTAGTGAAGAACGACCCGCTTTACCAGCTTTCAACAGACCTGCTTACAAAATACAGGGCTAAAAGTGAAGAGCAGGCCAAACTTGACGCCGATTATTCAAAAGCTTTCAGGCTTCTTGTGGAAGGAATGAGGAAAGCAAACCCTAATGCTAAGTATTATCCTGATGCTAACAGCACACTACGCCTTACTTATGGTAAAGTTCGCCCGCTGCCTGCTGACAAAAGGAATGATGCAAAAGTAAACTACTATACTACACTGGCAGGCACGGTGAAAAAATACAAGCCGAACGATGAGGAGTTTGACCTGCCTAAAAAGCTGATTGAGCTTAATGATAAAAAAGATTTCGGGCAGTATGCCGATAAGGCAGGCTATATGCCGGTAAATTTCCTTACGGATAATGACATTACAGGAGGTAACTCAGGCTCTCCGGTGCTTAATGGTAAGGGTGAACTTATAGGCCTTGCGTTTGACGGTAATATTGAAGCCATGGCAGGTGATGTTATCTTTGACAAAGAACTGCAAAGGACTATAAATGTTGACATACGCTATGTGCTTTGGGTAATCGATAAATTCTCAGGCGCTAAGCACATTGTTGATGAAATGACCATAATCCGGTAAAATCATCCTGAACGTAATACAAAATAAAGCCGCCCTACCCGGGCGGTTTTTTTATTGCTGCTCTGTTTTTATCCTTATGCCTGCCGTATGCCCGCTAAACTCCGGTGCATACATGCTCTGTATAGTGGTAATGCCGTTGCTGAATTCACCCGCATTGTTAACCCTCACCTCATATTCGAGCACATAAGTCCCGCGGCTGATCCTGTCAAAAAAGAAATGCGTAGCGGCATCCCTGGTGGAGCGGTAAAAGCCCAGCCCGCCATTGTATTCATATTTTGAAATGACGTCAACTGGCTCAAAAGCTGCCGCCCTAAGGTCTTTCAGGTGTACGTATTCCACATCTTCTTTAATAGTGATGATAAGCCTTATAGTAACCAGGGTGCCAATTTTAAGCGTTTCATTTTCTTTCAGGCGCACGAGTTCTTCCCTGCTGCCGGTATTCTTTTTTACAAAAAGTGTTTTGCTCACATCCATAATGGACTGTTGCGCTGGCTTTATCCTGTCAAGGTCTTCAAAATATTGCCAGTAAAAGCCGCCATAGCCTGGGACAGCCGATTTATTTTCTACCATTAGCGTTGCCATGTCTTTAGTCACTTCTGTATCATTCCAGTGGAGTTTGATATAGCCGGCCTTCGCTTCTTTTCCGGCCTGTGCCATTTTATCTGGAATATTATGGGTTGTGCCCAGTTTCAGCACCGTGTTATCTTTTACTGAAAGCCAGTCGCTGCCTTTCATAAGCAAGGCATATACCGCTTCGGTGGTTGCTTTGGTCGTAGGCCAGTTTTTATTCTGCTTATTTTTAAGCAGCCACACTTTCATGGCATCGGCTGACGCCACATCATTGTTAATTTCAGTGAACGCTTCAATAAGCAGTGCCTGGGTTTCTATAGGGGCGCGGTACCACCACCAGCCGGCTTTGTTCTCTATCCAGTACATACCATATTCTTCATTGATGGCGCTGGTTTCTTTCAGGCTTACCAGTATTTTTCCTGCTGTGGCTGTTTCACCAAAACGGTTCAGGATTAGTGCGGCCATTCCTTTTTCATACAACGAAAGCTTAAGCCAGTTATGCTTTAATGAAGCAATATATGCTTCAGCCGCAGGTTTAGTTTTATCTTTTAGTGGGTATTTCTCAAGATAGAAGCTCCTCGCATACAGGTAGTGCAACATGTTATAGCTGTCATATAATGGTATATGAGGTTTATCATTAAGGTTTCTTCCCTGTACTGCCATGAACTGGCCATCAAGATATTTTATTGCATCAGTAACGAGGTAGTCAATACTGCTTTTATCAGCATGCTGAATACCTAACTTATCCAGGTGACCCAGGCCGGCTATTATGTGACGCATTATATAGTAATTGTCATCGCCTCCCGAAAACCAGGGGAAGCCGCCCGAGCCTGACTGCCTGTCTTTAAGTTTTGCCAGGGTAGCCTTTGCGGCATAACGCATCTGGTCGAGGCTGAAAAGGAACGCCAGGCGGTTTTTCTGTTCTTCTTCGCTTTGGTTGTCCAGTACCCATGGCGTCTCCTCCAGGAGTATGGATTTCAGCTCCTCATTTATTTCCAGCTTAGAGGGTTTGCCCTGCTTATGCCATTGCTCAAAAACCCCGGTAATTTTTGGGTTGCTGTTTATGATGTGTGCAGCTATGGCATTGGCATAATAACGTGAAAATACTTGTTCTGAGCAATCATGCTCATACTCCATAAGATAAGGTAGTGACTGCAATGCAGCCCATGCGGGGTTGCTGGTATATTCCAGTGTGATGCCGTGATGTACCAGCGTAGGCGATGTGTTGTTTTTAAAATTATCAAAAGTGTATTGCCTGGTGGTATTGGGCTTGACCCAGATTGGCAGGCTTTCGGTAACGAGCATGCGGTTAGTGAGCACCGGCAGAATGTTTTCTTCCCCGTCAGTATAGTCGCCGCTCTTAGCTACAACTTTGTACTGCACGCCCTGCATACCTGTCGGCACCGCAATTTTCCAGTGTATCACCGTGTTTTGCTTTGCATCTATGCTAAAGGGTCTCATGGGAGTGGTATTCAGCATTTCAGCATCTATTGGTTTCATATTGGCCGGGTCAAACAACTGGAGCATTGTGTGGCCTGCTTTGGCTTGATTGGTAAGGTTGATGATTTTTGCCGAAATGATTATCGTATCGCGTTCCCTCAGGAAACGTGGCATATTAGGAACTACCATAACGTCTTTCTGTGTCTGAAACGTGTTTTCAAAGTAGCCGCTTTCTGCTTTTTTATTGTGAGCCAGCAGGCGCAGCTTCCATTCTGTTAACGCTTCGGGCGTTGTAAACGTGAATTTAATCCTTCCCTTATGATCTGTATGCAATTGTGGATAGAAGAAAGCCGTTTCGCTCAGGTTTTTCCTTGCCGCCACCTGTTGCAGCGCCTGAAGTTTTTTTTCAGCTTGTTTTGTTTTCATGATAACCACGCCATTAGCGCCCCGGTTGCCATATATGGCCGAAGCATCATTCACTACAGTTATAGCTGCAAAGTCATTAGGGTTTATTTGCCTGAAATCATCCTCAGATACAGGAATACCGTCCACGATAAGCAGAGGTGCGGGATTACTACCCGCAGACCCAGCGCCACGCAAGATGATGGTTGAATCCAGGCCGGGAAAGCCTGAACCGACACCTATCCTCATACCGGCTACCTGCCCCTGCAATGATTGCAGCAACATAACACCGGCATCATATTCAACAGATAATGAAGTTACTGAATTTAAGGTGAGTGATCTTGAAAAAGATTTACTACGATACGCGTCAACCTGCACTTCTTGCAGTGCTGACGCGTCTTCTTCTAACAGTATATTTAAAGTTTGCTGCCCCTTTACTTTACTGTCTTGCGATTTATAGCCCAGGTATGAGAACTCTAAAACGCTCCCAACTGGCGCATATATCCTGTAATTGCCATCAAAATCGGTTTGTGTCCCATCAATAGTTCCTTTAATAAGCACAGTTACGCCGGGTATTGGGGCAAACTCGCCTGATACCTTTCCTGTAATCAGGATATCCCCCTTTTCGGGGAGCTTTGTTTTGAGCTGACGCTGAATATAAACATTATCAGCTTTATTAATGTTAAAGCCAAACGTATAAAAACTGTCAAAATCCCTGAGACTAAAGTGGCGCTTCTGGTAATCGCTAAAGCTGCCGTAGCTGAGATTCCATTCAAAATAATTGTATGTAGGAAAAGGGTCTATAGTGTGGAAGTTGTGAAAGTTACCCCATGGGCTTACGGCAAATTTATCAAGCGAACTGTCATACATACCCGCGAGCACTTCGGCGGGCAGCTTGCCTTCAACAGTGAAAGACCACGTTTGGGCGGCACCCGGTGTAAGTTTGCCGGTTATTGTTTCAGTGGAAACTTTCAGTATCGGCGGGCTTTTTATTTCCATTTTTTCATACAAGGAATAATGCTGGTTGTTCCACACATAACCCACATAAATGCCTATGTTGCGCTGCTTGAGTTTCTTAACAGGTATCTTTATTACCAATTTTTCCGTATATTTCAGGTGCTTGTCATACACTACATTGTCTGAAAATCCGGCCCTAACATTAATATACAATTCAGGTAGTTGCGAATTCAGTCCGGCCAGCACATATCCGTCCTTAAGAAAATTTTTATTGAGAATTTTTATTTTTAAAGGTTCCCTTGCGTCACCAATGGGGTCTGAGGGTTTTTCCACAACAAAGGATGTAACCGCTTTTACATGATATCCGGCAGTATCTATGGCACTACACTCCACTTTATAATTTCCTGACTGCCAGTCTTTATTACTTAGGGTTATCAGTTTAGTTTCAGGAGTATTTACTGTCTGTTCAAAAAAAAGATTTTCTTGTCTCCCATCTTCTTTTTCAGCCCGGAAGGCCATATAAGGGAAGTATTTCCTGAATTCTTCTTCGGGTATAGACTGTATTTCGGGCATTTGCCAGGGCCTTTGTTTCAGGTATTGCGGCTCATCCCTGAGTTTATAAACTTTAACAGTTATTACAGCCGGTTTTTCAGCGCCGTTAAGGTTGCGGGCACTTATGCCAATTGTAACGGGGCCGTCATCAGGGTTGACTTTAAGTGGACTCTCAGGATATAGTAAAAGCGTGTGGTATCCTGCTTTAATTTGGGAAGTGGCGGTTTGTGTTTCACCTGTGATATCAGTAACATCTGCTTTCACCTGCCATGTATAAACCGGCTGTTCTTCAGGTTTTTGATTGTCCTGTGCTGTTAATGTGATTTCAAAAGTGAATTTTCCGTCAGCATCGGTCAGTACTTCTCCTGAAGCAACAATGTCTTCATCATCATCTCTGTTATAACCGTTACTCCAGCTTCCATAGCCTTTCTTTAAGGTATATTTTACCCTGCCATGCTGTACCGGCGCACCGCTAAAACTTTTAGCCAGGCCTGTTATGGCCGATTTTTGGCCCACTATGATATCGCCTTTGACTTCATCAAAAAGCACCTCAAAAGTTGGCCGTTTGTACTCTTCAACCTGCACTGTAACACTGCTCCCTTCCCAATTGATATAAGCGATTTCTTCATCAGGGCTATCCTCACTGCTATCATCCTCATCTTCATTAATATATAAAGTATAAGCCCCGGTTAGATTTCCCGGCAGTGTGAATTCGCCTGCAACCGAGCCGAATTCATTGGTTTTAAGCCTTAGTTCAAAAACCTCATTATCATTAGGGTCTTCGAGGGACACTTTCACATACGTATCTGCCAGTGTAGTGATAGTACCTTCCTGGTTCATTGAAACTATCCCTTTAAAATATACTTTTTGGCCCGGGCGGTATATAGGCCGGTCTACATATAACCGCGTATGTACATGTGCTTCTTTATTTGGTGTATTGTAACCATACAGTTTATAAGCCAATGTATCTTTACCATATATAAATTGTACATCTGTATATTGATTTTTATGAGGCAGGGCAATAATTCCATTGTTGTCTGAGATGTATTTTACACCATGAAAATGGGTATATGCGCCTTTGACCGGCCTGCCTGTTTCCCGGTCTGCTAACCGTACAATAGTCGCAGTTTTATCATGGCGGTATGTGGCTGCCATTTTAGAAACAAATATGTACGAAACATGTTCTACAGGGACATGCGTATCTGCTGTGCCGGGCAGGAGCATAATGGCATAATGCCCGCCCGGCAGTGCCGGCATGAGTATTTCGGTAGTACACTCAAAGTAATTGGTTATTTCGGGCAGTTTTTGCATTTTGACAAATACGGGCTGCCGTTGCTTTATATTGTTTAATAATTTACTTTTGCCTTCACTGTATTCTGCTCGTGTAATTTTGAAAATCTTAAGTGCTACCGAGTCAACATTCCTGAATTTCAGGTGGGCAAGAAAAGGCTTGTTGGCTATGACCATAGCCTCTGTAGTGACTGATATGTTTTTTGAAAGTATAGCCTGCCTGATAAGTTTTGCCATATCGGCTATATCGCCCACTTTTTGGCTGGCTATGACCTCATCACAAAGCAAAAGGGCACGTTTATAACTGTCGGGTTCTTTTTGCTTATCCGGATAATTGCTTAAAATACCCGCCAGTTTAAGCTTTGCCCTGTCGGCAAATGGGCTGCCTTTCCATTGCCCGGCAAGTTGTAAATAGGCAGCGGCCTGATATATTTTTTTTTCGTCACCACTGTACACCTGGTCAAGGTAATTTAGCCTACGGAGTACCGAACGCTGCAGGTTCAGCGTATCTTTTTTGTCCGTATAATATTTTTCAAGGTCAAGGCATAGCTTCAGGCAGGTTACCCCGGGACGTTTTGATATATCATATTGGCTAAAAGCCGCAGTGTCGCCAAACAGCTGTGCAGCGTTGTCATTATACCAGTAGCGCCCTTCATAAACGTAAACAATATTGATGTACCTTTCCGCAAGGAAATCGAGCAACGGCCTTGGAATGTCCACCAGCGAAGGGTTAAAATCAATGATTTCTTTGTACTCCGAAAGCGGTGTTTTATACAAAATTTCCCAATTATGAAGGCTGCGCTTGCATGCGGCAACAATTTCATCCTGAAAATTTTTTTCGCTCCATTGCAGGAAGTCGCCAGAAGCCGGGCTGTTTATCGTTGTTCGTGTTGATATCTGGTAACTATTTTTATTCAATACAGATTGCAGCATTTCCGCATACAGGCTTTCCATGATGGCTCGGGTAGGTATGGTGGCCAATGCTTTTTCTTCGTTAATAGATTTGATAATTTTTACCTGTGCTTCCTCGTCGAGTGCCAGAAGGTATTTGGAACGGAAAAAAAATGCCTTGAGCAGTTGTGGCTCATTCTTGTCTTTCCTGGCGCGTGCATAGATAGCATCGACCAGTGTAGCCGCTGATTTTACCTGGCCCTGGTTCTCCAGAAGGATTACTTTTTCCCATTCCGGTGTATAATCCTGTGCTAAGGCTACTATACTAAAAAACGCCAAAACGAATGCTAAAAACTGTTTCATGCTTTAGGATTAAATTGGTAAACAATATACTACTTTTTTGTTTTTGGCTCAATGCATTGCTTATACAATGATTTTAGTACTTTTGGCACTAATGCCGCTGCTTACTCATAAGAGCACATTTAAAAGTAAAAGGTTGGGAGCGGCAAAAGGAAAAACATACTGATACAACCATGCGTACACATTTTATAGCTATAGGCGGCGCGGCCATGCACAACCTGGCGCTTGCCCTTCATGAAAAAGGATATACCATAACAGGCAGCGATGATGCCATATTTGAGCCATCGAGGTCAAGGCTGGAAAATAAGGGGCTCCTCCCGGCCGAATTAGGCTGGTTCCCTGAAAAGATCACTCCTGATATTGAAGCCGTTATCCTGGGTATGCATGCCAAAGCTGATAATCCTGAATTGCTCAGGGCACAGGAGCTCGGGCTAAAAATATATTCCTATCCCGAATTTTTGTATGAGCAGTCTAAAAACAAAACCCGTGTGGTAATTGGCGGCAGCCACGGCAAAACTACCATTACCAGTATGATTCTGCATGTAATGAACTATCATAATATAGCGGTAGATTATATGGTGGGTGCACAGCTGGAAGGTTTTGACACTATGGTAAAGCTTACCGAAGAAAATGATTTTATAGTACTTGAAGGAGATGAATA
This sequence comes from Flavobacterium cyanobacteriorum, assembly GCF_002251835.1. Lineage (GTDB taxonomy): Bacteria > Bacteroidota > Bacteroidia > Flavobacteriales > Flavobacteriaceae > Flavobacterium > Flavobacterium cyanobacteriorum. The sequence goes on from NZ_NOXV01000280.1 coordinate 13,974, forward strand.
CCTCTCTTCGCCTATGGACCGCAGGCCAAAATTCCACCTCTATCAGCCAAATATTGCATTAATAAGTGGTATAGCATGGGACCATATCAATGTGTTCCCCACCTATGAAAACTATGTGGAACAGTTCGAACTATTTATCGGTAAGATCACCAATGGCGGCATCCTGGTTTATAATGAAAATGACCCGGAAGTGAAACGCGTGGCTGAAGCGGCCTCAAACCCAATCCGTAAGATGCCGTACAGCACGCCAGCCTACCATGTTGAAAATGGCACTACTTACCTGGAAACACCGGAAGGCCCCATGCCTATTGAAGTTTTCGGGACACACAACCTTAACAACCTGGCCGGAGCCAAATGGATTTGCCAGAACATGGGTGTGGATGAAGCTGATTTTTATGAAGCCATAGCCAGCTTTAAGGGAGCCAGCAAACGCCTTGAAAAGATTGCTGAAAAAGGCAATAATGTAGCGTATAAAGATTTTGCACACTCACCCAGTAAGGTAGCGGCCACTACCAAAGCCGTTAAGGAGCAGTATCCTGACCGTACACTGGTAGCCTGCCTGGAGCTGCACACTTACAGCAGCCTTAATGCCGGATTTTTAAAAGAATATGAAGGCGCCCTTGATGCTGCCGATGTGGCCGTAGTATTTTACTCTCCGGACGCAGTTAAGATAAAGCAACTGGAAGAAGTAACCTATGAACAGATAGCCGAAGCTTTTAACAGGAAAGATTTGATTATATACACCAATCCGGCGGAGCTTAAAAATTACCTGTACAATATAAAGCACGACAGCAAAGGCACAGCATTATTGCTAATGAGTTCCGGAAACTATGGCGGGCTTAATTTTGATGAAGTTAAAAATTTAATATAAGCTATAAGAGGTAATGTTATTCTGAGGAAGGAAGAGTCTTTACTCAGTTTCCTGAGATTCTTCACTTCATTACAGCACTTTCAGAATGACATTATAAGGCATTTTTTCTATTGAAGGTAAACTCCCTGATTTGGAAAGTAGAGTTACTCTTTCTTCCCCTCCTCATCAAAATTGAAGTTCCGTAGCTGCGGCGCGCTGAAAAACGTTACTATTACCACACCTAACGTTAAGCAGCCACCTACAACCACTGCCCTTACTGTACCCAGCCAGTGCGCCATCACACCGCTTTCAAAATCGCCCAGCTCATTAGATGAGCTTACGAAAATAGTATTTACCGATGCCACACGCCCCCGCATATGGTCAGGTGTTACAAGCTGCAGGATGGTACTTCGTATTACCACGCTTACGGCATCGAACATCCCGGAAAGCAACAGCATAAAGAACGATAATATAAAGCTGGTGGAGAGGCCGAACACAATTATTGAGAGCGCAAAACCCGTTACTGCAAGGAACAGTTTACGCCCGGGGTGGGTTTTCAGCGGCAGGAAAGCCAGTATCCCCATAGTGAGCAAAGCCCCTACGCCCGGCGCCGACCTCAAAATCCCGAAGCCTACTTCGTCAACATGCAATATTTCTTTCTGGTAAACAGGCAGCAGCGCAACAGCCCCGCCAAACAGTACCGAAAACATATCGAGCAGCTGTGCGCCTAAAAGGGCAGGTGTTTTCAGCACAAAACGTATACCCTGCGTAAGGCTTTGCAGCATAGGTTCCTTTTCCTGTTTTATTATGGGCTTACTTTTAATTGATAGTGCGGGCGCGAGTAAAAGCAATATAATTATTACCACAGCAAGCATTCCGGCTATTACCCCATCAAGCGCTATCATAACACCCGCTACCAGCGGCCCCAGCATAGCCCCGGTCTGCCATGCCATGCTGCTCCAGCTTGTAGCATTGGCAAAATGCTGCCTGGGTACCACAAGCCCGAATAAGGAAAATACTGAAGGCCCCATGAACGACCGGATAACACCGCCGCAAAAAACCAGGAAGTAAATGCCGTAAACCGTTACATCCTGTCCGAGCCTTGCTACAGAAAACGGTGTGGTAAGCACAAAAAGGCTTATGGAAAGGAGTATATAACCTGTAATGCAGAAAAGCACCATCTTACGCTTTTCGTTTAAGTCGACAAAATGGCCTGCAAACAGCGAGCAGCCTATGGCGGGTATAACTTCTGAGAGGCCTACAAGGCCCAGTGCCAGCTTATCATTAGTAAGATGGTACACCCAGTAGTAAATAATGGTTATTTGCATGTTAAGGGCGAATATAAGCCCGAAACGTATCGTTAAGAACGACAGGAATTCCCTAATTTTCAGTACAGGGTTTTTGCTTAAAAAACCCTTATCCCCTGCTTCGCCTTCCAATTGAATCTTATTTTATTTATTATTACCCTCTCAGGACTCAACACAAACAACCAACAACCAACAACTGGCAACCAGCATCAGCCGCCGCTCCTCAGCCTGTCAAGTAATGTCCTGAGGTTTACGGTGGCAAAGCTTGAGCTGTGGTCGCTTAACCCGTATGGTATAATAAGTTCTCCGTTGTGTATTATTGAGCCGCACGAATATACAACATTTGGCACATATCCTTCGCGCTCATCCGGATTAGGGACAATAAGCGGATCTTTAAGCCGGCCTATTTCTTTCTCCGGATTATCAATATCAAGCAACGATGCCCCTATGCTGTACTTACGCATATAGCCTACCGCATGGGTAATTACAAGCCATCCGTATTCCGTTTCAATAGGCGATCCGCAGTTTCCTATCTGCACAAACTCCCACGGGTATTCTGGCCCCTGTATCTTTATCGGGTTTTCCCACTCATTGATATTGTCAGAATACATCAGGTAATTGTTCCAGCCGTCAATACGCGAAAGCATGGCATATTTACCGTTTATCTTCCGCGGAAAAAGCGCCAGGTTCTTGTTTTTAGCGCCTGCCCCGTTCAGCGGGCTTGTTTTAAACTCATAAAAATCAGCAGTTTTTAACAGCTTTAGCATTATATGTATCCCGTCATAAGCCGTATAGGTAGCATAGTAAACCACCTTCCCGTTATCATCGGTAAATTTTACAAACCGGGCATCTTCAATACCCTTAACCTCAAAATCTGATATGGGAAATATAACCCTGTCGCTTATGTCGGTATCTTTTGAGAATGTAATCCTGCGGTAACTGTCTGACAGCGCCAGGATAAGGTTATACTGCCTTATAACAGCCGTCTCGGTTGTTTCATTACGTGAGGCCAGCACCAGTTTTTTCAGCTGCTCATAATCAAACCGGTCTTCAAGCTTTTCGGCAACTGATTGCAGAAATCTCTGGTTGATGCCCGCATCTTCCGCTTTTTTCAGGAAAAGCCTTTTCTGGTATATTATATTATGTACTTTTTCAGCCTCATCAATATAATTGCCGGCAGGTATTACCGTAATATTATTGTGCTTATCAATTATGGCGCGCCTGAACACAACGGAGGAAACGTGACCCTCGCCCACTGCCCTGAAACTTATAATTACCCTCAGCTGGCCTTCCTCAAGGTTAGTTTGGTCCGGGTCAGGTATTATGGAAGGATTAAAAAAAGCTGCGGACTCTATAGAGTATTCGTGCGTAAAGTAGGAGCCTATGAGCAGTTTTGTGTAATCATCCAGCTTATCATAATTCCCTCCTGCGGCCACTATATCCTGTTTTACACGTTCGCAGTGGCGGAAAAGCTTTCGGGTAATGTTGCGGTGCCTTTTTGAAAAATCCTGGAGCAACGGCGATACAAGGGCAAAAACCTCATCTTTATCAAGGGCTAGTATCTTCTTTATCAGTTCCACCGCACGCTCTTCGCCGTTAAAAAAAAAGCGGGCAATAACCCTGCGGGTATCAGGCATAACCTTTACGGGTTTCCTTTCAATACTTAATCTCATAGCCTATGATGTATTTGCAAGAAAATCTAAAAGAAACTTTAATGAACCTCTAAAATACGAAGATAATTTTACATGCCGGAAGTGGGCAAATGCTAAAATTAAGTGAAAAAACTACAGGATCAGCCTTTCCGGATTGTAACACCGGCATAAAATGCCCCTGAAAATAATGATAAAATATCAGGCTTTAAGTATCTTTGGCAAGCAAACAACAACACAATGCATGAACTATTTTTCTTCTGATTTTAAACTGGGGATTTTAGGCGGCGGGCAGCTCGGCAAGATGCTGCTTACCGAAACCCGGAAATTTGATATTCAAACCTACGTGCTTGACCCCAGTGATGAAGCACCCTGCAAAACAGGCAGCAACAGGTTTTTTAAAGGCGACCTGATGGACCATGACACAGTTTATGATTTTGGTAAACAGGTTGATGTGCTTACGCTCGAAATTGAACATGTTAATGTAGAGGCACTTGAAAAACTGGAAAATGAGGAGCTGAAGGTATATCCATCGGCGGCAACGCTGCGGCTGATACAGAATAAAGGGAAACAAAAGGATTTTTATAAGGCTAATAACATTCCGACAGCTGATTACCAAAGGTTCGCAACCCTTAGTGACCTGAAGCAGGCTGCAGAAAATAATGAGGTGGCAATGCCTTTTGTGTGGAAGAGCTCCCAGTTCGGCTATGATGGCAACGGTGTAAAGGTTATCCGTTCCGCGGAGAGCTTTAACGGGCTTCCTGAAGGCGAATGTATCGCTGAAGCTATGATACCTTTTAAAAATGAGCTGGCAGTTATTGTAGCGCGTAACCCATCTGGCGAAATAAAAACCTACCCGGTAGTAGAAATGGAATTTCACCCGGAAGCCAACCAGGTAGAGTACGTAATTTGCCCGGCACGCATTGATGAGGCCGTGGCGGCAAAGGCACGAAGGATAGCACTTGAAGTATCAGAAAAATTTAACCACGTGGGCCTGCTGGCTGTTGAAATGTTCCAGACCGAAGATGATGAGATACTGGTGAACGAGGTAGCCCCAAGGCCACACAACAGCGGGCATTACTCTATAGAGGCCAGCTACACGAGCCAGTTTGAACAGCACATAAGGGCAATACTTAACCTGCCGCTCGGCAATACTGCCAGTAAAGCCGCAGGTATTATGGTTAACCTTGTAGGCGCTGAAGGATATTCAGGCAATGTAGTGTACCAGAATATTGAATCAATACTTGGTAAAAGCGGTGTAACGCCACATATTTATGGCAAAAAGCAAACAAGGCCTTTCCGCAAAATGGGGCACGTAACCATTGTACATGAAGATATAAACGAAGCCCGGAAAGTAGCCGAAGAAGTAAAAGAGACTATTAAAGTTATAAGCATCCCCCAAACCCCCGGAGGGGGCATACAAAAACCTGACAACATATGAAAGTAGGAATAATTATGGGCAGCATATCGGACATGCCGGTAATGCAGGAAGCCATTGATATATTAGCCGAATTTGGCGTTGAAACAGAAGTTGACATTGTATCGGCACACCGCACACCCGAAAAACTGTTTGAATACAGCACCATGGCACACACACGCAATGTAGCCGTAATTATTGCCGGTGCGGGGGGCGCGGCGCACCTGCCGGGTATGGTAGCGGCAATGAGCCCGCTGCCGGTAATAGGCGTACCTGTAAAATCAAGTAATTCGATTGACGGGTGGGACAGCATACTTTCTATACTGCAAATGCCGGGAGGCGTGCCTGTGGCAACCGTGGCATTGAACGGTGCCAAAAATGCAGGGATACTCGCCGCACAAATACTGGGCAGCCATGATAAAATAGTACAGGCTAAAATAATAGCTTATAAACTAAGCCTTAAGGATGCTGTAAATAAAGCCTCCGAAGGCCTTAAAAATAAAAAATAACATTGAAAGCAGCCATCGTTACCCTGTTTGCCATTTTATCTGCTATAGCCTGTAAAAGTAAAAGCCCGCAACAAGAGTACAGTTTTGATAACGTGCAGAGCATAAGCCTTGACGCACATTATGCACCCAATACAATGATAATGCATGATACTGTAATAATAACAGATTATAAAATACTTAACGATACAATTAATCAATAACCGCCATGAACGTATTATTAGAAAAGTTTAATACAAAACACGATACAGCCCCTTTCAGCCGGATTAAGAATGAAGATTTTTTGCCTGCCTTTAAGGAAGCCATAGAAAGCGCACGAAAGGAAATTGATGCTATTGTAAACAATGCTGAGCCGCCTTCGTTTGAAAATACAATAGCAGCCATGTCTTACAGTGGCGAAAGGCTCGACAGGATATCTAACATATTCTTTAACCTGCATTCCGCCGAAACTAATGATGAGATACAAAAAATAGCGCTTGAAGTATCGCCTTTACTTTCAGAATTTGGTAATGACATACGCCTTAATAAACATCTTTTTGAAAGGGTAAAGGCAGTATATGATAAAAAAAATTCACTTACACTTACACCCGAGCAGCAGACACTGCTCGAAAAAAAATATAAGAACTTTTCACGTAACGGCGCCAACCTGCAGGAAGAGAAAAAAACAAGGCTGCGTGAGATTGATAAAGAGCTGGCGCGCCTCAGCCTTGAGTTTGGCGAAAACGTACTGGCCGAAACTAATGCTTACCAACTGCATATTACTGATGAAAAAGACCTTGCAGGATTACCTGAAGGCGCTGTTGAGGCCGCACGCGAACTGGCAGCAGGCCAGGAAAAAGAAGGCTGGATATTTACACTTGATTATCCAAGCTATATGCCTTTTATAACCTATGCTGACAACAGGGAACTGCGCAGGCAGCTTGCCATAGCCTTTGGCGCAAAAGGCTTTCAGGGGAACGAGTATGACAATCAGGATATAGTACTGGACATTGTAAGGCTGCGGCATGAGAGGGCTAATCTTTTGGGATATAAATCACATGCTGATTTTGTACTGGAAGAGCGTATGGCCGAAAACCCCGCGAAGGTACTGTCTTTCCTGAATGATCTTCTGGAAAAGGCAAAACCTGCGGCTGAAAAAGAATTTGCCGGGCTTACTGCTTTTGCAAAAGAGTCGGGAGGCCCTGACAGGCTCGAAAAGTGGGATGGTGCTTACTATAGTGAAAAGCTGAAACAAAAGCTGTTTAACCTTGATGACGAAAAGCTGAAGCCTTATTTTAAACTTGAAAATGTACTACAGGGCGCCTTTACCATCGCAGGCAGGTTATTCGGGCTGGCTTTTACTGAAGTCAGTGATATTGATAAATACCACAAAGATGTTATAACGTATGAGGTGAGCAATGAAGATGGGCTGGTGGCCGTTTTTTATGCTGATTTCTTCCCCCGAAAAGGGAAGCGCAACGGCGCGTGGATGACATCGTTCAAACCGCAATACGTTGAAAACGGCATTAATCATAGGCCACATGTATCTATCGTGTGCAACTTTACCAAGCCTACGGAAACGAAGCCTTCGCTGCTTACTTTTAACGAAGTTACCACACTATTCCATGAGTTTGGCCATGCCCTGCACGGCATGCTAGCCGATACTGTTTATCCTTCACTTAGCGGCACAAGCGTTTACTGGGATTTTGTAGAGCTGCCAAGCCAGGTAATGGAAAACTGGTGCTACGAGCCTGATGCGCTTGCACTTTTTGCGCGCCATTACCAAACCGGCGAAATGATACCCATGGAGTATATCGAAAAAATAAAGGAAAGTGCTGCTTTCCAGGAGGGTATGGCAACACTGCGCCAGCTTGGTTTCGGGTTGCTCGATATGGGGTGGCACAGCCAGGATCCTTCCGCAATCACTGACGTTAAGGCATTCGAACTACAGCAATTTGCCCTGACGCAGCTTTATCCTGACGTGAAGGAGAATGCCATAAGCACATCATTCTCGCATATTTTCCAGGGTGGCTATTCATCAGGCTACTACAGCTACAAGTGGGCGGAAGTGCTTGATGCTGACGCGTTTGAATACTTTAAGGAAAAAGGCATTTTTGACAGGGAAACCGCAATTAAATTTAAAGACAACATCCTCTCTAAAGGTGGCACAGAGCACCCTATGGTGCTATACAGGCGGTTCCGCGGGCAGGAACCCAGGCCTGAAGCACTTCTAAAAAGGGCAGGACTGGTGTAGCTTCCCCTGGTATGGGATACATTTTAGGAGCAGTAAGCTAAGCGCACTTCTGGTGGTGTCACTTCCTGCTGTCAGCTATATCTCCCAGCCGCCATAAGCGCGGCGGCTGGGAGGATGCCGCTTCCATCAGGGCTAATTCAAATCGGCAGTGCTTCTCAGGCAGCGCTGCTTACCGTTAAGTTCTGCGGGATTAGTATCCTGTAAGATATTAAAAAAAACCGGCAACAAAGCCGGTTTATTATGTTCATGCTGACTGTACCATATTTTCCCGTTCCTCGCGGGCCTGGTGCTCTTTTACTACGTTTACCACATCGGTTATCCGGTCGGTCAGTGCCACTACAAGGTCGCCTTCTTCGGCGATTTCTATGGCGTGGCGCATCGCTTCGGTCTCTTCGCCCACATATTCGTGGGTTACTCTTTTTTCGCAGCAGTCCAGCCCTTCAACCAGCAGTTTATGGATCTCTTCGGCAGGCCTTCCGCGCAGGTCGGCATCCTGGCGCAGTATCACATGGTCAAACATGCGGCCGGCAATGAGGGCGCATTCTTTTATATCTTCATCCCGGCGGTCGCCAATGCCGCAAATAATCCCGATTTTGCGCCTGGCGCCCACGTTCTTCAGGTAATCTTCCACGGCAAGGTAGCCGTGCGGGTTGTGCGCATAGTCCACAAGGACGTTAAACCGCCTGAATTCAAACAGGTTAAGCCGCCCGGGTGTCTGCTCAAAGCCCGGCACGAATGATTGCAGCGCGGCAGCTATCTGCTTGGTAGTAAAGCCCCAGAGGTAGGCACCGAGCGCTGCCGCCATGGCATTGGCTATCATGAATTTTACCTTGCCGTCAAGCGTTACAGGCACATTGCTCACGTTGATGATGCGTATCTTTTTATTCCCCTTTTTTATGGTGATGTAGCCATTTTCAAAAACAGCCACTGTTTTCCCCTCGCTGCAAAAGCGCTTTATATGTTCATTTTCCTCATCAAGGCTGAAGAAGGCTACGTTGCAGTCCAGTTCATCAGTTATATTTACGCATTGTTCATCTTCGGCATTGAGTACGGCCCAGCCGTCCCGCTTTACGCTGCGCACCACTATGCTTTTTACTTCGGCAAGGTCTTCGAGCGTATGTATATCGTTGAGCTCCAGGTGGTCTTCCTTAATGTTGGTAATAATACCTATATCACATTGGTCATACCCCATACCTGAGCGGAGCATACCGCCGCGTGCGGTTTCGAGTACTGCAAACTCAACCGAGGGATCCCTCAAGATATACTGCGCGCTTGCAGGGCCGGTAGTGTCGCCTTTTTGATGCAGTTCGCCATCAATGTATATGCCATCGGTAGTGGTGTACCCGGTTTTATAGCCTGAGGTTTTGGCAATGTGTGCCAGCAGGCGTGTAGTAGTGGTTTTTCCGTTAGTGCCTGTAACGCCTATTACCGGGATGCGGCTTTCGGTACCTTCCGGGTAGAGCATATCAATTACAGGGGCTGCCACATTACGCGGCCTGCCTGCAGTAGGGGCCAGGTGCATCCTGAAGCCCGGTGCGGCATTAACCTCTATAACCGCCCCGCCGGTTTCTTTGATGGGATGCTCCAGCGTTTCGGCCATGATGTCTATCCCGCATATATCAAGCCCTATTACTTTGGCTATCCTTTCCGCAAGGGCTATGTTAGCCGGATGAATAGTGTCGGTTACATCCTCTGCGCATCCGCCGGTGCTGAGGTTAGCTGTTGATTTCAGGAACACAATTTCGTCTGTATGAGGGACAGAATCAAGCGTATGCTGCTGTTTCTTCAGCATTTCTTCCGTATCCCTGTCTACTTTTATCTTTGTCAGCACATTGGCGTGCCCGTTGCCCCGCCTTGGGTCGGCATTTACTTCTTCTATAAGCGTTTTTATGGTATCAACCCCGTTTCCTTTCACGTAAGCTGGCATCCGCTTTGCCGCGGCTACATATTTATTATCAATAACCAGTACCCTGAAGTCGTGGCCTTTAATGTACCGTTCTACAATCACGGTGCTGCTGTACAGTTGTGCAAAAGCCAGCGCCGAAACTGCTTCATCCCATGTGGTTATATTTATGGTCGCGCCTTTCCCCTGGTTGCCGTCCAATGGCTTGATAACCAATGGGTAGCCAAGTTCATCTGTGATATCCTTCAGTTTTTCCACACTATTGCAAACACTGCCTTTTGGTACGGGCACGGATGCCATTTCAAGCAGTTCTTTAGTCCGTTTTTTATTGCAGGCAATATCTACCGCCATTACATTGGTCTTGCAGGTTGTAGTAGCCTGGAAACGCATTTGCCGGTTGCCGTAGCCCAGCTGTATCATGGAGCCGCTGCCGATACGCATCCAGGGTATGCCCCTTTTTTCTGCTTCGGTAACAATGCTTTTAGTGCTTGGCCCAAGGCAGTTATATTCACAAATTTCCCTTAGTTTTTCTATGTCATCTTCAATAGGGTATGGCATGCCTGCTATAAGTGCTTCGGCTATCCTTACGGCTGCCTTTGCGGCATAAATACCGGCTTCTTCGTCAGTATAGGCAAACACCACATTGTAGACACCTTTTTCGTAGGTGGATCGGGTGCGGCCATAGCCTGTTTCCATACCTGCCAGTTGTTGTATCTCGAGGGCTATATGCTCTATGACATGGCCCATCCAGGTACCCAGTTCCACACGCAGGAAAAAGCCTCCGCGCTTATCCTCCGAACATTCGTGCTCTACCATCGTGGGCAGCAGTTGCTGCAGCCTTTCCCTAAAACCCGGTATCCTGTCAGTCGGGTAATATTCCATCTCCTCAAGGTCCAGACGCATCTGGATAAGCTTCTTCCTGTAATTGCTCCAGACATTCGGCCCGCGCAATACCTGTATTTTAACGATTTTCATAGTGTGTAGGATGTGTTGTCTTTCAGTAGGATTTTATGTGGTTGTTTACTTATAATATAAGCCCGGAACTGTTCCGGCTTGTTTAGCGACCTTATATGGCGCTTGTATTGGGCAAAATAAATGCGGGTCTTGCCAAATTCAATAAACATTAGCAAAACTTTATAATATTCTTTAAAAAGCGGACGTAACTATATTATAATTTTATCCTGCAAACCAAATTCTTAAATAAATCATAAAAACGTTAACTTTTAAACCATGGCAGTAAAAGGCAAGCTGATTATTATAGGCGGGGCAGAAGACAAGGGTACGCCCGATGACAAAGGAAGAATGGATAATGACACCGCAGTTGACGATTATTATGAGAACGGAATCCTGCGAAGGGTTATCGATGAATCTGTGAAAAAAGATAAGTCCCGAATTGAAATACTTACCACGGCTTCAACCGTGCCTGAAGAAATAGGGGATGACTACCGGAAAGCTTTTAAAAGGCTGAATGCTGAGAATACGGGTATCATAAACATAAAATCAAGAGAAGGCGCCCACGATGAGGAGTTACTGAAACGCCTTTCTAAAGCCGATATTGTTATGGTAACCGGAGGCGACCAGATGCGGCTTACTTCGATACTGGGAGGTACGCCTTTCCTCAATATGATGCAGGAAAAGTATTTTAAGGAAGATTTTGTCTATGCCGGCAGCTCGGCCGGTGCGGCTGCGGCTTCAAACAATATGGTGTTCCAGGGGACCAGCGATGTTTCCCTTTTTAAAGGCAAGGTGCGTGTAACCAGCGGGCTTGGCTTTATAAACAATGTTATTGTAGATACCCACTTTGTTACCCGTGGGCGTATAGGCCGCCTGCTGCAGATTGTGGTGGCCAACCCCCGCCTGCTGGGCATAGGCCTTGAAGAAAACGCGGCCCTGCTGGTTACTAATGGCAGCAAGATGGAAGCGATAGGCCCCGGAATGATAATGCTTGTGGACGGGCGCTGCATTGCTGATTCTAATTTTAATGATATTGATGACGGTGAGGCTATATCTATAGAAAATGTGGTGGTGCACGTGATGAGCAAGTACGATATTTATGATTATAAAAAGCATAAACTCATTATTGACCACCGCAACGACAGGGATGAATAAAATGGCGCTGTCTTTTGTTTAGGGTTAGCCGGGGGTAGGGCCTGCGACGGCAAAAATACTCAGGCGCTTGAGGCATAGCCCCGATAGCAGCGGCATCCTCCCCGCCGCCTGCTTTCGCGGCGGGGAGATAGAGCGAATAGCGGGCCCTGGCCTATACGGATATGGCCTGAAAGATTCTGCTTCAGGAAAAAAATCTGTATGAAATTTTAATTGTTGTACAGCAGCGAAAAAAAAACCGCCTGTTTATGAGGCGGCTGTAGTTTTAATTCTGGATGAATTCTTCGTTTTCCTTATCGAGGTAGCGCTGCACAATTTCGATAGCATTGGCCACAACATCGCTGAGGGCTACGATGTAACTGCCTTCGACAGCATTGTTTATGGCGTGTTTTATGGCATCGTTTTCGCGCGGGATCATCTCGTAGGTAACGTTGCGCCCTGCTTTTTCAATCCCCCGGATTATCAGTGCGTTGATGTTTTCGTCCGTACGCCCCCGTAAATGTTTATCCTGGCGTATGATGATGTGGTCAAACATGCGGGCAGCGATGGTAGCGCATTCCATAATATCTTCGTCACGGCGGTCGCCTACACCGGCTATAATGCCTATTTTCCGGGTGGCCTCCACATTCTGTAGAAACTCCTCAACCGCTTTATATCCTGCCGGGTTATGGGCAAAGTCAATCAGTACCCTGAACTTCCGGAACTCGAAGATGTTCATACGGCCCGGAGTCTGGGCGGCACCCGGGATGAATGTGTTGAGTGAAAGGCAGATGTCATCAGTTTTAAAGCCCCACAGGTAGCTTGCCAGCGTGGCGGCCAATACATTGGCAATCATAAATCTGGCCCTGCCCCCAAGGGTAAGGGGTATGTGAGATGCCTTGTCAATCCGTATTTTCCATTCGCCTTTTTTTATGGTAACATAGCCTTCTTCATATACGGCCGCAATACCGCCTTTTTTAGTACATTCGTGGATGACAGGGTTGCTCTCGTCCATGCTGAAATAAGCAACGTTGCAGTCCAGGTCTTCTGCGATGCGCACACATTCCGGGTCATCAGCATTTAGCACGGCCCAACCGTCTTTTTTGATGCTGCGCACCACTACGCTTTTCACGTTAGCAAGGTCTTTCAGGGTATGCACATCATTTAGCCCCAGGTGGTCCTCTTTGATATTGGTGATGATACCTATGTCGCACCTATTGAAACCTAAGCCTGACCTCAGGATGCCCCCACGGGCAGTTTCGAGCACGGCAAACTCAACCGTAGGGTCTTTGAGTATATATTCGGCGCTTAATGGGCCGGTAGTGTCGCCTTTGTCCAGCATATGGTTTTGCACATAGATGCCGTCTGATGTTGTGAACCCTACTTTGTAGCCATTGTTTTTTACGATGTGTGCGGTGAGGCGTGTAGTGGTTGTTTTCCCGTTGGTTCCCGTTATGGCGATGATAGGTATGCGGCTTGGCTTGCCTGGAGGGTACAACATATCAAGCACCGGCGCGGCCACATTGCGCGGCAGGCCTTCGGCAGGGGCAAGGTGCATCCGGAAACCCGGGGCGGCATTGACCTCGAGTACTACGCCGCCATTTTCTTTGAGCGGCTGTGTGAGGTTTTCTGCCATAATATCAATGCCACATATATCCAGCCCTATAACACGGGCAATCCTTTCGCATATAAAGATGTTTTCGGGGTGCATTTTGTCCGTCACATCCACTGATGTACCTCCTGTGCTGAGGTTGGCAGTCGATTTAAGGTACACAACCTCACCGTCTTCGGGGATGGTTTCGAGTGTATAGCCTTTTTTGGCGAGCAGGTCTTCCGTATCTCGGTCAACGGTTATTTCCGTCAGCACATTCTCATGCCCGTAGCCACGGCGGGGATCCCGGTTTTCGGTATCAATAAGCTGCTGTATGGTATCGGTGCCGTTTCCTTTTACGTGTGCAGGCTCACGTTTTGCAGCAGCCACCACTTTATTATTGATGACCAGCACCCTGAAGTCAAAACCGGTAACAAACCGCTCTACAATGACACGCCTGCTGTATTTTTTTGCAAATTCCAGCCCTTCAAGAGCATCTTCATAATTAGTTACATTTATTGACGCCCCTTTGCCGTGGTTGCCGTCAAGGGGTTTTATGACTATAGGGTAGCCTATATCATCAATTATTTCCTTCAGTCCTTCTTCAGTACTGCAAATGCTGCCTTTAGCCACAGGTATTGATGCAGCGCTGAGCATGCGTTTGGTCAGTTCCTTGTCACTGGCCATATCTACGGCAATATGGCTTGTTTTGTCGGTTATGGTAGCCTGGAAACGCACCTGGTTTACGCCATAGCCCAGTTGCACCAGCGAGTTGGTACCCAGCCTTATCCATGGGATGTCACGGGAAATGGCCTCTTCAACAATGCTTCCTGTACTTGGCCCGAGCCTTACGCGTTCGCGTATTTCCTTCATCCGCTGTATATCAGCCTGCACATCATATTCTTCCCCTTTTATGAGCGCTTCGGCTATGCGTACGGAGGCTTCCGCGGCATAGATGCCGACATTTTCTTCCACGTAGCTGAACACTACATTATAAGTGCCGGGTGTTTTGGTTTCCCTGGTACGCCCGTAACCTGTTTCCATTCCGGCCAGGGTTTGTATCTCAAGAGCTATATGCTCAATCACGTGGCCCATCCAGGTGCCGGTTTCTACACGCTTAAAAAAACCACCCCTTACACCCTCTGAGCAACGGTGGGTAATCAGGGACGGCAGCATGGCCTCTATCCGTTCCCTGAAGCCTTCAATTTTATTGGTCGGGTACTGTTCCATTTCTTCAAGGTCGAGCCGCATCTGGATGAGTTTTTTTCGGTAGGTACTCCAGATGTTTGGCCCCCGCAGGGCCTGTATCTTTAAGATTTTCATAGGATGTTAATATTCTTATGGTTAATGATTTGTTTTTGGTTTTTTTAGTGTCAGCGCAATATAATTGCCGTGTGATTTTTATGTTTAGAAAATTACTTAAAAAAATATTCAAATTGCAATGCTTGGTAATATTTTTTAGATATAATTAGATAAAAGGCTGTTTTGAAAGAAAATTTTTATTATAGATTGCCATTTTTAGCTTTTTAACTATTTTTGCTGCATGAATATAAAAGGAAAATTAGTTATTATTGGCGGCGCAGTAGATAAGGGAAGCTTTACCGAAGCTTCTTTTGACAAGAACATTGCCAATAACCTCAACTTTTTCGAGAAAGGGATTTTAAGGAGGATAATCAACGAATCAAAGCACCACGAAGATTCGCGCATTGAAGTCATCACTACAGCATCGGTGATACCTAAAGAGGTGGGCCCGCAATACGTTAAGGCATTTGAATACCTCAAGGCAAAAAATGTTGGCCTGCTGAACATTGAACGCAGGGAGCAGACCAATGACCCGGAAATACTGGAGCGTATGCGCGCTGCCGATGTGGTAATGTTTACCGGCGGAGACCAGCTAAGGCTTACTTCAATACTCGGAGGTACAAAACTGCATGACATTATTCTTGACAAATTCAGGAATGAAGAGTTTATTTATGCGGGGACATCGGCCGGTGCGGCGGCGGCATCCAATAATATGATCTACCAGGGCAGCAGCCAGGAGGCGTTGCTCAAAGGCGAGGTGAAGATAACCAGCGGCCTCAGCCTTATACAAAATGTAATTATCGATACACACTTTGTGCAGCGTGGCCGTATAGGGCGACTGTTCCAGGCTGTTGTGGGTAATCCGAGAGTTCTTGGCATTGGCCTTGGGGAAGATACAGGGCTGCTCATAACCAGCGACGGACGTATGGAAGCCATTGGTTCCGGGCTCGTGATACTGGTAGATGGCAGGAATATTGCCGATACCAACCTTACACAGGTGGAAATGGGGCGGCCAATATCTATAAACAACCTGACTGTGCACGTAATGAGCATGTATGACACGTATGACCTGAACACCCACAGGATGGACATCCATAATTCACAATATGCTTCAGAGCTCATCATCCCGGCAGAGGCTGATGATGACAAGAAGCCCCAGGCAGAAGATTTAGAATAATGGTACGCCCTCTGTGTTTTTGCGAGGGCGTTTATTTTTGTGAAAGTTTGTTGGGGCTTACAGTTATTTTATGGCGTAACCTTATCTTTATAAAAAGCAATACCCAATTATGAAAATTATTATACACGGCGGTTTCTTCAGCGAATCATCTACAGACGATAAAATGAAAGCCGACAAGCAGGAAGCGGTTAAGGCTATTGTGACGCAGGCATATCATTTTCTCCGCAACAATTCAGCGCTTGATACTGTTGCCTACGCTGTTTCACTTCTGGAGGATAACCCGTTGTTCAATGCCGGTACGGGCTCCCAGATACAAAGCGACGGCAAAATCCGGATGAGCGCTTCAATAATGGATGGGCAAAGCAAAAAGTTTAGTGGGGTTATAAACATTGAAGAGGTGAAAAACCCTGTTTTTGTAGCCGAAAAGCTCATGGCTTATGATGATAAGGTACTCGGTGGGGAAGGTGCGATACACTTTGCCCGTGTAAACGGCTTTGATGCGTATAGTACAGAAACACCGGAGCGCCGGGCCGAATTTGAGAAAAAACTTGCCGCTAAAGGTACGGGAACCGTTGGGTGTGTAGCGCTTGATAAGGATGGCCGGCTTGCTGCGGCAACCTCTACAGGCGGTAAGGGTTTTGAAATGGTGGGGCGCATATCAGATTCGGCTACTGTAGCCGGTAATTTTGCCAATGATTACTGCGCGGTCAGCTGCACAGGCGTAGGGGAGGACATAGTGAGCAATGCCACAGCCGCTAAAATAGTGACCCGTGTAACCGACGGGCTGGATATTAAAAAAGCCTTTGAAAAGACCTTTGAAGAACTTAAGCCTTACGATGGATTTTGCGGTGCTATAGCTATTGACAGCAAAGGGAACATCTTTCACCGGGACTCGCACCCCACAATGGTTTTTGCCAGCTATGATGGTGAAGCGTATGAGGTTTTTGGGTAGTCCATACTACCGGCACTTTTTCTTCTGAGCCGGTTGCATTTTCTTTTATATCATTTTTTTGGGCGTGTCCCTTCGGGCCGGGCTTTCCGCTGCAAGTCCTCAT
>NZ_NOXV01000282.1:0-183 GCF_002251835.1 Flavobacterium cyanobacteriorum
TCCCGCACCACCAGCTCCGTACTGCCGGGGTCAGCTTTATGCCTGGTAATGGTATACTGGGGCGTGCCGTCAAAATCAAGTTTTGTATCTGCCTGTGTATAGCCACCGATATAGTTTGCCATATACGTGCGTACCGGCCTGCCCTTTTCGTCATACAGCGTGTAGGAGGTTTCGCCGGTAGTG
>NZ_NOXV01000282.1:235-40931 GCF_002251835.1 Flavobacterium cyanobacteriorum
ATGGTATACTGGGGCGTGCCGTCAAAATCAAGTTTTGTATCTGCCTGTGTATAGCCACCGATATAGTTTGCCATATACGTGCGTACCGGCCTGCCCTTTTCGTCATACAGCGTGTAGGAGGTTTCGCCGGTAGTGCCTGTGGGGCTGTCCAGCACCCTTGTCCAGCTGCCTACCGGCAACCCTTTGGGTATAGCCATTACCGGCTGTCCCTCTATGATCATTGATGACGCCGGGGTTTCCGGCCCACCCGGCCATGGATAGGCATCGCTGGCATACGTATCATAGTAATTTATGGTAAGCAGCTTAAAGCCCGGTGGTATGATGGTTCTTTTGTAACCAACAGGGATATTATCAATAATGTCACTGCTTCGCTGTACATTACTTACTGCACCCGTATGCTGCGCCTGCAGTGCCGCCCGTGCATTGCTGTTGATGCCCGCAGCGGCATACCAGCCGGTAAAAGCCGGCCTGCTCATAGTGTCATAAAAAGTGTACATCCATCCTTCCGTAGCAGCAACACCAAAAGGCGAGAGGGCAGGGCCGGTGGCTACCACCCTGTCCAGTATGTCATACACTATATATTCCCACTGCTTACCGGGTATCTTTTTCTCGGCAAGGCGGTTGCGGTGGTCATATTTGTAGTAATAGCAGAGGCCGGGGTCAAGAAGGCCTTCAGCAAGCGGCGGTATTACATAGGTGAGGTTGCCAAACTGGTCATACACATAGTAAGTGTCATATTTTTCATCCCGGTCATAAGCCCTTTTGAGCAGTACCTGTCCCTGCATGTTCTTAAACTCCTCGGTGCTTGCACCGTTTTCATTGGTCACTATGCTCTTATTTAGCTGTGCCTCGCTATAGTAGCCCAGGTCGGCAAAGGCTATGTCATATATCCCTGTAGTATTGTTCCATGTGGCGGTCGCGCTAAGGCGCTTCACTTCGTTTTGGACGTTGGCCCGGTAGGCAAATTTTACCGTTTTGTCATCATTGCTGCCGGGGTCGCCTATCCATGCGGCCCCGGGCGCTGCCTGCTTGAGCACCCGGTTAAGCGGTGAACTTTCAAAAAAGCTCCGGCTATAAGGGTTAGGCGTGTTTTCATATTGGGACGTATTATAAAACGTATACGTATTTACCTCGGCGGTACCGTTAAAAGCCAGGTTACTGTTTTCTGAAGCATACGGCAGGTAGCTGTATTCCTGCCGCCCGTAGGCATCGTATTTGATATGGGTGACAATGTCTTTACCGTTACCAGACATTTTACCGGCTATCTGTTGTATGGGCCTCCCTATAGCATCATAATAGGTTACGGTAGCATTAGCCTTGGCCTCATCACTAAAATAAGTAGCTTCCTTGTAAGTATAGGCACGCACGTAATTGTATGTATTGTCCTGGCCGTACAGCAACACCGGTAGGAGGGCCAGGGTATATATAATTTTTTTCATATAAAGTGGTTGTTTGTTTTTTAAAAGTTCCCGCCCCTGAAGTTGTATTTATATTCTGAAACCAGGTTTCCAAACGAGTCACGTACCAGTACCAGCCTGCCCAGGTAGTCATATTCATAAGTAAGGCGCAGCCCTTTGGGGTCGGTTACGCTTTTTACGCCTAGTACGGTATCAAATGTCAAGGTAATAATATGTGAGTTCCTGACATCCTGGTGCGCCCTCAGGTCATTAAGGGCTGCGGTAAGGGTGGTTTCGTCGCCCGTGTCAGAAGCATTTATGATATTAGTTACCTGTGTTGCGGGCAGTGTGGCATAACCTCCCGGCCTGTTATCAATCTTGGCTACCGGCAAAGTGCCGTTATAGCCCCAAATATAGCAGGTACGCATGCCACCTGCCAGGGAAACATCGGTTACATTACCTAAACTGTTATACCCGTGGTAAACCAGGCGGTCTTCCGCGGCAGCGGAGGGCTGCCCCCCTTTTATTAGCTGCACTTTGCCCGGCAATATCTGGTCAGGGGCAAAAACCTTGTATTTATTGATGAGGGGCTGCACCAGTGCCCCGTTTTTGTAACTGGACACCACGAGGGGGCGGTTAATATTGTTATGGAGCAGCATGGAGTTAATTACAGCTTGTTCTGCTGTATCAAATAAAGATGTGGTGTACCCTCCCGCGGGATATTCATATTCCGTTTTTTCGGTAATGGTTTCGCTGCCTTCCCTGTAACTTTCGGTCTGTTCCTTCAGCTGGAAATTTACGGGGTTATATACCATGTCGGTTCTTCGTTCCAATACTGAAGGCACCGCGGTATCATAAAAATACTGTTTTTGCACCGATGATTTCAGGTAGGCATGTGTTTGGTTTATAAACGTAGCGATAAAAAGATTTGGGGTTTCATTACAGTTAAAATAAAACAATGTACAGTCTGCAAACGGACAGGGTTGCGGATAAACCACGCTATAATCACGGTATTGGGCATAGGTTTCATAAAATTGCTTCCACTGGCAAGGTTTTTCACGAGACATTGTGGAACGAATTGCAAATTCTTCTTTTAATTCGTATTCATTTTCCGTTTGTTCGAGTGGCCTGCTTAGTGTATCGTATACAGTCTTGCGTAACAACAACCCTCTTTTATGGTCATAGTTAGGCGTTTCACTAAAGGGGTATAAAAAAACACCTACTGGTAATGGCGCATCTATGGCATTGGTGAAAATAAACTCTGTAAACCCATTTGGCGTACTGCCGTCCAGCTGACTGTTGCCTATGGCCATAATACCATTCTCAATAACAGCGACACGCTTATAGCCTACATAGCTTCCTTTGCATAACTGCGCGGTAAGCTGATTGGTACGGACAAAATAAGTAATTTCACGAGCCAAAAAGCTACCCGGAACATTTTCTGCGACACCGAAAATATATTTCAGGTCTTTCTCCGTGTATTCCTGGTACATGCTCCCAAGTTTGGCGTCTACTGCCCCGGAAGAATATATTATAGGGCGCAACGGGTTGTAGGGCTGCTCCGGCATGCGGTATGAATATCGTATATTTTTCAATACCGAATCACCCGTTTTGTCCCGAAATTCAATAACGCTAATCCTGGGCCCGCCGCCCAGATGGTAGTACGTATATTGTGCGGGCGAAACAAGGGCAGTGTGCCTTACATTTATATAGCCCTGCAACAAATAATTATCTGCGAGCGTCGCAAGCAGATCAACCTTAACAGTCACGCTATAAGTACCTTTAGTCAGCAACTGCCTTTTTGTTAGTTGATTAAGCGGGATTGTAATAGTGGTATTAGTCCCGGCTTTTTTAATTAATACTGAAAAGTTATTTGGGTTGGCATTAACGTTACCCGGAAGTAATGTTTTAGTAATTTCCACATACTGGTCATGTGTCAGCGTAAATTCCGTACCCTGTAAAAAGCTACCTCCTGTACTTGAAGCAAACTGGTGGGTAAACATTGGTACGGTCTGTGCATTCCAGGGGTTATTGTCAAAATTGTCAATCAGTCTGTTACTTTCATGTGAAAAGGTATGAGGCTCCCATTGAAAGGCTTTGACGCCGTCACCCCTGCTTGTTATTTTAACAAGGATACCTTTTTTGAAGGCTTCATTATCATAATAATTAAACGGATAAGCAGGATTATCACGAAAATCACTTTTCATATAGCCCCAATTATCTTTTTCCGCATACTGGTTGGGCAACAGGTTTTTTTGGAAATACTCAAACGTCTGGCTGAAATCAGACCCTGATGTAACCTTCATGAGCCACAGGCGGTTACTCAACGTGGTTTCATATGTCAGGTTATAGGAACGCACGGTATGGTTAGTGCCATTTACCTGCCGGTGTATTGATATTCCTTCCAAGTAGCGCCCCTGGTTTTCCGGATGGGTATTTTCATTGGACAATGAAAATTGTATGCTCGTCTTATCGGTAAAGCTAACCTTTACCAGCTTTTTGGTTTGGGTAGTTATAGAACTTTTGGTTTGTGAAAAGATAGGCCTAAACTGCGTACAATTATACGCATTAAGCAACATTGTTGTGTAGTAATTGGGATTGACTAAATCATTGTAAGTTGATGACCAGGGTGTATCATATTTTTCTTCAGAATTGATGTAATCAAATTTTGCCAGCAACTGTCCGTTGGGCGTAGTAATAGATGTCAGCATCCATGCGGTATTAGCTGCCGGCAGGGTAGGGTTTTGCTGTGGCAGTACGGGTAAATTGATATCCCTGCTTTTTGAACTAACAAAAGAAGCTGTTACGGTAGTTTCAATAGCCGGATTTTGTGGGTTGTCGGTGGTGCCAAAAATATACTTATACCCGTTAGCATCCGTAATCACAAAACCTGTTATTGCTTTTGTGTCATCCATGGTAAAAGTTATATTGAGCTTTTGGTTCATATCAAGCTGCCGGGCTTTGAATATGCCCCCTTCTTTTGCAATCACGAACCGCCCGGAATAGCCCGGCATGCTAATTTGGTATAAGTCGGGCTGGGCGTCGTATTTATCATTAATACATCCTAAAGCATTCCATTTAAATTCTTCCCTTTCGTCATAGGATAAATTATCATAATTCCAAAAGTCATCATTATGAAAGATACCCGTCACATTATCGTAAGAACCACTTCTAGGAAGTTCATCCGCGTATCCTCTCACAGTTCTCGATATTGCGCCTCCAGTATCCAGTGACCAGCCTGTACCTGTCCAGCCGGAGCGCGACTCAATCCGTAATCCCATAGTATTGTACTTTAATACAACAGGTAAGCTCAACTCGGAATTTAGTGCTTTAGTATAAATTGGTATTGAAATATCCGGCTGGCCACTGTAATAGTCTATAGGTACTTCTTCAAAATTCATCAGGTTAGCCACTGTGGGCGAAGGAGGTGTTATACTCGGGGTCTTTATGGCACTGTTTTGGGCATAAGCCCCTATGGTTATGCACGCCACTAAAAAGTTTAAAAATAATTTCATGGGATATAGTATGGCTGGTTATCTTTTTGATTTTACTACTTTAACAGAATCGGTCCCGGCGTTAGTACGCACTTCAACAATGTATATACCCTGCGGGTAGCCACCCAGGTCAACAGGAATGGTCCTGTCGGTTACGGGAAAAGCCTGCAGCTGCCTTCCCGCAAGGTCATAGACGGTGGCGGTACCGCTTAGGAACTCATAGCCTACAATGATGTTGGTAAACTGTTCGGCAGGGTTGGGCGCTGCTTCCAGCATGTCGCGCTTTTCCCCTGTTTTTTCCTTGTCGTTATCCTTCAGCTTCACTATCCAGAAGTCATTGCTGCCTTTGCCGGAGTTGCGGTCTCGCGATACCTGCCCTTTGGATGTTCCTGCCAGCAGGTAGCCGCCATCGCGGGTCTCTATCATCTTTCTCAGGATATCCTCGCCGCTGCTGCCTATAGCCCTGCGCCACTGTTCTTCGCCTTTTGCGTTTATCTTTAGGGTAATGTAGTCGTTAATTTCTTTCCTGTCAGCCTGTGCGGCTGCGGCCGATTCGCTGCGGGTATAACCGCCAAGGAGGAAACTCCCGTCCCGGTTAGCCACAATAGCCGTGAGCAGGTCGGCTTCCCCAACATGGTAGGTCTCTTCCCACAGGAGCTCTCCCTTATCATCAAGCCTCAGCACCCACATATCGGTACCTTTCCTGTTGCTTTTCTTTTTGCTGCCATTTGCGGGTGAGGCTGAGCTTCCGCCGGCAATGTAGCCACCATCCGCAACCTGCTTTAGCGCATAGAGGTGGTCATCCTCATCGCCGCCAAAGTCGCGCTGCCATGCTACTGCGCCGTCCTGGTCCAGTTTCAGTATCCAGTAGTCGCCGCTGCCGTAGCCATTATCAGGCTTATCGGGAGAAGCAGGGGAGTTGCTGTGCCCCCCGATGATATAACCACCGTCTGCTGTCTGCTCAATGCTTTCAAGGACATCGGCATAAAGGCCCCCAAGGGTACGCTGCCATTTTATGTCCCCGTTCTTGTCAAGCTTTATAATCCAGAAATCAAGGCCGCCCCGGCTGCTTTCCCATTTACCGTAAGGGTCCTGCCGGCCTTTGAGTATCTCCGGGCTCACATCAGAGGCTGATGAGGCGCCAATGATATAGCCTCCGTCCGTTGTCTGTACAATCCCTCTCAGCAGTTCCTGCCCGCTGCCCCCTATGGTGCGCTGCCACTGCTCCCCACCTTTGGCGTCCAGTTTTACTATCCAGAGGTCTGTGCCGCCCCTGCAGGAATCTTTTTTATGCAGCCCGGACGGTGAGTCAGAAGTGCCTGCCAGTATAAAGCCCCCGTCGCGCGTGGTCCGTATGCAGTGCAGGAGGTCCTGCCCGGTACCGCCCAGGTTCTTCTGCCAGTCCAGTTCGCCCGCTTCATTCATTTTCCATATCCAGTAATCCAGGTTACCCATGTTGCCCTCGGTCTTGTTCCCGCCGGCGTTGGAAAGCGAACTACCCGCAAGGATAAACCCGTAATCAGCCGAAGGCTGCGCATCAAAAAGATAATCGGCATGCCTGCCTCCATAGGATTTTTCCCAAAGGATATCCTGCGACCACATACTGCACCAGCCCAGAGCCAGCAACAGCAATAAAAGTTTTTGCACCATTAGTTAACAATTGTAAAAATTTTATGAGAAAATTACTTATAATATTAAAATAAAATAATGTTAATAAATTTTATTTTTTAACTTTAAATTTAATTTAATTTTTAGTCAAAATAGTTAAACATTTATTAAAACTAAATTAATAGTGTTTAACATAATCCCGATAAAAATGCAGCAATAAAAAAGCCTCGTTTTTACAGACAATAGGCACCCGGATGTTTTATATAATTTTTAAGTTGGTTTGCCCGGGCCATTACTAAAGGTCGATTTTCAGAAACAGGCTTAGCCTTATAAATAATACGGATAGCTTTCAACGGACTGGTTTTTGGTAAAATGGCAGAAGTTTATGCATGCCATAGAAGAAAAAGACGGGCTGTTTTGCCCGTCCTGATTAGTTGTAATGCGCTGTACACGGGCAGTTGCTTATACCCTGGAATATATCAAGCCCCACGGTTATCATGTGCGTACCACTGTTGAAAGCCAGGAATTCATTGGTAGTGACCTGGTAGGAATAGGCAAAATAAAAATTAGACTTCTTCAGGCCTGCCATAGGGCCTATGTTCAGGGGCTTCATGACCTGGTCGTTCAGGAAACGGTAGCTTACGCCCACCCAATAGTAATCTTCATAATCCATAAGCCTGATCTTCAGGTTGAGGTCAGTTGACGAACGCGTATCACTTTCAAAATACTGCACAAATGCCGATGGTTCAAATTCAATACCGCTACCGCTTTCGCCCCTAAAGGTATAGCCGGTATACAGCTGGTAATTACGCAGCCTGTTAGGTTCGTTAATAGCAAATACATCAAGGTTTTTGTTGAGTATGTTTGAGGCATTAAAGCTCAGGTAAAACTTGCGGAGCCTGTATAGGAATGATACATCAAAGTTGTGGTTTATAACGTAGCGGTTGTCTGTTACGCCAGGGTCAACAGTAGTGAAGTTTTCTACTTCAACCCTGAACTGGTTCATGTTATACGATATTCCCATGGAAAGGAACTGCTCGTCATATTTATCGAGGATCAGGTGGTGCGCAAATGATATTTTGCCTCCATATTGCCGCGTATTCCCGTTTCGGTCATTATAAAAGAAAACCCTACGCCGCTATCATCTGAAATCCGCATATCAGCTGCCAGGGACTGCATGTCAGGCGCGTCTTTTATGCCTACCCACTGCGTAAGCCCGTTTGCCCTTATTTTTACATAATCGCCTATACCCGCGAATGCCGGTGACACCACAAACTGGTTATCGGCAAGGTACTGGGTAAAAGTGGGAATATTAAGTTCCTGCGCCTGTGTTGCCGTTACTGCCAGTAACAATACTAATTTTATGTATATGTTTTTCATTTTTCTGAGTCGTTAGTGTTGTAAAGCCGTGGCCGCAAGCCACGGCTGTTTAGTATTATCTGTATATGGTGAAGTGGCCAACAAATTCCCTGCTGTCCTGTGGATCACCAAGTTTAATGATGTACCAGTAATCGCCGGTTGGCAGTTCGTTGCCGCGGTATTTCCCGTCCCAGCTTTGTCCCTGCCTCAGAACCGCAAGTTTTCTTCCGTACCTGTCAAAAATATCCGTAGTAATGTTAGGGTAGTTTTGCGTGTTGGCCGGAGACCAGGTATCATTCCTTCCGTCATCATTAGGCGTTACCACGTCCGGGATTTCAATATCAACAAACCTCGCGTTTATGTTCGCTGTTGCCGTACAGCCCCTGCTGTCGGTTACCGTCACCGTATGGTTGCCACTGCTCAAGAACACAAACGTATTGCTGCTGCCATTATCATTTCCGTTAAAGCTGTACTGGTAACCGCCACTGCCGCCTGTTGCTGTAGCGGTCAGTTGGTTTAGGCCGCTTTCAGCTAATGTAA
The DNA here is from genome assembly GCF_002251835.1 of Flavobacterium cyanobacteriorum. Classification (GTDB taxonomy): domain Bacteria; phylum Bacteroidota; class Bacteroidia; order Flavobacteriales; family Flavobacteriaceae; genus Flavobacterium; species Flavobacterium cyanobacteriorum. Next base: position 8,634 of record NZ_NOXV01000282.1, read on the forward strand.
CCTGTAATGGCACCTGCGGCGCAATAGTAAATTCAGCTACATCCGTACATCCAAGGGTATGCACTATATCAACCCTGTGCGGGCCCACAGGCACATTCACAAACACATTTGAACTTTGCGGCGTACCACCGTTAAGCGAGTAGGTCACACTACCTTCCACAGCTGCCGATACGGCAATGGTCACAGTGGTAGCATTACAGCCATAGTCTATAACCGGCCGTGCATCAATATCAACAGGAGGGGCAAGGGTTACCTCATGTGTAACGATACAGTTATTAGCATCACGCACAAACAGGGTATAGGTTTGCCCTCCGTTGAGGTTTTCAAACAGCAGCTGTCCGTCTACAAAGTTGCCTGTAGCCCCCAGCCTTGTGGCATAAGGAGCAGTACCGCCTGAAATTGCAATTTCAATAGCGCCATTATCATCATCAGCGCATATTTCCTCCAGTATATCAGCAGTAACAACAGCAATGGCTGCCGGCTGGGTAATAACAATGTTCTGGATTTCCCTTATGCAGCCTATGGCATCACGCACCCTTATAGTGTATGTTCCTGCCGCAAGGCCTGTAAAGTTACCAGAAGCTACATAGTTGAAGTCGGGAGAAATAGCATACTGTAATCCTCCTGTACCTCCGGACGCGGTTACCCTTATAGCCCCGGTTGTTGCCCCAAAGCAGCTTATAGTGCCGTTTACGGTAGCCGTGGCATTTACAGGGACACCGTTTTGTATGTTTACCGGCAATGACTGGATACATCCGTTAACATGCTTTACCGTTATAATGTGGTTGCCGGTGGTAAGGTTGCTGAAAGTGTTTGAACTTGTATAGGTTCCGTTATCAACAGCATACTGCACCTGGCCGGCCACTTCGGGGTTAACGTTTACGGTTACTATATTGCCGGGTACATTGCCGGTACAAACAAGCGATACTGAAGCTGTAGCCTGTATATTGACCCCGTCCTGTACCTGCACCTGTATAGGGGTTACGGTACATCCGTTGGCATCCCTTACCTGTATGGTGTACTGGCCTGCAGAAAGGTTGTTATACACCAGCTGTCCTGCAGCAAACGGCGAACCGTTAATTCTGGTCGAATAAGGTGCAGTACCTCCGCTTATTGTAATAGTGATGCTTCCGTTGTTGCTACTGATACATGCTTCGGGGGTTGCAACCGCTGTAGCTGTAAGCGCTGCTGCCGGCTGGGTAATATTAATTCCTGAAATCTCCCTTTCGCAGCCAGCCGCATCGCGTACCCTGATTATGTAGCTGCCGGCGGAAAGCCCTGTGAAGCTTGCCGAAGAAGTGTAGTTAAATGCCGGTGAAATAGCATATTGCAATGCCCCGTTGCCTCCTGAAGCCGTTACACTTATAGCTCCGCTTGTGCCACCAAAACAGGCCACATTTGAAATTACAGTTGCACTTGCTGTAATAGGCTGCAAGGCAGGTATTGTAACCGGTGCAGTGCTCACACAGCCATTAGTATGCTTTACATATACTGTTGTAACACTTACCGGCACGTTGGTAAAGGTGTTATTGTTTACATAGTTGATACCGTCAAGGGAATATTGTACGCTGCCGGTAACAGACGGGTTAACGCTTATGGTAACAACATTGCCAGGGGTATTGTTAGTACATGTTGCTGTTACTGTTGCATTTGGCTGGATGTTTACACCCGGAGCTACCGTAACAGTTAAAGGTACAATATCACAACCGTTAGCATCCCTTACAAACACAGTATAGGTGCCTGCCGCAAGGTTGTTGTATACCAGCTGGCCCTGTACAAATGATGTTGTGTTCAGTCTTGTTGAGTAAGGTCCCGTACCTCCCGAAATTGTAATGGTTATACTTCCGTTACCCTGGTTTATACAGGTTTCCGGTGTTGTAACGGCCGAAGCTGATAGCGCGGCCGCAGGTTGTGTAACCGTAATATTGGTTACTTCTGCCTCACAGCCAATGTTATCCCTTACCCTTATGGTATAGGTACCTGCTGCCAGCCCTGTGAACACATTTGAGCCGCCATAGGTAAAGGCAGGGGAGATGGCATACTGCAATGTACTGTTTCCTCCCGAAGCCGTTACAGTTACTTGTCCTGTTGTACCGCCGAAGCAGGCCACGTTGGCTGTTACGGCCGCGGTTGCTGTAACAGGCTGTAGCGGCAGTATTTCAAAATCATCTGTCCTGATACAGCCGTTGCTGTGGCGTACATATACTGTTTGTGGCCCTGCAGGTACGTTGCTGAAGGTGTTGGAAACCTGGTAAGTAACCCCGTCAAGAGAGTACTCCACGCTGGCTGCCACAGCAGGGTTAACAGCAACAGTAACCACGTTGCCCGGTGTATTGTTGGTACAGTTCGGTGTTACGGTTGCCACGGGCTGTATGTCCACGCCCGGCAGTACAGTATAAGTAAGCGGGGTGATGGTACAGCTGTTGGCATCACGTACGTATATGGTGTAAGTGCCGTCTGCCAGCCCTGTGAAGCTGAACTGGCCCTGTGTGAAGTTCACATTGTCAAGGCTGGTAGCATAAGGGGCTGTCCCGCCTGATACGGTCACTGTTATGGTACCATCATTGGCATTGATACATATTTCAGGTGTACCTGTTACCGTGGCTGAAAGCGCCGCTGCCGGCTGTGTAACCGTAATATTGGTTACTTCTGCCTCACAGCCAATGTTATCCCTTACCCTTATGGTATAGGTACCTGCTGCCAGCCCTGTGAACACGTTTGATGCGCCATAGGTAAAGGCAGGGGAGATGGCATACTGCAATATACTGTTTCCTCCCGAAGCCGTTACGGTTATCTCGCCTGTTGTACCGCCGAAGCAGGCCACGTTGGCTGTTACGACCGCGGTTGCTGCTACAGGCGAAAGATTATCAATAACAAACGTATCGGTTTTTGTACAGCCGTTGCTGTGCCTTACGTAAGCAGTGTAATTGCCCGGAGCAAGATTGGTAAAGGTATTGGATGCCTGGTAAGTAACATCATCCAGTGAATACTCTACATCGGCTACAACTTCGGGATTGACATTTACCACCACGGTATTTCCGGGTACATTATTGGTACATGTCGGCGTCACGGTAACATCGGGTATCACTTCCACAGCCGGCATCATATAGTATTCCAGCGGAGGGTTTATATTACAGCCGTTACTGTCCCGTACAAATATCTGGTAAAATGTATCGCCTGATAAGCCGGTAAATGTATACTGGTTGCCTGTTACTGTTACAAAGTTTATATTATCAAGGCTAACTTCATAACTGCCAGTTCCGCCAACAAGGCTTAAGGTTATGCTTCCGTCTGCGGCATTCAGGCATAGTTCGTCCTGTATAGCTACAAAATCAGCCACCAGCGGTGCAGGCTCATCAATGTTAAAGTTGAGCAGTTGGAAACATCCGTTCTGGTCCTGTACAATTACCTGGTATGGCCCGGGTGCCAGGCCGGTAAAGCTATTGTCTGTATCAAACTGGTTTAGGTTTGGTGATATGGCATATTGTATAATTCCCGTTCCTCCTGTTGCCGTAATGCTAATGCTGCCGTTAGCATCGCCAAAACAAAGAATGTCATTTTCAACAGATGTAACAGTAAGCGGTGCAGGGTTGGCGATAGTAATTATTGCCGATACCTCTTGGCAATCGCCGCTCAGAACACGTACTTTATAGCTGCCTGCTGCCAGCCCGCTGAATGTTTCTCCAGCCTGTGGCCCGGCAAGCACATTGTTAGCCGCATCAAGAAGTTCATACTGGTAATTGCCAAGCCCCCCTGTAGCATTTGATATTATCATAGCGGTACTCTCGCCTGAACAGTATATCTCTGCACTGGTAAGGTCAAGATTGAGTAATAGTTGCGGCACTGCCGGCACAACTACCTGGTTGGTAAGTACTGCCTGGCATCCGTTGTTGTCTTTTACATAGTATTGCTAAGTACACGACAAAAATTGTATTAAATTAATTTCCAGCTTATTNAAGTTAAGCCGTTGCTTAACTTTTTTTATTACCGGGAAAGGCCATGTGGAGAAATTGGTAGACTCGCCATCTTGAGGGGGTGGTGCCGCAAGGCGTGCTGGTTCGAATCCAGTCATGGTCACTTTTTTTTTGACAGAAGAAAGCGTCAAAACGTATGAAAAGCTCTGTAATTGCAGGGCTTTTCTTTTTTTATATAATGTTGCCGGGTGAGTCATTTTCCGTTTTTACAGGCACTGAAGCCGGCAAGAACAAACTGACTGTCCCTTTTAGCCGCGATGGGAGCGGCATCCTCCCTGCCGCCTGCTTTCGCGGCAGGGAGATATAGCAGACAGCGCGACCAAACCTTGCAAAAGAGCGTTTAGCAGGCTGCTGAAAAGAAAAAAAAGTGCGCACAGGGCAGGAGTATTGTTTAAAATTCCGCTGTATACTAAAATGTCAAATTAATAGTTATTTTTACCAAAAATTGCTGCTTATGCGCCAGTATGTACTTTTCCTTTTAATAATTGCCGGATTATCGCTTATTTCCTGCCGTGACGATTTTGAATTTGAGCCGAGTGGCGGCGGGCTTGAATTTTCAAGGGATACGGTTTATCTCGACACCGTGTTTACAAACATTGGGTCAAGTACTTATACGTTAAAAGTGTATAACCGCAGCAATAGGGATATTTCCATTCCATCAGTAAAACTCAAACGGCCTGATTCCAAATACCGCCTGATGGTTGACGGCATGTCAGGGCAGTCATTTGAAAATGTAGAACTGCTGGCTAAGGACAGTATGTTTATATTTATTGAAACCACGGTTGATGTAGCCGAAGCCAACCCGGATGATTTTCTTTATACAGATGAGCTCCAGTTTTTCAATACCAACGGCGTACAGGAAGTACACCTGGTAACACTCATACAGGATGCTATTTTCCTGTACCCGCAGCGTTTTGATGACGGGAGTTATGAATCAATCCCGCTTAATCCGGGTGAGCCTGACCGTATTTATGGTTTTTACCTTGATGAAAATGACCCGAACCATGGCAATGAGCTGAGGTGGACCAATGAAAAGCCTTATGTGATTTATGGCTATGCGGCCGTACCTCCCGGGAAAACCCTTATTGTAGACCCTGGCGCAAGGGTACATTTTCACGCTGACTCCGGCCTGTTGGTGAGCAGTGGCGCTACAATAGCAGCAGGCAATGCAAACAACCCCCCCACAGAAGCAGGGCAAATAGTTTTTGAAGGGGACAGGCTTGAGCCAAGGTTTGCAGAAACCCCGGGTCAGTGGGGTACTGTATGGCTCCGTAATGGCAGTACGGCCAATACTATGAGCAATATAATTATAAAAAATGCCACTGTCGGATTGCTTGTGGAAGGTAATGATGGCACCCCCGAAACGCTTAAACTGCGTAACATGCAGGTATATAACTGCAGCAATGTGGGCATTCTGGCCAGGAACGGGCATATAACAGCCACTAACCTTGTTGTAAACAAGGCAGGTGAGGCGTCGCTGGGGCTTACCTTTGGCGGTATATATAACTTCACACACTGCACCATTGCCAATTACTTCAATAACTTCAACCAGTTCCCTCTGGTGCTCAATGATTATAGGGAAACCAGTTCTACTATTGAGGTTACAGACTTAAATGCACAATTCATTAATTGTATTTTTTTCGGTTTGGGCAACAGGGGAATTTCATTAGAGAATAAAGGTATCCAGGCCAGTACACCCCCGGTATTTGGTTACCAGTTCCAGAACTGCCTGATTAAATTTTTTGACTTCAGTAACGAGTATGCGTCAAACCCCTTATACCAGTTCAACGGCCCGAACTATCCAGGCAGTAAAAGGGCACGCAATTCTTCTGAAAACAGGCCACAGTTCCGTAACCCTCAAAATAACGACCTCAGGATAAGTGAGGGCTCAGCGGCGGTAAATGCAGGTTTTGATGCCGGTGTTCCTGTTGATATTTTAGGGAATCCCCGCAATGGCGCCCCCGATATAGGTGCTTATGAATTTGTGAGTGAATAATTACCTGATTTTCAATAAAATTTCATACTTTAGTTATACAAACAAATTATATCTATCAATTTATGAAAAAAATTTATGCACTAGCCCTTTTGGCAATGGCATTTGCCGGGGGTAAAGCATCAGCGCAAAGTGATGCCGAAATGAAAGCGTGGGAAACGTATATGACTCCCGGCGCAGCACACAAAATGATGGCCACAGAAACCGGCACATGGTACTGTGATATGACCTTTTGGCAAAATCCTGACACCAAGCCGGAAAAAGCGTCCACAACTGCCGAAATTAAGATGATAATGGGAGGAAGGTACCAGCAGTCGGCTTATACAGGAAATGTTATGGGAATGCCATTTGAAGGCCATGGTGTTGTAGCTTTTGACAATGCTACCAAAGAATATATTTCTACCTGGATTGATAATATGGGTACAGGCATGATGGTAATGAAGGGGAAAATGAATCCTGACGGAAAAACCATGGTGCTGACAGGTGAGATGGTTGACCCTGTAGAAGGGAAACCGGTAAAATGCCGTGAGGTCTATACTATTGTTGACAACGATACCCGTAAGATGGAAATGTATGACCTGAGGAGTGGTAAAGAGTTTAAAACAATGGAAATTATAATGAAGAGGAAAAAATAAATTTATAACTTATTAAATTTGAGCGCTGTGGTCACTACAGCGCTCTTTATTTGTTCAAGACGGTATAATTTCATATACTCCTGACATGAAAATTGATCAAAATAAGTATCGGGTTTATGACTGGAAACATTTTATGATGATACACTGGATGCTAAATCCCGGTCTGGTTTTTAATGAGCTTGTGCTTGGCCAGCGCATACCAAAAGTAATGCTGGAAGACAAAACATCAAACAAGCCACGCTTTGAACGTACCCTGGTTCCCTGTCCGCATTGCGATACCTTACATGATGGCCGTACATGGTCTATTCAAAACAATACTGCTTTTAAAAACTGGTTTGGCCTGTATTGCCCATCATGCGGAGGCATTATTCCGTGCCTTTCAAACTTTACTTCTTTACTATTACTTGCTGTTACGTTCCCAATATGGGGCTGGTTCAGGAAGGCACTTAAAGCGCAATGGCTGGCAAAACAGCCTGAAAGGTTTAGGAACATTGATGTTGATATTTTTCCAGACCCTTTTGCTAATAAAGGCTGGATTGCCTATGGACTGATGTTTGGCGTTTCTATGTTCCTTATAATCGATATAGTGACACCACTTTTAACGGATGAAGCCATTACCTGTTTTCATCTTGCTATAGGTGTTCCGGTTTGGATTGTTGCAGGATTAGGCTGGGGCTACTTTATGAAGCTGTTTTCCGGTAAAAGAGGTGAAAAATTATAATGGTTTTGTGGCAGGCCGGTTAGTAGGCCGTAGTAACAGTAGCAGTATTGTAAAGTTGTATTACTTTTGGGTGCCGGCTATTGCCTCACAACTAATTTTAATTAATTTTGCACCTCACAACTACAACACAACATCATAATGATCCATTTCTTCGGTAACCAGACCAATACGGTTTATGCAGTCCAGTCGCAGGGCGAACTTTCTGCAGAAGACACCTCAAAATTAAACTGGCTTTTTGGCAATGCACATAAAATAGAAAAATCCGCCCTTGCGGATTTTTTTGTCGGCCCACGCGCCGCCATGATAACTCCATGGAGTACCAACGCTGTAGAAATTACACAAAACATGGGCATTATTGGTATCACACGGATTGAAGAATTTGTAAAAGTTACTGAAGATTACTCAGGTTTTGACCCAATGCTGTCCCAAAAGTACAAAGGGCTTAACCAGGAAATTTATACGATAAACATCCAGCCTCAGCCCATACTTGAAGTGGACAATATAGCAGCCTATAACGAAAAAGAAGGGCTTGCTCTAAGCATGGAAGAAGTAGACTATCTCGAAAGCCTTTCTAAAAAGCTGGGCAGGAAATTAACTAACAGTGAAGTATTTGGTTTCAGCCAGGTGAACAGCGAGCATTGCCGGCATAAGATTTTTAACGGCACATTTGTGATTAATGGTGAAGAAAAGCCATTATCGCTGTTCAAAATGATTAGGAAAACCAGCGAGTTGAATCCAAATGATATTGTTTCGGCATACAAAGACAATGTAGCTTTTATCAAAGGCCCCCGGGTACAGCAATTTGCCCCTAAAAGTGCTGATAAGCCTGATTATTATGAAGTAAAAGAATTCGACTCCGTTATTTCCATAAAAGCCGAAACACACAACTTCCCGACAACAGTTGAACCTTTTAACGGCGCAGCAACCGGTAGTGGCGGCGAAATCCGCGACAGGCTTGCGGGCGGCCAGGGTTCCCTTCCGCTTGCGGGAACAGCGGTATATATGACCTCATATTCCCGCCTTGAACAGAACAGGCCGTGGGAGAAAGGGATGGACGAGCGCAAATGGCTGTACCAGACACCGATGAACATCCTGATAAAAGCATCTAACGGCGCATCTGACTTTGGCAATAAATTCGGGCAGCCGCTTATTACCGGTTCTGTGCTTACGTTTGAACACGAGGAGGACGCCCGTAAGCTTGGTTTTGACAAAGTAATTATGCTCGCAGGCGGTATAGGCTACGGCAAAGAAAGCCAGAGCAAAAAGCAAAAGCCACAGCCCGGTGATAAAGTAGTAATACTCGGTGGTGAGAACTACCGCATAGGCATGGGCGGCGCTGCCGTATCATCTGCCGATACAGGCGCTTTTAGCAGTGGCATTGAGCTTAATGCCATACAACGCTCCAACCCCGAAATGCAGAAACGTGCTGCCAATGCCGTGCGCGGACTGGTAGAGAGCGACAACAATCCTATTGTTTCCATTCACGACCATGGCGCTGGCGGGCATTTAAATTGTTTGTCAGAACTGGTTGAGGAAACAGGCGGTAAAATTGACTTAGACAAGCTGCCGGTGGGCGATCCTACCCTATCGGCAAAAGAGATCATAGGCAATGAGAGCCAGGAGCGCATGGGGCTCGTGATAGGTGAAAAAGACCTTGACACCCTGCAGCGCATTGCGGACCGCGAGCGTTCGCCAATATATGCTGTAGGCGATGTAACAGGCGACCACCGCTTTACCTTTGAAAGCGTAACTACCGGGGCAAAGCCTATGGACTTTGCGCTTGAAGATATGTTTGGCTCATCGCCAAAAACAATAATGGCTGATAAAACGGTGGCTGTTAACTACCTGGATTTAGAATACTCAGAAGATAAGATACACGAGTACCTTGACCAGGTGCTTCAGCTGGAGGCAGTAGCCTGTAAAGACTGGCTTACCAATAAAGTTGACCGCTGTGTTACCGGTAAGGTAGCGAAGCAGCAATGCGCAGGCCCGCTACAATTACCGCTAAACAACGTAGGCGTTATGGCGCTGGACTATGCCGGTAAAGAAGGTGTTGCCACTACCATAGGGCACTCCCCTGTTTCGGCGCTGGTTGACCCGGTGGCAGGCAGCCGCAACTCTATTGGCGAAGCGCTAAGCAACATCATTTGGGCTCCGATAAAAGACGGGTTGAAAGGGGTATCGCTTTCAGCAAACTGGATGTGGGCCTGTAAAAATGAAGGCGAAGATGCAAGGTTGTATGAAGCCGTACAGGGCTGCAGTGATTTTGCTATTGAACTCGGCATTAACATACCTACAGGCAAGGACTCATTATCGATGAAGCAAAAGTATCCTGGTGGCGATGTTATTGCTCCCGGTACGGTAATAATTTCGGCGGCGGGTAACTGTACCGATATTAATAAAGTAGTTGAACCGGTACTGAAAAGGAACGGCGGCAACATTTACCACATTAACCTTTCTGCCGACCAGTTTAAATTAGGCGGATCGTCATTTGCACAGGTGCTGAATAAGGTAGGTAATGAAGTGCCGACAATTAAAGACGCTGCTTCTTTCAAGAATACATTCAACGTAATACAGGAACTTATTAAGGCAGGCAAAATAGCCTCAGGCCACGATATAGGAAGCGGGGGGCTTATCACTACCCTGCTGGAGATGAGCTTTGCTGAGGTAAACCTCGGCGCTGAATATGACCTTAGCGGCTTAAATGAAGCAGATACGGTTAAGGCGCTGTTTGCCGAGAACATTGCCATAGTTATTCAGGCAGATGCATCTGTTGAAACTGAACTTAAGAATAACAACATAGCGTTTACATTAATTGGCCAGCCAAAAGAAGGCAGGGCTATTACTATAAAGAACGGCAGCACTACCCTTGAATTCAACATCGAAAAAACACGCGATACCTGGTTTAAAACATCGTACTTACTTGACAGGGAACAAAGCGGTGAGCAAAAAGCCAAAGAACGTTACGACAACTATAAGAACCAGCCGCTGGTGTTTGAGTTCCCGAAACATTTTGACGGTAAACGTGTGGCTATTGACGCTTCTAAACCTCGTCCTAAGGCTGCTATTATCCGTGAGAAGGGAAGTAACAGTGAACGCGAAATGGCAAACGCCATGTACCTTGCAGGCTTTGACGTGAAGGACGTACATATGACCGACCTTATCTCTGGCCGCGAAACGTTGGAAAATATACAGTTCATAGGCGCTGTGGGTGGCTTCTCCAACTCTGATGTGTTGGGTTCGGCTAAAGGCTGGGCGGGTGCATTCCTTTACAACGAGAAGGCCAAGACGGCGCTTGAGAACTTCTTCAAGCGTGAAGATACATTATCGGTTGGTATTTGCAACGGTTGCCAGCTGTTCATTGAGCTTGGCCTTATAAACCCTGGCCACGAGCAGAAGCCGCGCATGCTACACAACCAGAGCCGAAAGCACGAGAGCGGCTTCACCAGCGTGAAGGTACAGGAGAACTCATCGGTAATGCTGAGCACACTTGCCGGAAGCACATTGGGTGTCTGGATCTCGCACGGTGAAGGGCGCTTTGACCTCCCTTACGGCGAAGAGCACTACGATATTGTGGCTAAGTACGCCTACAACGGCTACCCTGCCAACCCCAACGGCTCGCACTTTGACGTAGCCATGATGGCCAGCAAGGACGGCCGCCACCTGGTGATGATGCCGCACATTGAGCGCTCTATGTTCCAGTGGAATTGGGCGTACTACCCTGAAGGCCGCAAAGATGAAGTGTCGCCATGGCATGAGGCGTTCGTAAATGCACGGAAGTGGATTGAGAGGAGATAGTAATTTATATCAGTAGCAGCCGGCTAAGGGTACACTTGTTTTAGCTGGTCCCGTTGTACGCTATATCTCCCTGCCGCCATAAGCAGGGCGGCAGGGAGGATGCCGCTTCCACCGGGGCTAGGCCAAACGCCCGTGTTTTTCCGCGATTGTCAATTATATTCTGATATCTTGTTTCCCACCGATTGGAAACAGCAGGAAAGAAGTACTTTTACCCATTAGTTATAGCCAGGTTAAAGCTGCTATATAATAATTCAAATTCAATAACCCTTTAACCTTTATTTCTTTATATCTTTCCCTATTCTTCGCTATTAATAAAATGTTAATAACTTAGATGCTAAAACCCCCGTTTTTATAGCATTATCACCTGTGTTTTTATATATTTGTTCGTTAAACTTAAAAAATCGTTAAGACACATAGTTTATGAGTGAGGAAATAAAGAAAAACAATTATTCGGCAGACAGCATTCAGGCACTGGAGGGAATGGAGCACGTAAGGATGCGTCCTTCCATGTACATTGGAGATGTAGGTACAAGGGGGCTTCATCACCTTGTTTATGAGGTGGTTGATAACTCGATTGACGAAGCGCTTGCCGGGCATTGTGATACTATTTTTGTTGCCATCAATGAGGATAATTCCATAACCGTTGAAGATAACGGCCGTGGCATACCTGTAGACATACATAAAAAAGAAGGTGTTTCCGCACTTGAAGTAGTAATGACCAAGATTGGCGCCGGAGGAAAATTTGACAAGGATTCCTATAAAGTTTCCGGTGGCCTTCACGGGGTGGGCGTATCGTGTGTTAACGCGTTGTCTGACCATCTGAGGGCTACGGTATACCGTGACGGCAAGATATATGAGCAGGAATATGAAAGGGGTAAGTCATTGTATCCGGTAAAGCAGATTGGCGAGACCACAAAAAGGGGTACAACTGTAACTTTTAAGCCCGATGCCACTATTTTTACACAGACTACAGAGTATTCATACGATACGCTCGCAGCACGTATGCGGGAGCTGTCATTCCTTAATAAAGGCATTACCATAACCCTTACGGATAAAAGGGATAAGAACGATAAAGGCGAGTATGTTTCGGAAACCTTCCACTCAAAGGAAGGGCTTAAGGAATTCGTTAAGTTCCTCGATGGCAACCGGGAGCCTATTATCGCCAGTGTTATCAGTATGGAAACAGATAAGGGTGAAATACCGGTTGAGGTAGCGCTAATTTATAATACAAGCTATACAGAAAATATATTCTCCTACGTAAACAACATCAACACGCATGAGGGAGGCACGCACCTTTCAGGCTTCCGTCGTGGCTTGACCAATACACTTAAAAAATACGCTGATAATTCAGGCCTGCTTGACAAGCTCAAGTTTGAAATATCAGGTGATGACTTCCGTGAAGGCCTTACGGCTATTATTTCGGTTAAGGTGGCTGAACCCCAGTTTGAAGGGCAGACCAAGACAAAACTTGGTAACCGTGAGGTAGTAGCCCCTGTAAGCCAGGCTGTGAGCGAAATGCTTGAAAATTACCTTGAAGAAAACCCTAATGATGCGCGTACGATTGTGCAAAAGGTTATCCTTGCCGCACAGGCACGCCACGCCGCTAAAAAAGCCCGTGAAATGGTGCAGCGAAAAACCGTTATGGGCGGCGGCGGATTGCCGGGTAAGCTTTCAGACTGTTCTGAGCAGGATCCGGCAAAGTGCGAGGTATTCTTGGTAGAGGGCGACTCTGCAGGAGGAACGGCCAAACAGGGCCGTGACAGGAACTTTCAGGCTATACTCCCGCTTAGGGGAAAAATACTTAATGTGGAAAAGGCGATGCACCACAAAGTGTTTGAAAATGAAGAAATACGCAACATATTCACCGCACTGGGTGTAACCATAGGTACTGCAGAAGACAGCAAGGCGCTTAACCTTGAAAAACTGCGCTACCACAAAGTAGTTATTATGTGTGATGCTGACGTTGACGGCTCGCATATTTCAACGCTTATCCTTACGTTCTTCTTCCGCTTCATGAAAGAACTTATTGAAAATGGCCACGTATATATTGCCACGCCGCCTCTTTACATGGTGAAGAAAGGCAACAAGAAGGAATATGCATGGACAGATGCACAGCGCGATGAAATCTCACAAAAGTTTGGCAGCGGGTCATCAATCCAGCGTTATAAAGGCCTTGGTGAAATGAATGCCGAGCAGCTATGGGAAACAACACTTGACCCTGCCAACCGTACCCTTCGACAGGTTACTATTGACAGCCTTGCTGAGGCCGACAGGATATTCTCAATGCTTATGGGCGATGAGGTTCCGCCAAGAAGGGAGTTTATAGAGAAGAATGCGGTTTATGCTAATATTGATGCCTAAGCAGGTATTAATAAATATTATTTGTGCTGCAGTTTTTCTCTCGGGTGGAAAGGCTGTCGCGCAAATGGAAGAATTACAACAAATAGGGCGTCTCATTGATGACGCCATATTTTTTTCGGGCAAGTACATAACCCCGGCTACTGATGCCGCCGTTTACCAGGCTGCTTCGGGCTGGGTATCAACGCCACAGGAGCGAAAAAGGTGGGATTTTTCGCTGTCGCTCCACACTAATATTTTTTTTGTGCCGCAAAGCGACAGGAGCTTCACGGTACAAAATTCTGATTTCAGGTTTTTCAGCCTTGAACAGGGCACTTCAGCCTCGGTGCCTACAGCGCTGGGCAGTGATGACCAGGTTTACCTGACAGGCCAGCTGGGCAATAACCAGGTACGCCTTGAAACACCCGAAGGGATTGACAGGGAAGCGGTTATTTATCCTTACCTGCAGGGTACACTGGCCATAGGCTGGGGAACAGAGCTGGTTGTAAAATATTCCCCCGAAGTAAAACTTAAAAGAAGCGAATACCAGGTGTATGGTTTTGGGATTAAGCATAACTTCAGCCGGTACATAGAATCTTTACAGCACAAAAAAATATTTCTTTCCCTTTTGGCTGCTTATTCTAAAGAAGATGTAACCTTTGAATTCTTTAATGTTAATACTGCTGTCGGCACCCTGGGCATAGACTCGCTCAACGGCCTTGTAGATACCTGGCAGTTACAGGTAAACGGCTGCAAAGCAATAGGCAGTTTTGAGTTTATGGGGGGCTTTATAATTAATACCAGTAAAATTAAATACAAGGTGGGCGGCGAAAGAGGTAGTATAGAAGATATAATTCCACTGCGTGATGTGCTGAACAACCGCCTCAAAGAACTTTATAAAACCAGGACAAATTATATCGGTGAAGCCTCTGTTAAATATAATATAGGCAATTTTAGTATACAATCTATCCTTGCTTTTGGTAAATTTGTCAACACAAACGTATCAATACAATATTTATTTATATAATTAACAAAACAACAGAATTATGAAAGTTACAATAGTGGGCGCCGGTAATGTGGGCGCAACCTGTGCCGATGTTATTTCTTACAGGGGTATTGCCGGTGAAGTAGTGCTGCTTGATATTAAAGAAGGCTTTGCTGAAGGTAAGGCAATGGATATTTCGCAATGTGCCACTACTACAGGCTTTAATACAAAAGTATCAGGCAGCACCAATGATTATTCTAAAACTGCCGGTAGCGACGTAGTGGTTATAACTTCAGGAATACCCAGAAAACCGGGTATGACACGTGAAGAACTTATAGGCATCAACGCAGGTATTGTAAAATCAGTTGCCGATAATGTGCTCCAGCACTCGCCTGAAGCTATAATAGTAGTAGTATCTAACCCTATGGACACTATGACTTACCTTACATTAAAAGCTACAGGGCTGCCTAAAAACCGCATTATAGGTATGGGTGGTGCACTTGACAGCTCAAGGTTTAAATACTACCTGTCTAAAGCGCTTAATAAGCCTGCCAATGATATTCAGGGCATGGTTATAGGTGGCCACGGAGACACAACCATGATACCGCTTACAAGGCTGGCTTCATACAATGGTGTACCGGTGTCAGAATTCCTTTCGCAGGAAGCGCTGGATAAAGTAGCGGCTGATACTATGGTGGGCGGTGCCACACTTACCGGGCTTTTAGGCACTTCTGCCTGGTATGCGCCCGGCGCATCAGTAGCTTATCTTGTTGACAGCATCCTGAACGACCAGAAGAAAATGATACCATGTTCCGTACTTCTTGAGGGCGAGTACGGCCAGCAGGATATATGCCTTGGCGTACCATGCATCATCGGTAAAAAAGGGCTTGAGCAGATTGTTGATATCCATCTAAATGATAATGAAAAAGCATTGTTTGCCAAAAGTGCCGATGCTGTCCGCAACATGAATGCCGACCTGAAATCTGTGCTTGTATAAGAAATGGCTTTCAAAAACTTAAGGCTGCCACCGGCAGTCTTTTTTTTATGATATAATTAGCAAATAAATTGGTTAATCATGTCGTATATTATATATTTGCTCGTTTTTAAAAAAAGGAATAATTAATTTTTAGTACTAATGCAGAATAAAGGACTCATTAAATTTTTCGCAATTCTGTTTGCGTTGGTAAGTATTTACCAGCTTTCATTCACCTTTGTTTCTAATAATATAGCTGATGATGCCAGGGCCTTTGCCAAGGGAGATTCTAAAAAAGAGCTTCGTTATCTGGATTCAATAGGAAAAGAGAAAGTTTTCCTTGGTTATACTTACAATGAAGTAAGGGACAAACAAATCAATAAAGGCCTTGACCTTGAAGGCGGAATTAACGTAATCCTTGAAATATCGGTGAAAGATATCATTAAAGGGCTTGCCAATAATTCCAAAAATCCTGTTCTGAACAAAGCGCTTGATGATGCTACCAGGAACAGGCAGGGTAACCAGGATTACCTTGATGCTTTTTTTATTGCGTTTGATAATGAGTCTAAAGGCAATGTGAAGCTGGCTTCGCCTGAACTGTTTACCAACAGGGTTATGGGCGATGACGTAAATATAAAAATGACTGATGACCAGGTTAAGGCTGTTATTAAAAGAAAGGTTAATGAGTCGCTTGACAGTGCTTTCCGTGTACTTACGGAGCGTATTGACAAATTCGGTGTGGTACAGCCCAATATACAAAAGCTTGGCGAGTCAGGCAGGATACTGGTTGAGCTTCCGGGTGCCAAGGATATTGACCGTGTAAAGAAACTTTTACAAAGTACGGCCCAGCTTGAATTTTGGGATGTATGGAAGGTAACTGATATGCAGAACTTCCTTATGGCGGCCAATGAAACGCTAAAAAAGACCGAGAAAAAAGAGGTTGAGGTAAAGGAGCAGCCTAAAAAATCTGATATTGATACGCTTCTTACAGATAAATCAAAAGATTCTTCCGCCCTTGCCAAAGGCGCTAACCCGCTTTTTGAAAAGCTTACTCCCGGCCCTGCAGGCAGCCCTATTGTAGGTATGGCATCTACCAAAGATACTGCTAAAATCAACACATGGCTAAAAAGGGAGGATATACGCAACCTGCTTTCAGGCGATATGCGTTATGCCCGTTTTGCGTGGGGCAAAGAGGATGTCAGGAAAAATCCCGGTATGCTGGAGCTTTACGCGCTAAAGAGCAACAGGGAGAACATACCGCCACTAAGCGGAAATGTAATTACCGGCGCTAACGAAGCCTTCGACCAGATGGGCAAACCGTCTGTAGAAATGCAAATGAACGCAAAAGGCGCACAGGTATGGGAAGAAATGACCGGCAAAGCTTATTCAACACAGGGCAATATTGCTATTGTGCTCGATAATGTGGTATATTCTGCCCCGGGTGTAACATCAGGCCCTATTGCCGGCGGGCGTTCACAAATTTCAGGTGCTTTTGATGTAGCGGAGACCAAAGACTTAGCTAACATACTAAGGGCCGGTAAACTTCCGGCGTCGGCGGATATTGTGCAGTCAGAAGTAGTAGGCCCGTCACTGGGCCAGGAAGCTATTGATAACGGTATAATGTCATCAATAGTAGGTTTATTGCTTGTATCACTGTGGATGGTTGTATACTACGGCAAGTCAGGCTGGTATGCTAATATTGCACTGATAATTAACCTACTGTTCCTTTTCGGTGTGCTTGCCAGCTTAGGCGCCGTACTTACACTTCCCGGTATTGCGGGTATTGTACTCACCATGGGTACGGCAGTTGATGCCAACATTATTATTTACGAACGGGCTAAGGAAGAGCTGAGGCATGGTAAAACACTGGAAGAAGCCATTAAAACTTCATTTAGCTGGAGGGGGGCTATGTCATCTATTACTGACGCTAACGTTACACACGTACTTACCGGTTTAGTCCTTCTAATATTTGGTACAGGCCCTGTAAAAGGTTTTGCTACCACACTTCTTATAGGTATCTTCACTTCACTTTTCACCGCTATCTTTATAACAAGGATGCTTCTTGACTGGAGCGTGAAGAGGGGAGATAACCTTACATTTGTTACGCCACTGTCAAAGAACTGGTTTACGAACTTCCACTTCAATTTCCTTGGGGTTAAAAAGATAACTTATATATTCTCTGCTATTGTAACGGTAGTAAGCCTTGTGTTTATATTCTTTATCAACGGGCTAGACCAGGGTGTTGACTTTGCAGGAGGGCGTACTTTCCAGGTGAAGTTTGAAAAGCCTGTTTCTCCGGATGAGATCAAAGAAATACTTTCGGATGATAATGTGTTCGGAAGTGCCGATGCCAAAATATTTGGAGATCCTTCGCAACTTCGCATCACTACAAAATACAAAGTTGAAGAACATGGGGTAAAGGCAGACGAAGAAGTAAACCTTAAAATGTACGAAGCTCTTAAAAAGTATTACAGCAATAATATTACTTATGAGCAGTTTATAAATACCTATGAAGGAAAAAAACTAGGGATCCTTCAGGCATTAAAAGTAGGCCCTACAATAGCGGATGACATTAAAACAAATTCTTACTGGGCTGTTATAGGTTCTATGGCTATTGTGTTCATTTACCTGATGATAAGTTTCAGGAGATGGCAATACAGCCTTGGTGCTATTGCGGCGGTAGCGCACGACGTAATATTTGTATTGGGTATTTACTCGATATGCTATCCGTTCATGCCTTTCCACATGGAAATGGACCAGCACTTTATTGCAGCCATACTTACTGTAATAGGGTACTCTATGAACGATACGGTAATTGTATTTGACAGGGTAAGGGAGTTCCTTGCCGGTAAAACAAAAGGTAATTTTGCTGAAATTGTAAACAGCTCTATCAACACTACCATGTCCAGGACTATCAACACCTCATTAACCATGATATTGGTATTACTGATCATGTTTATATTTGGTGGTGAGTCTATCCGCGGATTTATATTTGCGATGCTTGTTGGTATTGTGGTGGGTACGTATTCATCACTGTTTATTGCAACACCTGTACTTGTAGATACCGTGTCTAAAAAAGAAAAAGGCCTTATAGAGAAGCGCCACAACGAAGAAGAGTAACAATTATATCCAGATAAAAAACCTGCTTACACCAAGCAGGTTTTTTTATATTTTTAGTTTACGCATACGCAAAAAAGCATATATTCGTTATCTTAGTAACTATTCTAATATTACATTAAGCAACCTTTTTTAATAAACATGACAAATTTGATCTTATTACTGCAGGATACCATTCCTGCTGCTACTGAAGTACAGGCAAAAACGGCGACTGCAACCGCTGAATCGGTAAATTACTTTTCACTGCTTATGAAGGGTGGGGTAATGGTAATACCCATTCTTGTTTTACTTTTTTTTACCATATATATTATTGTAGAAAGAGCACTTTATATTAATAAGAGGACAAAGGAGGATGTAAACCTGATGAACGATGTACGCTACCAGTTGAGTTCAGGTAAAATAGAGGGGGCTCAGTTGGCTGCAGGGAAGGCAGGTACGGCCTATGGTACCATAATTGAAAGCGGTATTGGGCTTATTGGGAGGCCAATGGGCGAAATAGAGGGAATGATGGAAAAAACCACAAATGTAGAGATCGGCCTTATGGAGAGAAAATTAGGATGGTTAGGACTTGTAGCCGGTATAGCGCCAATTTTAGGGTTTATTGGTACCATTGCTGGTGTTATTACTATTTTCTACGATATCTCCATAAAAAAAGAAATTACGATTGATACAATTTCCGCCGGTCTGTATGAAAAGATGATCAGTTCGGGTTTGGGGCTTATTGTAGGTGTTATTGCTTATTCGGCATACCACTTTTTTAATATGATGATAGACCATTTCACGTTGAAAGTGCAGAAGCAGGTAATACAGTTTGTTAATGTTATAACTACCGGAAAATGAAAGTAAGGAGAAATAAACGTTTCCATGCGGAGATTGCAGCGTCTGCGTTAAGTGACATTATGTTCTTTTTGTTCCTTTTTTTCCTGATTATATCTACGCTGGCTAATCCAAATGTAATCAAGCTGGCACTGCCAAAAGCAAAGAGTACTGCACAAACGCATAAATCGCATATGAGCATTTCGGTTAAGGTTGAAGAAGGACAGCCCAATCAATATTACATGAATCAGGAAAAAGTCCCTTTCGACCAACTGTCTTTAAGGCTTGCTGAGCATGTACAGCGAACACAGGACAGCACGGTTATTGTGAGGTTTCCTTATGACCTCAAAGTACAGGATATGGTGAACATCCTTGAAATAGGCGAAAGCCAGAGGCTTAAATTTGTAATTGCCACTTCTAAATAAATAAGTTATGATAAGGCTTACAAAGCAGGAACAGGAATCGGTGTTTATCACTCTGGGAATTTTCTCAGTACTCTTTGTACTGTTATTTTTACTTAAGCACCACCCTTCCAAAATGCCTGAAGAAGACCCTAAACCGATAGAAGTCATGCTTGAAGGCGGCGGCGGCGGTGGCGGTGCAACAATAAATTTTGGAGAAAGTGGGGGCGGCGCAAAATTTCAATCTTCTCAGCCTACAGAAGAGGTAGTTGGGAGCAGTGATGACAAAGCTGAAGCCGTGGCAAATACGAAACCTGTTCCTGTTCGCGACCACCAAATGCAAAATCCGAAACCACAAGTAGATAATATACCCAAAAGGCCACCTAATGCTGCTGTTGATAATTTACTTAGCGGTAGCGACCAGAGTGGCGGTAACGGCAACGGATTAAGTTCAGGAAGCTATGGTGACGGAGGAACCGGAAACGGAACAGGAGGAGGTGACGGTACAGGCAACGGAACAGGCTCAGGTCCGGGTAGCGGAAGCGGTTCAGGTGGAGGCAGTGGTTCCGGCAGGGGGACAGGAGTGGGCAATTATACTTTAGCGGGGCGTAAGGCTCTTGCCAAATCTGAACCAGTTGGATGTAACGAAACTGGTACTGTAACAGTAAAAATTACTGTAGATAGAAGTGGGAGTGTTATAAAGGCTGATACGGATCGTGGTACTAATGCATCGCCATGTCTAATGCAACAAGCAAGAGCGGCGGCGATGAAATGGAAATTTGATGCCGGAAATGCTGATAAACAGGTAGGACAAATTGTTTATAATTTCAAGCATACGGAGTAATGTCTTTAAAGTGTATTTTACTACTCTTATTTATGTCAGCTAATTGGTGTGGCATATTAGCTCAGACAGTCACGTCATCTAAAAGCACTACTGATGCCCTTAACAGTATATTGAACGATGATGACAAAGCAGGCGACCAGGGTGACCCTAACGGTGACAGGGACGCCAATGGAGACGGCAAAGGCGGTGGTAAAGGTAATGGAAGTGGAACCGGTGTAGGCAACTACCAACTGGCAGGCCGAAAAGTAATAGCAAAGCCCCAGCCGCGTTACACCTGTAATGAGCAGGGAACGGTAGTAGTAGAAATTTCAGTTGACCAAAACGGCCGTGTTATCAGTGCCACGCCCGGCGTAAGGGGTACTACTAATTCTGCTAAGTGCCTTTTAGACCAGGCTAAGCAGGCCGCCCTGAATACTAAATTTGACAGCAGTGATGCAGCGCCTGAAAAACAGGTTGGCAAGATTATTTATAACTTCAGGCTTACTGAGTAAAACAATCAACTTATACGTTATTTTTCCGACGGGTTTGCATTATATGTGAAACTTGGGCCTGCTATTATTATTGGGCATAAAACCTATATATAGCCAGGGCAAAATCAACCATCAGCCTTTTATAAAGTTCAGATATTTGATTCCTACAAACAGTAGATAAGTACTTATGGATTTAAGCCCGCCGCGTCAGGCAACGCTTCAATATACATTTCCGAGCCAAACCTGCGCAGGTTACGTGAGTCGTCCAGATGCCTGAATGTCTTTTCGGGTTGCCTTGGCGCCCTCCTCCCTGAACCGGTAATTAAACTGATAGCTTTTGCAAAAAGTGGTTCAGTGGTACTGCCTATCTCTCCCAGGTTTCCCATATCTTCCGGTAACGCCACAGTAGGTTCTATACCCTGGCTGTAGTCGCCAAAGTTATTTTTATTGAGCGTCCTTACTACAATTGGCTGCATGGCATAAAAACTTTCCGTATTATTCCTCCCAAAGTTATCAGAATCATATAAAGTCACGGAACCGACATTTTTTCCTGTTGTAGTATCGCCTATCACTACTACATCAATATAAGGTTTAAGGCAGTTTATGATGAGTTCGCTTGCCGAAGCGGTTGATCGTGTAGTAAGTATGTAAACCCTGTTCAGGTTGAGGCTGTTTATAGCTTCGCCGCCCTGTAGCTGCGAAGTAAAAAGTTCCTGAAGCGCCGCAGGGTTATTACTTTCATAAAAAGCCTGTAGCCTGCTGTTATATTGCTGTTTGGCAAATATCTGGCCATTAAACTGGCCTGTAATCATACTGGCCAGGTAAGTAGCCGTACGTACCGATCCTCCGCCGTTATAGCGCAGGTCAAGTACAAGGTCTGTTACATTTTGCGACTTCATCTGGCCAAAGGCAGCATTGAGTTCGCCGTTGTAACCACTAAAAAAGCCATTATACATAAGGTAACCAAAGGTTTGTCCATCAACAGTGTAGGTGTTCGAAAAATATACAGGGTTTTCAGCATATTCAGCTCTTGTAAGAGTTACTGATCGGCCATTAGGAGTAATATTGCCTCCGTTATAATCAGCAAGATTAAGGGTGTAGGTGGTGGACGAAAGCAGGCTTTGATAATTGCTCACAGTAAGCGGTGTGCCATTAACGGCATAAAAAAGGTCACCTCTTTCAATATCTTCAGTAGCTGCATCTGTTCCCGGTAAAATATAACGTACATAACCAAACACATCTGTTTCACTTCCCGGCTTAAGCCTCAGGCCAAATTCTACCCCATTGCTGGTACTGACACCCTGTAAGGCATTTTCAAGCACCCTGTAGTCTGAAAAGATAACACTCCATTTATCCACTACGCCCCGCTGGTAAAGCAGGCTGTTAAATAACGATTCCGGACTGCTGAAACCTTTCAGGAAGTTGTTTAACTCCCCCTGGTTGCCAAACCTGTTATCAGCCAGTACGGGTACCTGGCCTTTCCATAAATAATACAGGTTAAGGCCCTTGTATACAAAATCACTTACCGGTACTGCATTGTCGTCCTGATCTTCGCACGACGGGAACAGAAACACACCAATGAGGAGCGAAACAAGGAATATACATATCTTTTTCATTAGAGCTAAATTTTATTAAACAACGTAAATGTACTACATTTAGTTTTATGTTGTAACAAAAATTATACCTGTTCGTCTTGCTTTTATAACCGGTAATAAAACCCAGGCCGATGAATCAGTCAGAGTTCATAAAAACCATAACGCCTTTTAAAGACAGGCTGTTCAGGCTGGCAAAACGTTTGCTGGTAAGCACAGAGGAAGCCGAGGATGCTACGCAGGAGGTGCTGGTGCGGCTATGGAACAACAGGGAAAAACTTAAAAGCTATTCGAGCGTTGAAGCCCTTGCCGTTACCATTACCAAGAATTACTGCCTGGACCAGCTAAAATCAAAAAGGGCTACCGAAATGCGCATTGTACACTCTAACTACAGCGACAGGCAGGCGGGGCTGCTGCAGCAGGCGGAAGACAGGGACAGCTGGGACTGGGTAGAAAAAATTATTGACAGGCTGCCCGAACAGCAAAAACTGATAGTGCAGCTGCGGGATATTGAAGAATATGAATTTGAAGAGATAGCTAAAATAATGGACATGAACGAAACGGCCGTAAGAGTGGCCCTTTCAAGAGCAAGGAAAACAATACGGGAAGAACTTAAAAAATTACACAGCTATGGAATTAAAGCAAATTGAAAATTTACTCGATAAATATTTTGAATCAGAAACCAGTATTGCCGAAGAAAGGGAGCTTAAGGCTTACTTTGCTTCGCAGGATGTGGCGCCGCACCTGGAGCAGTACCGGCCAATGTTCGGGTATTTCCCCCAATCAGGAACACAGCAGTTTAGCAAAACCGTGCCATTAAAACCCGGAAAACAAAAAAAATATGTAGCATGGCTATCGGTGGCAGCAAGCGTTGTGGTATTGTTTGGCATGTTTACTTTTTTTAACAACAGCAGGCCGTCTGCCGGGCAGGAGCTCGGTACTTATAACGACCCTGAAGTAGCTTTCCGCGAAACACAGAAAGCGCTGGACATGCTGTCAAAAAATGTAAATACCGGAGTAAACAGTATGGAATACATACATAAATATGAGGAAACAAGGACAACAATATTTAAACATTAAAAAAATGAAAAAGCTAATAATAACATTCGTATTACTAATAACACCTGCTCTTTTCTTTGCACAGGCATCAGCCTTTGACAAATTTGAAAAAGAAGGTATTGATGCCGTGATTGTCAATAAAAAGATGTTTGAGCTAATGGGCAATATGAAGCTCGACCCTAAAGACAAAGACGCCCAGCAGTACCTCAACCTTATTAAGAAATTAGACAACCTCAAAGTGTTTACTACTTCAAATACCAGGTATGTTGCCGAAATGAGGAGTACTGTGGACTCTTACCTCAAAAAAAATCCGCTGGATGAACTTATGAGGATTAACGAAGGCGGCAGGACAGTGAGGATCTACGTAAAATCGGGCGCCACCTCATCGCAGGTTAAAGAACTGCTGATGTTCATGGACGGCGGAAAAGCAGATACCGTACTTATGTCGCTTACCGGCAACTTCGACCTCAGCGAGATATCACTGCTTACTGACAGGATGAAACTACCCGGCGGCAGGGAACTGAAAAAAGCAGCAAAATAAGCAAGCCATGATACGTACCTTATTTGTCGCCATAGTGCTTGTTGCCACACTGCTGTTTGTGTCGTGTGATAATAAACCCACGTTACAGAAATATTATGTAGAGCATTCAGGTAAGCCTAATTATTCCACAGTAGATATTGCGCCTACATTTATTAATACTAAAAAACTCAAACTTTCAGCAGAAGAAAAAAAAGCACTCCAGTCCCTTAAAAAGTTCAATGTGCTCATTTACCAGAAGAAAAACGCCAAAGCAGGCGAATACGAGCAGGAGAAAGAGAAAGTAAAAAGCCTGATTAGGAAGGATAACTATGAAGAACTGATAAAATTCAGCGGCGGCGGCATGGGCGCCTCTATCAGTACAAAAGGGCAGGGGCAAAATATCGATGAATTTGTGGTTTTTCTCAATAATGCCCAAACAGGCTTTGGTATTGTCAGGGTGCTTGGCGAGGATATGACACCCAACAATATTATGACCATAGCAGGCCTCATACAAAAAGCCGGTATCGACAAAGAGCAGTTAAAGCCTTTACAGCAATTAATAGCCCCTCAGCCCGAAGGTTCCAAAGACGTCATAAAAGTGCAGGAAAATAAGTAGCGTACGTTACATAAACTTAAATCCCGGATTCGTTTTCCGGGATTTTTTTATTATAACCAGCCTAAAAAAGAAATGGTTCCCTGCCACTCTATCACCACAATATTTAATTTCAGGAGCAGGGGGCCTCAGGCATTTTTGGAGGCATCCCTTCCCGCTGTCTCGCTATATCTTCCCGCCGCAAAAGCAGGCGGCGGGAAGGATGCCGCTTCCATCGGGGCTATTTTTATAGATAGCGCTCCCCGGGCACATACCCGTTCAGAAAACAAGGAAATCAATGTCGGTACATCCCCGTCCTGCCGGAAAGGAACTTTATAATACTTTGTACCTGCTTATCAGTGTCCTTGATTTTAGCAATGCTAAATATCAGGCTCCTTTTTTTTCCCGGAGTATAGCTTTCAAAGATTTTTTTTGCTTCCTCATCCTGTTCCAGCAGCGCCTCAAGTACTTCGGGCATATCTACGCCCAGTGGGTCAGGGTCAGGCGCAAGGGTAAAGGTCACTAAATCGCCCGGCTCTTTGTCCAGCCGCTTCAGGTGTTTGCTGCTTACAATAACAAAAAAATTACCTTCACCCAGGTGGTTCAGGCCACATCGCAGGGTTAATATACCATCAATAGTACAGATAAGCCTCGTTTTTCTTTTCTCAGGGAATGTATCCACGGTTTCCGCCGAAACAAAAAGATAGCAGTAGCCACCTTTGTGCTTTTCAAGCTGCAGTAGTTCCTGTTCAAACTCCATGGTTATCGTTATTTACTGTCCCTAAAGTATTTTAGCGGGACAACCAGCATGCCAAAGCACTCACCGTGTTCCTTGCCGATGTGCTTGTGGTGCATTTTGTGGGCGCGCCTCACAGCCCTGGCATAGCGGTTGTTGGCATTCCTGAATATTTTAAAACGCTGGTGTATAAATATGTCATGCACGAGGAAATAGGTGAGCCCGTAAGCAAAAATGCCTATACCGATAGCAAGCCCGATTTCAAGATATTGGTATTTCCACAAAAGGAAAAAACCGATACTTACAAGGGCATAAAAAATAAAAAAGGCATCATTGCGCTCAAACCATGAGTCATGGTACTTGCGGTGATGGTCGCTGTGAAGGCTCCACAAAAAGCCATGCATAATGTATTTATGCGTAAACCACGCCATGAATTCCATGAGGAAAAAAGTAAGCACAAAAACCAGGATGTGTATCCACATAATCATATAATATTAAACCTGTAATCAATATAACATTTAGCCAGCAAGCCTAATTTTTCATAATCAGGCACGCGTATGCGGGTGGTAGTTATTTTAACAGCAGGTGTATTTTTTAATTTCTTCAACAGCTTTTTATAATATACATAGGCTGTGTAAACGCCAAATTTAGCTTCGGCTGGCAACCGCACTATCCCGTTATAGCCTTCAGCAAGGTCAGCTTCTATTTCCTTTATTATTTCTTCTTTGGCTGACTGGTCCATCTGCTTCAGGTTGAGTGAGGGGAAATAAGTACGCTGCAGGTCTTCCGTATCAGCTTTTAAGTCTCTCAAAAAGTTAATTTTCTGGAAAGCCGAACCCAGCCTCATGGCGGGATGCTTAAGTTCATCATACTTTTGCCTGTCGCTCCCGGTAAATACTTTCAGGCACATGAGCCCCACTACATCGGCACTGCCGTAAATATAATCATTATATTCGCCAATGCTGTTATAATTTTTCTTCACAAGGTCAAGCCTCATGCTTTTCATAAACGCCGCTATGAGTTCATATGGTATGTCATAAGCCTTAACGGTGTGCTGGAAAGCATTCAGTACGGGATTCAGGCTGATGCCGTGCTTAAGCGCGTTATCAAGGTCTTTTTGAAATAATTCAAAAAGCGTTTCTTTATCATAATCATGGAAAGTATCAACTATTTCATCGGCAAGCCTTACAAAGCCGTATATGTTATAAATGTCCTGCCTTATTCGGGGCGATAACATCTTTACCGCCGATGAGAAAGAGGTGCTGTAGGCTTTGGTTACACTCCTGCTGCTGAGGAATGATACCTGGTCAAAAATTGATTTCATAGTGCTGCCTTAATTGTTCTTTTGTTATTTTTTAGTTGTTTTTCTATGAGTTGCGCTACAAGTTTTCCTGAAATCAGTGATGGTGGTACACCCGGCCCCGGTACGGTCAGCTGGCCTGTGAAATAAAGGCCCCTCACCTTACTGCTCCTTAACTTAGGCCTTAGGAAAGCGGTTTGCAACAAAGTATTGGCAAGGCCATAAGCGTTGCCCTTGTAGGAGTTATAATCTTTAATAAAATCATTTACACAAAAAGATTCCCTGAACAGGATGTTTTCCCGCACTTTTTGCCCCGTTAGCTGCTCCAGCCGCACTATAATTTTATCAAAATAGCGTGCCCTGAGTTCAGCAGTGTCTTCAATACCGGGCGCCAGCGGAATAAGGAATATGCCCGCTTCATGGCCTACAGGTGCGCAGTCCCTATCGGTTAATGATGGGAAACTGGTGTAAAAAAGAGGCTCATCAGGCCATTTGGGATTATCATAGATATCGCTTGCATGTACATCAAAATCTGTATCAAAAAAAAGGGTGTGATGCTCAATATTGTCCAGTTTTTTATTAAAACCTACATAAAACAGCAGCGACGACGGGGCAAAGGTTTTATTCTCCCAGTATTTTTCCGTATACCTGCGGTGTTTTGGCTCGAGAAGGGTTTCCGTATGGTGGTAATCGGCACCGCTCACAATAATATCAGCTTCTTCCATTTTGCCGTTAGCTACAATATAATGTGCTTTATTATCGGTTACCCCTATTTTAGTTACTGCAGCATTGGTTATTATCTTTACGCCTAAAGACTCGGCCAGTGCGCCCATGGCTTTTATTACACTATACATGCCCCCTTCAGGATGCCAGGTGCCCAGCCCGAAATCAGCGTAATTCATAAAGTTATAGAAAGAAGGTGTAGCCGAAGGCTTCGCGCCAAGGAAAAGCACAGGGAATTCCAGTATCTGTACCAGCTTTTTATTTGTAAATCTCCTGCGTACATCCTTAGATATATTGCCGAAAAACTGGCCTACTTTCATCACGGTTTGCGGTGTTACCAGTTCGAGCGGCGATTCGCCTGGGCGGTACACAAGATCTTTTATAGCGATGTCGTAATTGCTCCTTGCCTCATCCATAAATTCCTGCAGCACGATGGCACTTCCCGGTTCTATGGCTTCAAAGGTGGCTTTTATATCTTCAAGGTTATCGGCAATATCAATATAATCATGATTACCAAAGTAAACCCGGTAGGCAGGCGATAGTTTTATAAGCTGATAATAATCAGCGGGCGATTTGCCGAAGTCAGCAAAAAAACGTTCAAAAACGTCAGGCATCCAGTACCATGTGGGGCCAATATCAAAGCAAAATCCATCTTTTTTAAGTTGCCTCGCACGGCCTCCTATGGTGTTGTTCTTTTCAAAAATAGATACATTATGCCCCTGATGTGCCAGATAGCATGATGCAGCAAGTGATGAGAATCCCGATCCTATTATATTTATTTTTTTTGCCATACTATTTTTGGTATTCTATAAATGCCTTAAAATGCCCTATTGAATCAATAATTTTAATTTTATCATTCAGTTTTTCACGTTGTATAAATTCGCCCATCTTCCCCAATATAAAGAGTTTGGTATCATCATCATTTAAAATCTCTGATTTTAGTTCTTCAATATACGGATTTAGTTTCTGAATTTCAGGCTGTACAGTCAAATAAGTTATAAATGTTATATTATTAAAATATTTTTTTACATCGACAAGGCTGCTGGT
Organism: Flavobacterium cyanobacteriorum; assembly: GCF_002251835.1. GTDB lineage: Bacteria > Bacteroidota > Bacteroidia > Flavobacteriales > Flavobacteriaceae > Flavobacterium > Flavobacterium cyanobacteriorum. The sequence continues at coordinate 37,267 of NZ_NOXV01000282.1, forward strand.
GGGTACTCTTTCGCCCAGATATATTGCCTTATGGCCGCTAAGTATCAGTTCGTAGTTGACGAACATAAGGCCTAATTCGTGTATTTCATTCATGGGAAGGAAAAGCACAAATGTCCTGTCCGTTTTCACGGGCGGTTCGATCATCAGCTTTTCTGTATTGGCGGCCAGTTTTTGTTTAATAAGGAAACTTATAAAGTGCTCATGTGCCGGTGTTATGGTGCCGGTTTGCCAAAGGAAGCCGATTTCATGCATTAGTGGGATAAAAAGGTCATAAAAAATTTCCCTGAAGGATTTCTCCCTTAACAAGGTATTATAGGTGTTAATGAACAATGCCTGGTCAAAATTCATCATAGCCAGCTTGAACGAGTTAAGCACATGGTTAGTCATGTTCTTATTGCGCAGTATTTCCCGTACAAGAACAGGTATTTTTTCTTCAGGCATTTTTGAAATGGCCGATATTTTATATCCAAATGAGTGTAATGTGGAAATATTAAGCAGCTTCTGAAGGCTTTGTACATCATAATACCTTATGTTGGTATCACTGCGCATAGGCTGCAGTACCTTGTATCTCTTTTCCCAGATACGTATGGTATGCGCCTTTATTCCCGAAAGATTCTCAAGGTCCTTAATATTAAAAACGTTTTTTATGTTGTTCATTTTTTTTTATGAAAAGTTAAACAAATATAAAGCTATTTTGATTATGTTGTTTACAATTTTAATTTTTTTATTAAACAAAATTTTAAGTTGTTCTACTTTTTGTTTATAGCCTGTCTTTTATTAAATCATTAAACTTTAAATTTTGGGCTTAATCCCTTCATAATTAAACTTTTTTATCCCGAAATAAAATGTACCTTTGCACCTTCAAAAAAAATTACATGGCATCCATAAGAAACATTGCGATTATTGCTCACGTTGACCACGGGAAAACAACATTGGTTGACAAAATTATGTACCACTGCCAGTTGTTCCGTGAAAATGAGAACACCGGCGACCTGATACTGGATAACAACGACCTGGAGCGCGAACGAGGAATAACCATAACATCAAAAAATGTTTCGGTGACCTATAAAGGTACCAAAATCAATATAATTGATACCCCGGGCCACGCTGATTTTGGTGGCGAGGTAGAGCGTGTGCTTAATATGGCTGACGGCGTTTTACTATTGGTGGATGCTTTTGAAGGCCCTATGCCACAAACCCGCTTTGTACTCCAGAAAGCTATTGACCTCGGCCTGAAGCCCTGTGTAGTGATCAATAAAGTAGATAAAGAAAACTGCACTCCGGAGGAGGTCCACGAGAAAGTATTTGACCTCATGTTTGAGCTTGGGGCTGAAGAGTGGCAGCTTGATTTTCCAACTGTTTACGGTTCGGCAAAGCAGAACTGGATGAGCACCCACTGGAACAGTAAAACAGAAAGCATAGAGCCACTGCTGGATATGGTGCTTGAGCATATACCGGCGCCTAAAGTATCTGAAGGTACGCCGCAGATGCTTATCACATCACTTGACTTTTCCAGTTTTACAGGGCGTATCGCCATAGGGCGCCTACAAAGGGGGGTGCTTCGTGAAGGCATGAATATAAGCCTTGTGAAGCGCGACGGAAAAATCATTAAATCAAAAATAAAAGAACTTCATACGTTTGAAGGCCTTGGCCGTAAAAAAGTAGAAGAAGTACAGGCAGGCGACATCTGCGCACTGGTAGGCCTTGAAGGTTTTGAGATAGGCGATACGGTTGCCGATTTTGAAAATCCGGAAGCGCTGGCCACTATTGCTATAGATGAGCCTACCATGAGTATGCTCTTCACTATAAATGATTCACCTTTCTTCGGGAAAGAGGGTAAGTTTGTTACTTCACGCCATATTAAGGACAGGCTGTCGAAAGAGCTTGAAAAGAACCTTGCCCTTAGGGTAGAGGAGACTGACAGTGCCGATAAGTTTATGGTGTTTGGCCGGGGTGTACTGCACCTCTCGGTACTTATTGAAACGATGAGGAGGGAAGGCTATGAGCTTCAGATAGGCCAGCCTCAGGTTATTATCAAAGAAATTGACGGGGTTAAATGCGAGCCCGTAGAAGAACTTACTATTGACCTGCCGGAGAGCCTCTCGGGGCGTGCTGTTGAATTTGTGACCGTGCGCAAAGGCGAAATGCTGAGCATGGAGCCAAAGGGTGACCGGATGATTATTAAATTCAATATACCTTCGCGCGGTATCATCGGGTTAAGGAACCAGTTGCTCACAGCTACCGCGGGTGAAGCCATTATGTCGCACCGCTTCATTGAATACCAGCCCTACAAAGGCGAAATACCCGGTCGTATCAACGGTTCGCTTATTTCTATGGAAAACGGGAAAGCCATACCATATTCTATCAATAAGCTACAGGAAAGGGGCAAATTTTTTGTGGATCCCAATGAAGATGTATACGAAGGCCAGGTTATTGGTGAAAATTCCCGTGGTGACGACATGGTAGTAAATATTACCAAAACCAAGCAGCTTACTAACTTCCGTTCGGCCGGAGCTGATGATAAGACCAGGATTGTCCCGGCTATCAAGTTTTCATTGGAAGAAGCGCTGGAGTACATCCAGAAAGATGAATATGTGGAAGTGACACCTAAGTCAATCCGCCTCCGCAAAATTTACCTGAACGAAAATGACAGGAAGCGGTATAAGATTGTTTAAGCTAATTTTTAGATTTTAAAGGATGAAATTCAAGAAGCTGCGCTATTAGCGTGGCTTTTTTATTTTATAAAAACTGGGTTTCAAACAATATGCTTTCTTATAAAAGTTGCCTTTATAAACAATTGACTATTAAAATTATAAGTAATTTTTAAGTAAAAATTATCTTATATTAAGTAGGGTATATTGTTTTACTCTTGTTCACATATTACAATTTGTTTAACCAATCAATTTATCTATGAAAAAGTACCTTTTGTTATTAGCTATTATTAGTAATAATAGTTTTTACGCCCAGACAACTAATCCTGCCCCGTATTGTGCAGCTAATTTTGTTAATCAAGCTCCTTTTAATTTACCAGACAGGTTGATATCTAACGTTTCTTTTGGTTCGTTAGCTAACAATTCAGGTTCAAATCGTTGGCCTGGAAACGGATATGTTTTTTATAACAATATCTCAGCACCTTCTGTTGTACTAAATTCATCATACCAATTAACCGTGAACTACAACCAAAATTCAACACACAGGGTTGCGGCTTTTATTGACTTCAATCGTGATAATGATTTTATAGATGCTGGTGAGAAGGTAATGGATGTAATGTTTCCATTTAATACCGGTACTACAGTAAATGTACAAATTCCTGCTACCGCTGCAATCGGAGAAACCCGGCTTCGTGTAGTCCTGTACGAAGATGATATGTACACCGGTTCTGAAGGGCCGGCTACTTCTTGTTCTAATCTTGCATTATCAGTTGGGGAAACCGAAGACTATAGAATAAATATGGTTACAAGTTTATCGAATCCATCCTATATCCAAAATGATGACATTGTTTTATTTCCTAATCCCGTAGCCGATTTTATAGAGATAAAATCTGAAAAAATTTCAGATATTAAAAATGTATTAATATATGATTCTATCGGTAAAAAAGTTATTGATCTTTCTTATGCAGAATCAATCCTGTCCTAAATAAAATTTAACACTATCAAACTTAACCA
>NZ_NOXV01000186.1 GCF_002251835.1 Flavobacterium cyanobacteriorum
ACACCCTTACAGCTATTTGATAAGGCAGTAAACATTTTCACCGAACAGCACGAAACCCCATTAAAAGCAGTTCAGGAATTTGCAGCCGTTACCGACAAAGCTAACCTGAACACAACCCAAAGGTTATTTGTTTACGAATGGGTTTACAAATATGTACGGGTTTCCGATTTCGGGGAACTGGACTTTACCGAAGTAAAGGAACTACTAAAGAGCCAAACCGAAAGGCTGAAAAATGATAAACCACAGGTTGAGTATAACAAGCCTTTAACTGGAAACATACGGGACACCCTCAAAGAGTTAATGCAAAAGGAACTTGAACAGCTACCCGACACCCTCAAAGAACTTGAACCCGTGCAACGGCTGAACATACTTTGTAAACTTATGCCGTATGTATTGCCAAAAACAGAAAGCGTAAAACACAATTTTGGCGAACCGGACGAATTTAAAATAAAGCGTTGGCACGATTAAGCCTTTTTATTGCAAAGTTCCTTAATGATTTAGGTTTCATTTTCAAAATAAATTTCAAATGCCAAAGCCCCATACATTCCCAACCCTATACAATGAAGCGTTGCAAATACATGTTTCAAAGTTGAAAGGTTGGGGCTACCTTGATCCGAAACAGATTAAAAGCGGTACACTCAACTGGAGCAGGAACGGAAACCCCACAGGCAGTATTTCAATACAGGTAAACACCCAAAGCGAACAACCATACATTGAACTGGATTACAAATACAGGGACGAACCCCGAAAGTATAAGGTATATTTGATCTCAACCCCTTCAAACCTGAACAGGGGCGAAATATGGTATTTCATTTGCCCACAAACAAAGAAGCGTTGCCGTAAACTGTATTCAATAGGCGGTTACTTTTTACACCGTGAAGCGTTTAACGGTTGTATGTACGAAACACAAACCCAAAGTAAGAAGTACAGGCAACTGGATAAAACATTAGGGGCTTACTTCAAAAGTGATAACCTTTACAGCGAACTGTATAAAAAGAATTTCAAAAAAACGTATGCAGGGAAACCAACCAAAANTTGCCGTAAACTGTATTCAATAGGCGGTTACTTTTTACACCGTGAAGCGTTTAACGGTTGTATGTACGAAACACAAACCCAAAGTAAGAAGTACAGGCAATTGGATAAAACATTAGGGGCTTACTTCAAAAGTGATAACCTATACAGCGAACTGTATAAAAAGAATTTCAAAAAAACGTATGCAGGAAAACCAACCAAAAAGTATTTGCGAATAATGGAACAAATACAGAAAGCTGAAAGCATACCATACCACGAAATTGAACGGGCAATGTTAAGTTGAAACCCATACCCCAAAAGCAAGTTTACAGTATGTATTTGAGCCTTATTTGTACCTTATATTTGTTTCAAAACACTTAAAACATTGATAAACAACTAATTGAAGTAAATAAATAGTTTCCGTTGTGAAAACATTTGGGTTGCCTCTTGTCCATAAACAGGAGGCTTTTTTATTGGTATTTTTTACTTCCTTATTATAAAAATGTTAAAAATAAAAATGCCCCATTAATAGGGATTCTTAGAGCTGTTAGACTTCTCCTTAAATAAAAAAACCTGCTTATAAGCAGGCTGTTTTTTTATTAAAGTCAAACACTACACGTTAAACCTAAAGTGCATTACATCGCCATCCTTAACAATATACTCCTTGCCTTCTACACGCAGCTTGCCGGCCTCTTTAACTTTGGCTTCTGAGCCGTAGGCCACATAATCATCATAAGCAATTACTTCGGCACGTATAAAGCCTTTTTCAAAATCAGTATGTATCACTCCTGCGGCCTGCGGGGCTGTGTCGCCCACATTAATGGTCCAGGCACGTACCTCTTTCACACCTGCCGTAAAATACGTCTGGAGGTTAAGCAGCCTGTAGGCCGCGCGTATCAGTGCCGAAGCGCCCGGTTCTTTAAGCCCCAGGTCTTCCAGGAACATCTGGCGCTCTTCATAAGTTTCCAGTTCGGTAATATCGGCTTCGGTCCCTACAGCCAGGAACATTACTTCAGCTTTTTCATCCTTCACCAGCTCACGCACCTGCGCTACATATTGGTTGCCCGTAGCCGCGGCTTCCTCATTTACGTTACAAACGTACAATACCGGCTTGGTAGTTATCAGCTGGAAACTGTCTATAAGTTCCTGTTCCTCGTTATTTTGTAGCTGTACCGTACGCGCCGACTTCGCCTGTAACAAAGCCTCTTTTATCTTCTCCAGCAGGCTTACTTCTGCCTGGGCTTCTTTATTACCTACTTTAGCTGTTTTTTTTGCCTTTTCAAGGCGTTTTTCAACTGTTTCAAGGTCTTTCAGCTGAAGTTCTATATCAATGGTTTCTTTATCCCTTATTGGGTTTACACTGCCGTCAACATGCACAATATTATCATTATCAAAGCAGCGGAGTACGTGGATTATGGCATTGCACTCCCTTATATTGCCCAAAAACTGGTTGCCCAGCCCCTCTCCTTTGCTGGCACCTTTTACAAGTCCCGCAATATCTACTATTTCAACAGTTGCAGGAACCACACGCTCCGGCTTCACCAGTTCCTCAAGTTTTTCAAGCCTGGGGTCGGGTACGTTTACCACCCCAATATTGGGCTCAATGGTGCAAAACGGGAAGTTGGCACTTTGCGCTTTGGCGTTAGACAGACAATTAAAAAGTGTTGATTTGCCTACATTAGGCAATCCTACAATTCCTGCTTTCATTTTATATTACTTTTTAAGCGTGCAAATATAGCGTATTTTCATAAACCTCTGCTTCAGATAAATGTGATGAATATCATTTCCTGCGCTTTTGTCCGCAGGTATCTTTGCTGTAATTAGGGATAATGCCATGAAAAGATATTTAAAAAAATTCAGCGAAATATCAGCTGCTGATACCGCACTGGCAGGTGTGAAAGCAGCTTTTATGGCAGACCTGTATAACCTGGATGACCCTGACATGAAGGTCCCCGAAGGATTTGTGCTTACCTCAGAAGGATTTGATTATTTTCTGGAATACAATGCCATTGAAGGCACGCTCTTATCGCTTACCGAAAAAGCTGTTCATGCCAATTTTGAAAGTATTGAAGAAATTTCAAAATCGGCCAAGAAGCTTCTGTTCAATGCCAGATTCCCGGTGAAACTTGAAATTGCCATAAACCGGATGTGTGAAAGCCTTTTCGACACAGGCGGGCAGCCCCTCGCCGTACGCAGCAGCAGCTATTACCAGCGCAACGGAGAACCCTGCGGCATGGAATCCTACCTGAACATCAGCGGGAATGTAGCCCTGATATACGCTATTAAATGTTGCTTTGCTTCTTATTTTAATACAGAAGCTATCACCTGCAGGGCAAAAAAAGGCATAACAGGTATCAACCTTTCGGTAATATTGCAAAAAATGGCGGGTATCCATGGAATTTCAGGCACCGCACGCAGCCTTCCGCCCCTGGTACCCGAAGGCCACCGAACTATATCTATAAAAGGCAACAACGGGCTGGGCAGCAATCTGCTGGAAGGTGTTTCGCCCGATGAATTTATTGTAAACAGCAGCCTGCTGCGCAACAGCAGTACTTCGGGTATTGTAAAAATACAAGGAAAAAAAACACAGATGCTGGTCACTAATGACAATGCTTCAGGAATAAATTCCGTAACCCTGAAACTCACCCCCGGTGAGCTCCGCGAAAGGTTTATCCTTGAAGATGAAGAAGCAATTACTTTGGCAAAAGCAGTTGTAAAAACAGCAAGTTATTATAATTCAGATGTTTGCTTGGAATGGGCAAAAGAGGCCGGTGAGAGTTTTTTTAATATTGTAGGCCTGCAGGTAATGCCGGCCTAATACATTATTAAATTGCATGGGAGTATAAGAGTATTTTACGATATTTGCCATATAGCCCATTCCCATGAGAAATGATGCCTTACTGGAAGCCATTATAGAAAATGCCATTGATGGTATTATAACTATTAATGAGAGAGGTATAATAGAGTCTATAAACCCATCGGCCTGCCGCCTTTTTCTTTATGAGCCTGAAGAGGTTATCGGAAAAAATATCGCGGTGCTTATGCCGTCGCCTGACAGGGAAAGGCATGATGGCTATATTGATAAATACAGGCAAACCCATATTCCGCATATTATCGGTTACGGGCGCGATGTGCTGGGCCGAAAGAAGAATGGCGCCGTGTTCCCTTTCAGGTTAGGCGTAAGTGAAGTAAAGTATGAGGGCATGCGTTTTTTTGCCGGCTTTATACACGACCTTAGCCACCAGAAAGAAGCCGAGAACCGCCTGATGCAATATACGCAGCACCTTGAGGAACTCGTAAAAGAAAGAACCGTTTCGCTTAATGAAACTATTGACGCGCTGACAGAAACCAAAGAAGAACTAAGCCATGCCCTTGAAAAGGAAAAAGAACTTGGCAAGCTGAAAAGCCGCCTGCTGAGCATGGCCTCGCACGAGTTCCGTACGCCGTTAAGCTCCATACAGCTTTCTAATTCGTTGATAGAGCGTTATCTTGAAGGAACAGGCAACGCTAAGATAGACAGGCATATACAAAAAATCAGGAATGCCGTAAGCAACCTGACCATTATCCTCGACGATTTCCTTCATGTTGAAAAAGCCGAAGCGGGAAAAGTAGAAGTAGCTTACAGCACGTTTGACCTTATAGCTTTTTCTAAGGAAATAGTGGAGGAAATGCAGCTGCTTTCAAAAAAACAACAAATAATAACCTATAGCCACCACGGCGAGCATTCATTGGTTAGGCTTGACCGCAATCTCCTGAAAAATTGTATTATTAATCTTATTTCTAACGCGATAAAATATTCCGGCGAAGCTACCACAATAAAATTTGGCACCTATATTGGCGAAGGTAAATGCCAGATTACCGTAGAAGACGATGGCATCGGCATACCCCAAGAGGAGCACAAACACCTTTTTGAAGCCTTTTTCCGTGCGCAAAATACCGGCAATATACCCGGGACAGGGCTGGGGCTGAATATTGTATCGCGCTATGTGAAGCTGATGAACGGCACTATAGATTTTATAAGCGAAGCAGGACGAGGAACTGCATTTACTATACTATTCCCTATACTATGACAAAAGTACTAATAATTGAAGATAACAATGATATTCGGGAAAATGTTATCGAAATACTTGAGCTTTCAGGTTATGAGGTTTATGAGGCCAGTAACGGCAAAGAAGGCATCGAACTTGCTGTAAAGCACCAGCCCGATATTGTATTGTGCGATATAATGATGCCTGAAGTGGATGGCTATGGCGTACTTGAAGCCCTGAACGATAATGAGCAAACCCGCGCCACGCCCTTTATATTTTTAACGGCCAAAGCCGAACGGCCGGATATAAGGAGAGGCATGGAACTTGGCGCTGATGATTACCTGACCAAGCCTTTTGATGATACCGAACTGCTGAGGGCTGTGGAAAGCCGCCTGAAAAAAAAAGAGATACACCAGCTTTTTTACGGGCAGACACCTGAAAAGCTTAACGAGGTTGTATCAAAAAAAGATGGGCTTGAAGAGCTTAAACAGATAATGCAGGAACGCAGCAGCCGTAAGTTTAAAAAGAACCAGCACATACATTATGAAGGCGACCGTGTTACAGGGATTTACTTTATTATAAGCGGCAGGGTTAAAACAGTAAAACTGACCGAAGACGGGCGAGAACTGATCACAGGGATACACAAAGCCAATGATTACCTGGATATTAGCATCATCCTGTCTAACGATACGTATAATGACACTGCCATAGCCCTTGAAGACACCGAACTCAGTTTCCTGCCGGTAGAACAGCTTGACCGCCTTTTATACCTTTACCCCGATATTGGCGTAAAATTTATAAAACTGCTGGCTAATAACATCCAGGAAAAGGAACAGCGGCTCCTGCAAATTGCTTATGCCTCTGTACGCAAACGGATTGCCGAAACGATAGTACGCCTGCTCAACCAGCACAGTAACGACGGTAAAAGCATAAAAATAAGCCGGGATGACCTTGCTGCGCTTTCAGGAACGGCACCAGAAACCGTAAGCCGCACGTTAACCGATTTTAAAAGTGAAGGGCTTATTGATAAAGAAGGCAGCACGCTGCATGTGCTTAATTTTGATAAGCTGAACAGGCTGAAGAACTAGCAATCATTAAAATTAAACAATAGCTAACTACCCGTTAAACCCATACGATAATGCTGTTTTTGCTGTAAATTTGCCTGTAGTATTTCTCTCCTATGGCAAAAACATATAACACGCTACGGCTTATACTTGGCGACCAGCTAAACCGTAATCATTCATGGTTTAGCACTACGTGTGATGAGACATTGTATGTGCTGATGGAAGTGCGCACTGAAACCGACTATACCTGGCATCACATACAAAAGATAGCAGCATTCTTTTGTGCCATGCGCGGCTTTGCCAACTATCTCAAAGAAAGCGGCCACCAGGTGCGCTATTTCAGGCTTTCTGATGCTGATAACCTGCAGGACATACCCAAAAATTGCGGGCAACTGATAAAGGAGCACCACATAAAAAAATTCGAGTACCTGCTCCCCGATGAATATCGCGTGGATGAAATCCTGAAAAATTTTTGCGATGAAGCCGGTATTGAAACCTCATTTGCCGATACGGAACATTTTTACACCCACCGGAGTGAGCTGGCTGAGTTTTTTAAATACAAAGAGAAAGGTTACCTGATGGAGAGTTTTTACCGCTACATGCGGAAAAAGCACAATATACTGATGAAGGGCGATGAGCCCTTGACGGGGCAGTGGAATTATGACCATGATAACCGAAAGAAACTGCCGGCCGGGCACAAGCCTGTAAACCCGCTGGTATTTGATAATGATGTTTCGGATATTGTTGATGAAATACTATCACATCAGATTGTAACGATAGGCAGCGTCGACAAAAAGCACCTTATATGGCCTGTTAACCGCGAGCAGGCGCTTGAGCTGCTGGCTTTTTTCTGTAATGAGTGCCTCTCCCTTTTTGGTACATTCCAGGATGCCATGATGCCGGGTGAATGGTCGGTTTATCATTCAAGGCTGTCATTTTGCCTCAACACTAAGATGATTTCACCCCACGAAGTTATTGCTTCGGCTATCAAAGCCTGGGAAGGGAATAAACAAGGCATTGCCTACAACCAGCTTGAGGGCTTTGTACGCCAGATACTTGGATGGAGGGAATATATGAGGGGCATTTACTGGCTCAAGATGCCTGAGTTTGAAACCCTGAATTTCCTGGAACACAACCGGAGGCTACCCGCCTGGTACTGGACAGGTGAAACCAGGATGAACTGCCTGCGGGACGCCATAAAGCAATCCCTGCAATTTGCCTATGCCCACCACATACAAAGGCTTATGGTTACCGGAAATTTTGCATTGCTTGCCGGCATTCTGCCAGATGATGTAGACCAGTGGTACCTGGGTATATATATTGATGCCATACATTGGGTTGAACTAACCAACACACGCGGGATGAGCCAGTTTGCCGATGGTGGCCTGGTAGGTACAAAACCGTATGTAAGCAGTGCGAATTACATCAATAATATGAGCCATTACTGTACAACATGTTATTATGATCCTAAAAAGCGCACAGGAGACAAAGCGTGTCCTTTTAACAGCCTTTACTGGAACTTCTACGACAGGCACCGTGCCAAACTTGAGTTTAACCCAAGAATAGGTATGGCATATAAAACCTGGGATAAAATGGATGCAGAAACAAAATCCGGAATACTCCTGCAGGCAGATATATATCTTGAAAATTTAGAAAAAATTTAACATATTTATTCGTGCTTTAAATGAATGGACTGAAGTCAAAATTTACATATTAGATTTAATATTTATTTATTAAATAATAACGTACATAATTTTAAATTTCCTGAAATCTGCGTTTGTTATATTTTGATATAATTCTTATACTTCTTAACAAATTTATAACAAGTACAAACACCCTTAAATAATTACAGTCCTTAACAGAAGTATTAAAATTATTACAACTTCAATAAATATAGGGCAATACAACTTTTTTTTTAATCATTTCATCGATTAACTTTTTTAATAAGAATTAGTTGGTATAGGTTTAATAGACGTATTCAACGCCAAAAAAAAAGTTTAATTAAAAAAATGATTAGGCTGAAATCAATCCTGTCCTAAATAAAATTTAACACTATCAAACTTAACCA
>NZ_NOXV01000061.1 GCF_002251835.1 Flavobacterium cyanobacteriorum
CAACCATACATTGAACTGGATTACAAATACAGGGACGAACCCCGAAACTATAAAGTATATTTGACCTCAACCCCTTCAAACCTGAACAAGGGTGAAATATGGTATTTCATTTGCCCACAAACAAAGAAGCGTTGCCGTAAACTGTATTCAATAGGCGGTTACTTTTTACACCGTGAAGCGTTCAACGGTTGTATGTACGAAACACAAACCCAAAGTAAGAAGTACAGGCAACTGGATAAAACATTAGGGGCTTACTTCAAAAGTGATAACCTTTACAGCGAACTGTATAAAAAGAATTTCAAAAAAACGTATGCAGGGAAACCAACCAAAAGGTATTTGCGAATAATGGAACAAATACAGAAAGCTGAAAACATACCATACCACGAAATTGAACGTGCAATGTGAAGTTGAAATGTTAGGCGNCAACGGTTGTATGTACGAAACACAAACCCAAAGTAAGAAGTACAGGCAACTGGATAAAACATTAGGGGCTTACTTCAAAAGTGATAACCTTTACAGCGAACTGTATAAAAAGAATTTCAAAAAAACGTATGCAGGGAAACCAACCAAAAGGTATTTGCGAATAATGGAACAAATACAGAAAGCTGAAAACATACCATACCACGAAATTGAACGTGCAATGTGAAGTTGAAATGTTAGGCGGAAAGTTTCTTACTTCCCGTATTGGAAGTCCTCAAACCTAAAACACTATTTTAGCCCCAAAAGGGGTTTTTTAATGCAGTAATGTACCTTATTTGTACCCCAAAGTCGTAAAGTATTGATAATCAATGTTAATTACTTTTTGTATCGGAAAGTAAATCAAGTCAACAATAGAAAGCAATAAGAAACATTATATAGTGAAACCATTTATAAACTCACGGCTCCCGTGAGTTATTATTTTCCGATTGTTTCCGATTGTATGGATATTAATCCAAAAGTTGTATTGAGCATTTATTGATTTTAAATTTATCCTGTTAAACTCAATAAAACTTAATAAAAATGACCGTTACAATTCGCAAAAGAAAATTGAAAGAAGGACGATATGCGCTTTATTTAGACCTCTATGCTCATCAAAAGCAATGGCAGGAAAATCTCAAACTCTATCTTGAGAACGAAAAAGGTAATCCAGCAAAAAAACAGATGAATAAGCAAACTTATATGCTTGCTGAAAAAATACAGACTGAGAGACTATATCAGCTACAAAACGATGCATATGGGTTTAAGAAGCCTACTAAAACTTACCGTACAGGTAAATGCCCCCATCACACCTTACATCTTTCCACTTTAGATTGTGTATATCGCTCCAACGTAATCCAGTCAGGCAAGAAAATAAAAATGCTCGCTTAAGAACATCATATCTGCATTCAGTAGCAATTAGACTGTCGACTTCCTCTTTTGTGAGATATTCTCTATTTGTATCTACCTCTTTAATACATTTTACCCTTTCAGCGGGATTATCTTTTATTAACCCTCTTCTATAAGCTTCATGAATAGAATGTTTCAGAATATTGAAATAAGAAGAAGCAGAATTTGGCTTTAAGCTACTAAGCAACTTCGACTTGAATTCTTCAAGATATCTGTCGGTTAGGTCAGTAAATAGGATAGCACTATTAAATTTATTCAAGTGTTTAAAAAAAAATGTCACATTTTGGTATATTAGCAGTTAACTAATAGACTTATGGAAGAAGTAGTAATCAAAGACAAAGAAAAGTATCTTCGTGACAATTATCCTTATAGAAATATACCACAATTGAATAGTGAAATTGTATGCATCCATTGTAACAACATTTTTAAAGTAGGTCAGTACAAAGTTTTTAAAGATGAATATGACGAAGAATATATTTGTTGTCCGGATACGCCTGAATGTAATGGGTCAGTAATTGATTGGATTCCTTTAGAATAGATACTTCACAAAGCCCTTCGCTAAAATGAGGGCTTTTTTTGTTTAAATTAAAAATTTAAAAAAGAAGATGACAACTATTCATTTACAACCAGATATCTAAAATCAAAAGTACGGAAAAAATTAAATTTTGAGATGACCACAAACAGGTATATGATATTCACGGAGTTTATTTTTAGTAAATTTACCGTAAACAATATATAAAATTATAATATGCCTATAGTTACAACAGCAGCAATTACGGGTCTTTTAACAACGTTAGCAACAAAAGGATTAGAGAAGGCTTTTGAAACAAGTGGAGAGAAAATTTCTGAAGGAGCATTAGCTTGGTTAAAATCATTATTTTATAAAAATAATGAGCCAAAAAGTTCATTAAAAACGTTACAGGACAATCCTGAAAATATGGAAGCTATTAGTAATGCTACCGCTATTATTAATAATTCTATAGAAGATAACCCAGAATTTATAAAATATTTGGAAGAAGCTATCCATAAATTCTCCAAAGTTGAAAACTCCATCACCAATAGTAAGAATGTAATAACTGGAAATGTAAATACAGGAGGAGGAAATTTTATAAATGGGGACGGTAATCAAATATCTTAGTTTGTGGGAGCAGGTAAAAATATAATTAGTAATTCAACAATCAATACTGGAGGAGGCGATTTTGTAAATGGGAATAATAATTTTATTCAAAAGATAATTATTAATCTTGAAAACAGGGAAGCAAGATTAAGGAGTATAATTGAACAAACAAAAAACGTTTTAAATAAGATTCAATCCAATATATCTGGAGTGCAATTGAAAAGAAATTTATTGGATTTCCCAGTTACAGACTTAATAAACCAAAATCAATTTATTTTTATTGACGGAGAAGCTGGTTCTGGAAAGTCTGCCTATGCTAAACAAATTTTAGAATCACTTGAGGATACCTGTATTATTTCTTTTGCTGCAGACCAATTTTTAAAAAGCTCCTTGATTAATACCTTACACGAAATTAATGTTGATCTAAGCGTTCAAGAAATATTCAGCGAGTTTAAAGAATTTACAAATCAGCTAATTTACATAGACAGTTTTGAAAAATTATTAGAAGGAGATGCAGAAGCATTTAGAGAGCTAATAGCTATTCTTCGAGAAAACAAGAAAATAAAATTAATTATTTCTTGTAGAAGTTATGCTTTGGAAATTCTAAAATTTAATTATTTCGACAAACAATTATTACATAATAATTCAACCGTTGTAAATGTACCTCAACTTACAGATGAAGAATTAAATTACTTTGTGCAAAATATTCCTGAGCTAAATAGTATTGTCCAAAATTTAAATTGAAGTGGTTTAAACTTTTATTTTATTAAATTTCTTTAGTGC
>NZ_NOXV01000071.1 GCF_002251835.1 Flavobacterium cyanobacteriorum
CAACAGATTTACAGTCTGCCCTCGTTGGCCGCTTGAGTATCTCCCCTTAACCTTAAAATCCAATAAGTAACTGAACATCAATAGTAAGTTACCAGAGCCGATGGAGGGACTCGAACCCACGACCTGCTGATTACAAATCAGCTGCTCTAGCCAGCTGAGCTACACCGGCAACTTCCAATAAAAAAGTCCGCTATTTCTAACGGACTGCAAATGTATAGATTTTATTTTTTAATCAAAACATTTTTGATAATTTTTTTCCTGTCAGGATTTTGCGCCTACTTTCTGCTTTCTTTTCATCAGTAAACGTTCCATGGAATCTGCCGCAAGTACTACAGCTTCTTCAAATGTTTTACACTGTTTTTTGACTATAAATTCATCTCCCGGGACATTAATTTTCAGTTCTGCAATTTTGTTTGCTTTATCTCCTGTGTTATCCACTTTGAAAAAAACNTCCAATAAAAAAGTCCGCTATTTCTAACGGACTGCAAATGTATAGATTTTATTTTTTAATCAAAACATTTTTGATAATTTTTTTCCTGTCAGGATTTTGCGCCTACTTTCTGCTTTCTTTTCATCAGTAAACGTTCCATGGAATCTGCCGCAAGTACTACAGCTTCTTCAAATGTTTTACACTGTTTTTTGACTATAAATTCATCTCCCGGGACATTAATTTTCAGTTCTGCAATTTTGTTTGCTTTATCTCCTGTGTTATCCACTTTGAAAAAAACATCCGAACAAACTACTCTGTCATAATATTTATCCAGTTTATCCAGCCGTTGCTGAACATAGCCAACCAGTTTCCTGTCAACCGTGAAGTTGACCGCATGAACATTTACTTTCATAAAAATTACTTAATTAAAAAATTAAACTTATGAATCATCAAGGTTGCGCGGATGTGCCTGCTCATACACTTTTTTAAGCTCAGCAAGGCTGCTGTGGGTGTATATTTGTGTTGATGACAAACTCGCATGCCCTAATAATTCTTTAACTGAATTTAAATCGGCTCCGTTATTGAGAAGATGGGTAGCAAAAGTGTGCCGCAAAACGTGTGGGCTTTTCTTAACTTTTCCGGAGATAACACTAAAGTAACTATTTATTAACCTATATACAAAAGTTTCGTTAATTTTTTTCCCGGCAGTATTTAAAATTAACATCTCCGGATGTGCGATATGGGGCAGGCCTGCCCTTTCTGAAAGGTATTTCTGTATAAGGCCTGCCGTACATCCCAGTACCGGCAGTATGCGCTCTTTATTCCTTTTGCCTAAAACTTTAAGTGTGCCGTTGCCGGGGTCATAGCTGCTCAGCTTCAGGCCGATAAGTTCGGCGCGGCGGATGCCTGTAGTATAGAATAGCTCAATGATGAGCCTGTTACGTATTCCTTCAAAATCATCCGGATAATGAATTTCGGTGGTTATATCCTGCAGTTCCTGTTCAGAAAACGGTACCTGTACTTTTTTGGCCGTTTTCAGCGATTTGTGTTTCTGCATGGGGCTGGCTTCAATCTGCCTGGTTTTGAGCAGGAATTTGTAAAATGATTTTAATGATGACATTTTCCTGTTCACCGAGCTGTTGGAAATGCCATTATCTACAAGGTGCACAATCCAGCTCCTCACCTGGCTGTAGCTGGCCTCTTCGAGGGTTGCGCCTTCATCTGCCTCTTTTATGAAAGCCTCGAAGGAAGTTATATCATCCAGATAGGCACGCAGGGTTAACAGAGAGTAGTTTTTCTCTTTCTGCAGGTAATCTTTGTATGCTGTTTTACTGTCAACCATAAAAAAACCGTTAACAGCAAAGTTATACTTTTCTGCTAACGGTTATATTTATTTAATCAGGAAATATTAACTTTCTAATGAGTCCCTTAGTCCCTGGATGTATGCTGCTTTTTGTATTTCAGCCCTTCTTACTACAGATGGTTTGGTGAAAGCCTGACGAGCCCTTAGCTGACGTACAACTCCGGTTTTGTCGAATTTCCTTTTGTAGCGCTTTAGCGCCCTATCAATATTTTCTCCGTCTTTAATTGGTATAATCAACATAGTATGACACCTCCTTTCGTTAAGGCTGCAAATGTAATACTATTATTTTGTTATCCAAAGAAGTGGTGTTATTATTTTGCTTATTTGTTTGGCAGGTATGGAAATATATGACAATGCAGGTGTAATGTGCCGGGATTTGCCTGGTATGCCCGGGCTTTACTGCCAGCCCCGATTGAAGCGGCATCCTCCCCGCCGCCTGCTTTTGCGGCGG
>NZ_NOXV01000302.1 GCF_002251835.1 Flavobacterium cyanobacteriorum
CGCCGCAAAAGCGGGCGGCGGGGAGGATGCCGCTCCCATCAGGGCTATGCATCCACATAAGGGCATGCAAGCCGTCTTTAGCGCGTTTTTTCTGTTAAAATTACTAATAAGCCATCAATTCTGCCAGTGCGGTTTCAAAGCGTTGTTTGGGCAGGTACTGGTCTTCCAGGGCTTTAGTGAACGGTATAGCGCTCTCCAGGCTGCCTACACGCTTTACCGGGGCGTCAAGGTACTCAAAGCACTCTTCCATGATCATTGCCGAGATATCGCTGGCCACACCGCCAAACAATGTATCTTCCTGAAGGATAATCACTTTACCTGTTTTTTTCACTGATTTAAATATAGCTTCCGTATCAAGCGGCTGTAGTGTGCGAAGGTCAACAAGGTCGGCCTTTATGTCCGGATTTTTGTCTAAAGTTTCAAGCGCCCAGTGTACTCCCGCGCCAAACGAAATTATGGTAACATCCTCACCTTCTTTTAGTAACGATGCCTTACCGAAAGGCAAAGTGTAATAATCTTTCGGCACATCCTGGTATATGCTACGGTATAAAGCCTTGTGCTCAAAGAACATTACCGGGTTAGGATCGTTTATTGCCGTAGCAAGCAAACCTTTGGCATCATAGGGGAATGCCGGGTAAACTACTTTAAGCCCCGGTGTTTTGGTAAACCACGCCTCGTTCGTCTGTGAGTGGAAAGGCCCCGCCTGTACCCCTGCCCCGCAAGGCATACGCACTACAACATCAGCCTTTTCCTGCCAGCGGTAGTGCACTTTGGCAAGGTAATTTACTATAGGGTTAAACCCGGTGGAAACGAAATCGGCGAACTGCATTTCAATAACTGATTTGTAGCCGTTTATAGATAATCCCATGCCTGTGGAAACAATAGCCGACTCACAAATTGGGGTGTTGCGCACGCGGCCTTTACCGAACTCTTTCACAAAGCCCTCGGTAATCTTGAAAGCCCCGCCATATTCGGCAATGTCCTGCCCCATGATTACGAGGTTCTCATGGCGCTCCATACTTTGCCTTAACCCCTGTGATATCGCATCAATCATCCGTATATTTTCAGCTTCTGATGAAGCTTTAACTTCCTCAAATTGATAGGGTTTGTAAACATCATTTAATTCTTCGCTTAGACTGGCAACAATAGCCGGTTCAGCCGAAGCCTGCTGGTAATGCTCGTCTATTTCTTTCTTCAGTTCGGAACGCATTGCATCATCCTGCTCATCGGTCAGCACGCCTTCTGCCTTTAGGTAGTTGCGGTAATTATCTACCGGGTCTTTTATCGCCCACATATCCATAAGCTCCTGCGGAACGTATTTAGTGCCGCTCGCCTCCTCATGCCCACGCATCCTGAAGGTCTTGAACTCCAGCAGCACCGGGCGTGGGTTCTGGCGCATAGAAGCAACAATGTCGCTTAACTGTGTGTATACTTCAAGTATGTTATTACCATCTATTATGTGCGATTCCATGCCGTAGCCAATGCCTTTGTCGGCCAGGTTTTCGCAGCGGTATTGCTCGTTGGTAGGGGTACTAAGCCCGTAGCCGTTGTTCTCGATGATAAAAAGCACCGGGAGGTCCCACACGGCGGCAATGTTCAGCGCTTCGTGGAAATCGCCCTCGCTCGTAGCGCCCTCACCGGTAAATACAGCGGTAACTTTACCGTTGTTGCTCAGCGTGTTAGCCAGCGCAATACCATCAGCAACGCCCAGCTGCGGCCCTAGGTGCGATATCATGCCTATGATCTTAAACTCCTGTGTACCAAAGTGGAAAGAACGGTCGCGGCCCTTGGTAAAGCCGTTGGCCTTGCCCTGCCATTGCGAGAACAGGCGGTACAGCGGAATGTCGCGCCCGGTAAAAACGCCCAGGTTGCGGTGCATGGGCAGGATGTACTCATCTTTGTCTAAAACGGCGGTAACACCCACAGCAATAGCCTCTTGCCCTATGCCGGAAAACCACTTTGACACCTTACCCTGACGGATGAGGATAAGCATCTTCTCCTCTATGAGGCGTGGTTTTATTAATTTCGTATATAAATCAAGTAATTGTTCGTTGGTTAATTGTTTTCTGTCGAAATTCATGTTTGTTATTGAATTATCGTTATTTTTTTGTGCACCCCAAAAGTAAGAAAATAACAGGAGCTGGAGGAAATGTGATGAAAATATTTTGTTTGAAAAAATTTTTGTAAGGGGATTTTTCGTAGGTTTATCATTCTACCTTATACATTTAATGAATAACAAATTTGATCTCATCGAACTACAGCACTTTTTAACATTATTAAAGAATGCAAAAGAAAGTCAGTCAATTGAAAGTTATATCTACATAAAGAATATTTTAAACACAATTGAGTTTCCAATACCGTGTGTAATTTTTCCTAAAGGCACTAAGTTAGTACGAACACGAGTCCATCGAGATAATGAAGATTTTTTTAGTTCCGTTGGTGAATTATCATATAGAAAAGACATACAGAACATTAAATTTTTTGGAAGAGCTAATGAACCAGGTCAATCAACTTTCTATTGTGCAAATGATGATTCAATTTCTATCCCTGAAACAAGCGAAATAATCCGTCAAAATATAGACAAGGAATATGAATATCTTACAACAGGGCTATGGATTGCTAAAGAAAATCTTCTATGCGTTAGCCTGCTTACTAATGATGACATAAAAGACCAGCATAAAGAATTAGAGGAAATAAGTAAAAGTTTTTCAAATTTAGCTAAAGAATAAAATGATGAAAATTCCCGAGTTGTACAAGAGATGATTCAATTTTTGTCTAAAGAGTTTTCAACAGAAGCAAGAGGTGATTCAAAACATTACAAAATAACTACTGCATTCACTAATTATGTATTTGACACTATTGAGCAGGCTGATGCGATCATATATCCGAGCACAGTAAACAAATTAAAAGGGTTTAATTTTGTATTACCACCATATATAGCAGATCAAAAGTTACAATTTATTGCTGCAAATAGACGTAAAATGAGTAGAATTAGTACTACTAATTATGTAGAAACAGAATTTATTGAGTCAGTATCTGTTGAAGGAGATATAATCGTGTGGCCTTTAAATAACATTTAAATGTCTTTACTAACTTTATGTTATTTATAAATTTAAAAAAACTGTATTATGTATGATGAAATAGTTAAAGAGTTTAGAGAAAGAAAAAGAAACTTTTCTGAACTGCATATATCTCATTGTCTTGCTCAGGATAATCTTGTCGGAGCGATAAAAGTCGCAGCTAAGGCTATTGATAAAAAAGGTAAGATTAATAGTCATCAAAGACGTGTTGGAAGAGAGAATCTAGACAAATTTGCTTCTGGATTAGTTGTCGAAAAATCTAAAATAGAGAAAGCTAAATCTTTCGATGATTTATTATCTGTAATAGAAAGTATTGACTCAGAACGTATTGGAGTACTCACTAAATATGATACTGCATTACGAATTGGTGCTTTTCGTAAATTATATCCCGACAAGGTTTATTTACATGCTGGAACTAAAATTGGAGTGAGATATTTGTTGGGTAAGGCTGCCGTTAAAGGAAGAAAATGTATATCTATTAATCAGTTACCTCCAGAACTATTAGAATTTGATTTAACTGCTTCAGAGTTAGAAGACCTTTTTTGCCATTATAAAACAGCGTTTAAAGATGGTTGTTTTACTGCCAAAGATTCAAAAGGAAATTCTTTTTCTTCTTGTTAATCAAGCTAAATAACCAACATAAAATTTACTAAAACCCAATGCCAAAAATAATCGCCGCATTCAACATGACACTTGATGGTAACTGTGACCATACCGCAGGCATACCTGATGCCGAAGTACACGATTATTACACACAGTTGTTGAATGAGTCGGGTGCAATACTGTACGGCAGGACAACCTATGAACTTATGCAATACTGGCGGCCCATGATAAATAATCCTACAGGTGAAAAATCTATGGACGATTTTGCCAGGGCTATAGACAGGATACCTAAGATCATCTTTTCAAGCACGCTAACGGAAACAGGCTGGGACAGTGCAACACTGGCAACCAAACCGCTTGAACAAGTAGTAGCAGAACTCAAACAGCAACCGGGCAGGGATGTTTTGGTCGGCAGCAGGAGCCTTATTATACAATTAGCCAACCTGAACCTGGTCGATGAATACCAGCTTTGCATTTTTCCTGTTATTGCTGGGCCAGGGCTGCAATTGTTTGACAACATAAATGACAGGACAGTATTAAATCTTATCAAAACTAAGACGTTTGATGGTGGATCGGTGCTGCATTACTATAAACCAGCTTCATCAGGCTCAAATAATTAAGCTGCTACCTGCCAACAACTTCCTCCCATTCAAAAAAAAATCATTATAAGTGCATTTACTGCCTTAAGGTTATAAACAATTAACTAAATTAAATCTACGCAACTCAAATGTCCCAGCTTAACCCACCACAAATGAAAAATCTGCTTTTGTTTTTTTTCTGGCCCCTGGCTTTATTTTTCTCTGAGGGAATTATTTCAATAACCACAACAGGGAGCCAAAATAAAGAATCGCTGTCAGTAATAATAAATGATTCTTCATTTATGACAAGGATTTAAAAAATTACCTTTATAAAAAAACCGTAAAAATTTTTGTTTATGTTAACAGTGTTAACTAAATTTGCGGCATGGGTATTAAAGAAAGAAAACATAAAGCAAAGGAAGACCTTCGGAAAGCCATTCTTAATGCCGCCAGGGAAATATTCCTGGAAAAGGGCTATGACAACATGTCTATCCGGAATATAGCCGACCGCATTGAGTATAGCCCAACAACCCTTTACATATATTTTAAAGATAAGGGCGAAATATTTTTCG
Organism: Flavobacterium cyanobacteriorum; assembly: GCF_002251835.1. Classification (GTDB taxonomy): domain Bacteria; phylum Bacteroidota; class Bacteroidia; order Flavobacteriales; family Flavobacteriaceae; genus Flavobacterium; species Flavobacterium cyanobacteriorum. The sequence continues at coordinate 4,834 of NZ_NOXV01000302.1, forward strand.
CGCTGCATAATGAAGGGTTCCAGTTGTTGAATCAAAAAATGGCTGTCCTGGCTGCCGTCGCGGATCCCATGGAGCGATTAAAGGCTATGGGTAAAATATACATGGCTTTCGCAATGGACAACCCAGATTATTATGACCTCATGTTTGTACAGAGGGCACCCCTGAACTGCATAGAGCAGGAAGGCTGGAGTGAAGGACATACCTCATTTAAATTCCTTGAGGCAACTGTAGCAGAATGCATGAAAACCGGGACACTAAAAAAGGATGACCCGGAGGTGGTTGCCTTTGTAATCTGGTCTTTCATGCACGGCATGTGTACCCTCAACAACAGGGACAGGTGCATGATATTTGATGAGGACAGGCGTACACACATCTTATCGACATCATATGAATCATTCTTAAAGATTATTGAACTTTAATGTTTTTTTTCTTTATAAATTAACACTGTAAACTAAATTAATAACGTAAATATGTCTATACCATTAACCCGCAGCATAGCATGTATATTGCTGTTCCTCTGCCCCGGGCTTTTATTGGCGCAGGAGCCATTGGACAATTATATTGAACAGGGGCTGAAGAACAATACTGTTGTCCGGCAAAAAAACATCGCGCTGCAAACCGCGCTTGCCGCATTAAAGGAGGCAAAAGGATATTTCCTGCCTGATGTATCATTTAGTACCAGTTACCAAAGCGGCGAAGGTGGCCGATATTTTAATTTCCCGGTAGGAGACCTTGTGAACCCTGTATATGCCACCCTGAACCAGCTTACCGGATCCGGCAACTTTCCCCAACTTGAAAACATACGGTCTTACCTGAACCCGAATAATTATTATGACGCGCATGTACGCACAAGTGTGCCCATAGTAAATACGGATGTATATTACAATTACAGGATAAAGCAACAGCAGGCAGCCCTTCCGGAACATGAACTTGCTATATATAAGCGTGAACTTGTAGCCGGCATACGCAACGCCTATTATAATTACCTGATGATGCTCGAAAATATAGCTATCTATGAAAACGCACTGGCGCTGGTGAACCAAAACCTTAAAGTGAACGAATCACTGTACAGGAACGGCAAAGGGCTACAGGCCAATATAAAAAGGGCAGAATCTGAAATAGCAGGCTTAAATGCGCAGCTGCTTCAGGCGAAAAATGAACTTGATAATGCCCGGCGGTATTTTAATTTTCTGATTAACCAGAACCTTAATGCTCCGGTAGAAACCGTACCAGGAAATAATGCCGACCCTGAAAAGTATGCGGCTTTAATTAATATAAAGAACACACGCGAAGAATTACAACAGCTTGACCAGGCCCTTGAGATCAACAAAACAGCGCTGAAAATGGACCGTAGCTTCTGGATTCCTAAGATAAGTGCTTTCCTTGACTTGGGTTCTCAGGGAATTGATTGGGAATATAACGGCTATTCCAGGTATTATTTCGCAGGCATCCAGATGGATATAAAATTGTTCAAAGGCCAGGCCAATACACATAAGGCGCAACAGCGCAAACTGGATATACAGAAACTGGAGCTTGATAAAGAAAATATTACCCGCCAGCTTGATATGGCTTCTCAAAACGCACTCTCCAATTACTACTCCTCAAAAGCACAGCTTGAAGCTGCATCAGCAAATATCAAAGCTTCCGAAAGTTATTTCAGGGTCATAGAATCCGGGTACCGGCAGGGCGCTAATACGCTTATAGAATATATTGATGCCCGTAACCAGCTTACGCAATCGCAACTTTCCGGTAACATTGCCCGATACAGGGTACTTGCTGCGCTAACCGATATTGAACGTCAGAACGCAACCTATAAAATCAATCAAACCAATCAATAATGAAAACACTATATTTAAAATCTGCCATACTGGTTATAGCAGCTACACTATTGCCGGCATCATGCGGTAAGGATAAAGAACCGGAAAATAAAACTACTGAAACCATATCGGTAAAGACGGAACCCCTGGCAATGCAAACACTGGATAAAGAAATCATAGTATCAGGCCAATTTTCCACCGATGACGAAGTTGATCTGTCTTTCAAAACCGGTGGGCTCATCAAAAACATATATGTTAAAGAAGGCGATTATGTACAAAAAGGACAGGTGCTTGCCGAACTGGACCTTACCGAAATCGGATCAGGCACAGCACAAAGCCGGCTCGCCATAGAAAAAGCAACACGTGATTATAACAGGGTAATGGCGCTGTACAAAGACAGCGTAGCAACACTTGAACAGCTTCAAAATGCCAAAACACTTTTAAATATAGCCCAGGAACAAAACCAGGCGGCAAATTTCAACTATAAATATTCTAAAATCTACGCGCCAAAAAATGGATATGTCCTTAGGAAAACCGCTAATGCGGGACAACTGGTTAATCCCGGTGATCCAGTCATAAGGGTTAATGGCGCCGGGCAGGCTTCATGGATATTAAAGGCCGGTATCAGTGACCGCGACTGGGCAGCCGTTGCTGTCGGCGATAAAGCAACCCTGTCGTCAGAAACACTTGCGGGCAAAAACATCGGCGGGACAATTGTACGCAAATCACAGGGTATTGACCCTTACAGCAGTACTTTCTTTGTTGAAATAGGCATTGACAATAAAGTGAGCGGCCTGGCATCAGGCATGTTTGGATCAGCACGTATAGCAGCTTCCAACAAAACTAAAGCGTTTGTTGTGCCTTATGAGGCGCTAATGGATGCTAATGCCAAAACAGGATTTGTTTTTGTGACTAATGACGGCAAAACCGCAATAAAAGTACCGGTAGTTATTGACAGGATTACTAATGAAAAAGTAATCATTGCTTCCGGCCTCGAAGGATATAAATACCTTATTGTCACCGGCAATGCCTACCTTACTGATAAATCATCTATAAAAGTTATACAATAGCTATGAAAATATCTGAATATGCAGTAAGGAACTACCAGTTTACCCTGGTAATGTTCATCATGGCTATAGCCCTTGGTATCACAACATTACTGACCATGGGCAGGAGCGAAGACCCGTTGCTGAGCAGCCCAAATTTCACCGTAGTCGCTATATATCCGGGAGCATCGCCTGAAGATATAGAAGAGCTTATAGTGAAGCCTGCCGAGAAAAAAATCTACGCGCTTGAAAACATCAAAAGGATAAAAACCAATATACAGGATGGCGTAGCTATTTTTAATGTTGAATATAAATATAACAGCGATGTTGATGAGAAATACCAGGAGATAGTCCGCGAAGTAAACGCATTGAGGGAACAATTGCCACAGGATGTAAAAAGCCTGTATGTAGAAAAACAGATACCATCTGACGTAAATATAATACAGGCATCGCTTGTAAGTGAAAATGCCCCGGCTGACAAGATAAGGTGGTATGCTGAAAACCTTCAGGAAGAACTCGAAAAAGTTACCGAACTAAAGAATGTAGAGGTGCACGGCCTTGCCGAACCTATTGTAAGGGTTGACCTGAAGCTTGATAAAATTGCAAGGATGAATCTTCCGCTAAATGCAATAACCGGGAGCATACAAAGTGAAATTGCTAATATACCGGGGGGTAGTGTAGATGCGGGAAAACGGTCTTTCAACATTAAAACCAGCGGGAATTACAACTCACTGGACGAAATTGAAAATACAGTTGTTTATGCCGCTAATGATAAAAATATACTGCTCAGGGATATTGCGTCTGTACAAAATGATTATGATGAAACCAAACATATTGTCCGCTTAAATGGGCACCGTGCCGCATTAGTAACCGCCGCACTGAAAGAAGGTTTTAATATTTCTGAAATCCAGGATAAATATTTGCCTGTTATTGAAACGTTCAGGAAGACGTTGCCCCACAACATTGACCTGGTGCACAATTTTGACCAGGCTGACAATGTCAATAAGAGGCTCGAAGGCCTGGGGGTAGATTTTATAATAGCTATCCTCCTGGTGTCTATAACACTGTTGCCGCTGGGTTTAAGAGCCTCTATAATTGTTATGATATCCATCCCACTTTCCCTGGCTATTGGCTTAGTGTTGCTTAATTATTTAGGATATAATATTAACCAGCTGAGTATTGTAGGCCTGGTGGTGGCGCTGGGGCTGCTGGTTGATGACAGTATTGTGGTAGTAGAAAATATAGAACGCTGGATGCGTGAAGGGCACTCAAGGCTCGAGGCTACCCTTATGGGTACAAAGCAGATAGGTATATCTATTGTAGGGTGTACGGTGACCCTTATCATTGCATTCCTACCACTGGTTTTCCTTCCTGAGGCATCGGGCGATTTCATACGGGGGCTTCCTATGGCTGTTATTATGAGCGTTTTGTCATCAATGGTCGTGTCGCTCACCATTATCCCGTTTCTATCCAGCAGGATATTAAAGCAGCACGGGCCTGATTATAAAGGCAATATATTTCTGCGGGTACTCCAAAAAGGGATTCACGGTACCTATGCAAGGCTCCTTGACAAAGCCCTTGAACACCCCTGGAAAACAACGCTTGTGGCACTTGTCATATTCATCGGTTCATTGATGATGATCCCTGCCGTGGGTTTCAGCCTCTTCCCTGCTTCAGAAAAACCGCAGTTCCTGGTAAATATCTTGGCGCCGCTGCAAACCAATATAAAAGAAACCGACAGGATAACATTTGTAGTAGAAAAAGAACTTTCAAAAATTAATGATATTAAATATTATACTTCAAATGTAGGAAGGGGGAATCCACGTGTGTATTACAATGTGATACCTGCCAAAGATACGCCTGATTTTGCCCAGATATTTATACAAATGGATGAAGAAACCACTTCTGAGCGAAAATATGAAGTGATGGAATTGCTGCGGAAAAAATTCACCGGGATTCCTGATGCAAAAATCGAAGTCAAGAATTTTGAGCAGGGACCGCCTATTGTAGCGCCTGTAGAAGTCAGGCTATACGGTGAAAACCTCGATACGCTGAGGCTGCTGTCGGCAAGGGCCGAACGACTGCTCAAGGGTACATCCGGTACTATATATGTTACAAACCCTGTATCCAACCTGAAGGCCGATATAAGGATTAATATAAATAAGGATAAAGCCAGGATGCTCGGGATAAACACTGTAGACATAGACCGTACGGTACGGCTTGCCATTGCCGGCCTTAACCTGGGGAGTTTTACGGATAAAAATGACGATGAACGCAATATCATACTCACAGCGCCAAAGCTGGAAAAACCTACACTGTCTTCCCTTGACAAGGTTTATGTAAATAATAATAAAGGTACAGCTATACCCCTAAGCAGCATTGCAACAGTAGAAATGGAAAGCTCCCCTCTGTTCATAAATCATTACAATAAAATACGCACAGTTTCTGTATCGGCCTTTGTTGATAAAGACCATCTTGTTGACAATGTGATAACCGAGGTTATGGATAAGATGGATAAACTTCAGATGCCGAAAGGTTACAGCTACCAGATGGGCGGTGAATATGAAGCCAAAAAAGAATCTTTTGGCGGGTTTGAATCAGTTATAATTGTTACTGTTTTTCTGTTCATTGCTATTTTAATCTTACTTTTCAAAACTTTCAAAAGCACACTTATTGTGCTGTCCGTGATACCTTTAGGTATTGTTGGTGCAATTATTGCTTTATGGCTTACAGGCAATACGCTGTCATTTGTGGCGACCATCGGCCTAATAGCGCTTGCGGGGGTTGAAGTAAAAAATTCAATATTGTTTGTAGATTTCACCAACCAACTGAGGCAACAAGGGCACAGTGTGGAAGAGGCAATCCGAGAAGGTGGCGAAGTAAGGTTCCTCCCTATAATCCTTACATCACTCACTGCCATAGGAGGGCTGCTGCCCATAGCGCTAAGTACAAACCCGCTGATATCGCCACTGGCAATTGTGATGATTGGAGGCCTTATCAGCTCCACGCTGCTGTCGCGGGTAGTTACACCGGTGGTGTACAAACTAATACCTCCTAAAATAGACATGGATAAAAAATAATGCGTTGGAACCGGGAAGTTATACTGAAGCTGGCTGGCACTGCTTTTTTGGTTTAGCCCTGATGGGAGCGGCATCCTCCCCGCCGCCCGCTTTTGCGGCGGGGAGATAGAGCGGACAGCAGGACGTGGCTTCCAGAAGGGCGGTAGATGGCTGCTCCTGAAAAATTCTGTGAAAGCTAACTGTGCAGCAGGTAAAGTACAAAAGTTGGTACGGCGGTAAGTGTTTGACGGTTCGGGAATTGTTACAGAATCAGGACGGGCTGTTTTGCCTGTCCTTTTGTTCCATGGCATCCATTACCTTTTCGGGGTCAATGTTTTTAGTGATTTCTTCAAGGCCAACATCGTCAGGAAGTTCAACCTCAGCCTTTTTGGCTATTGCCTCCACCATGGTTATCAGCCTGGTAAGCTCATGCTCGGTAAGCAGGGTGATCTGCAGTGTCAGTTCATCCCGCTTATCACTCTGGGCATTCATACGGTTCTGGCTGATAAGTACAAATGTTGAGAGGAAAATGGCTTCAACAGAGGCAAACATGGCCAGTATAACAAAAGAAGGGTCAAAAGGCTCTAAGCCTATACCGCCGGCATTCCACAATATCCATGTGCCAAACAAGATAAGGTGTATGTACACAAATGCCATACTGCCCGTAAAATGTGTTATAGCATCGGCTATCTTTTCCTGCAGGGCACGCTTTGCTTCCTCTTCCCTGCGCCTTTTTAGCAATGTTTTGATATTGCGCTCCACCACGCGCGCCATACCGCTATGTGTTGTATTGTCCATACTATAATGTATTTACTATTTAAAAGTAGTTTAGCTTTGTCAACAATGTTTATACTGTACCTACGGGGCTGCACTGCCTCCTCCCCATAGCCCCGACGGAAGCGGCATCCTCCCCGCCGCCGGCTTTTGCGGCGGGGAGATACAGCGAACGGCGGGACCGGCGTATCCAAGAAGTGTGCTAAGCCTGCCGCTCCTGATGATAAACTATAAGCATACTGCAGGCTAAAGATACTGTAGTGGAAAAAAACGGAACGGGGTTTGGGGAATGTTTAACGTACACGGACGATTGTAGTTTGCTTATCCGTGTAATCCCGAACCTCAGCCTTTTTTGAAATACTCTTTATACCAAGGGATTTCGTGGTGGTCTGTTTTAGAAAGATCAGCCTGGTGTGCCGGATCTATTTTTGAATATACGATTTCGAGTGAGGCGTAATCCCTCTGGCTTATCACCTTAAACCCGTGCCGGATTAGCTGGGCAGCGGCTACACCCGCGCCAATCTGGTAAATCTTGTTTTGGGAAAACCTGTTACCGCTGTAAATGACCTGGCTGCCGCAAGCGGCGCTAATATCCATCAATACGGCAAGCTCAATAGCCTCCTGCCTGGCTATTTCGAGCATTTTTTCTGATGCCCTTATAATGCCTGCTGTCCAGTCTTTGCCGCTTTCTGTGAGCAGGCGTGCTTTGCCGTCAAGGACATCAAACCCTGTACCGCCGTGAATATCGCACATTTCCCTGGGTGAGCCGAAAGAAAATTCTTCGGGACAGAAAGTAACTACTCTTACAGTGTCGTATTGCAACAGCTTCAATGCGGCAGGATATTCCCCATTGGCTGTACCGTCCCACCCACAGGTTATTCCGGATAAACAGGCGCTCATGAGTACTCGGAGCGGATGCTCTTTATCGGGCTTCCTCAGCTGTTTTAAATAATCCCTGTCTGTCATAAATAATCTGTATTAATAAAATTTATATAAAAGTTCAAGCCAAGACCAAAAGCCTGCCTGCCTTTTAGCTTGGGTGTCCGGATTTGCCTGTTAATTTTTTCCTTTTTTATAAGCCGGGGGCGATACGGTCCAGATGCACTGGAAAATCATGGCGCCTATGATGGTCCACAGGATATCGTTCCAGTCAAATTTCAGTTTGCCAGTAAATTGCAACAACTCCCATGACACCAGCCCTGCCACCGAAAATACGTTGGCTGTAATGTGCTTTTTTTCGTTTAGCCATTTATTGGTATTTTTTGTGCTGAAGACCTGCGGGATGAGCATGACAAACAACGCCGGCAATCCAATACCCGGAAAAAAATTTGGGGCAACTCCCAAAAAATATGTGATTATCCTATTGCCGCCGGAGTAATTGGGCCTGATATTGTCCTGCACCTGCTGGAAGGCGACAAAGCAAAGCGCGAACAGTGCAAACCAATACCAAGAAGTTTTTAATTTATTCATTTTTTTTAACAAATGTTTTAGTGTTAATGTAGGATAAAGTTAAACACAACTTATTTATACGGAAATATTACGTGACTAACCCGAGCAGGCCGCATAACCCGGCGCCAAGGATAATCGTCCAGGAAATCCAGTCTTTAAACTCATTGTTTTTGTGTTTGAGGTATAAGAGGTGAAGCCCGGCATGCACTATCATAAAAATACTGAACCCGCGGATAAACCTACTCAAATAAGGGCTATAGGCGAGCTGCCAGTATATAAACCAGAATATGGGGATGTGCGCAAACAGGAAAATGATGTACCCTAACCTGTCGCTCAGCAGTGAGAGCCCCGGAAAGATACGCCACTCCCTGCAACGGATAGCGTCCATTTCGTGGATGGACAGGAGTGAAAGCCCTATATAAAAGAAAATGTGCCCCATAGTATTGACTGTTATATACTGATGTTGCATCAGCGGAGGGGGTGATAAATGACTAAATTTTTTTTACAAATATAACAAAAAGGCCGGCGGAAGTACCTGTCAAAGTACTCCCGCCGGCATAGATTTACCTAATAAGGAATGCTTACCCTACAATTTTTATGTTGAAAGCACCATTATTAGTAGCCCCGTAAATGCTGAGCCATAAGGGCAGGTACATTTCTGTGCCACGGGATTTGGTAATATCGCCCAGGTCGAGTATATTGTTACCTGACCACCCAAATGATTTCAGGATTTCTTTTACCTCTTCTTTGGCCGTAGCGTCGTTGCCGCAGATAAACGTGCTGTGGTCGCCGCCATTTATCATAGATGGGTTTACCATGATCCCGCACCAGATGGTGTTGAGTGCTTTAACAACCTTTGCCTTTGGGAAAGCGTGCTGGATTTCTTCACCCAGCGATGTGGTATTGCACACGGTGAGGGTTGGCGGCATCCCGTTTGAAAAATCGAGCGGATTGGCAATATCAACGATGATTTTTCCCTTGAGATTTTCCTCACCTGCCATTTTTAATGCTTCTACTGACCCTACCCCTGCCGTGCAGTTGAATATAATTTCACCAAATGCGGCTGCTTCGGCAAAAGTCCCTGTGCCCGCCTTACCCTCATGCTTAGCGGCAAAAGCAAGCGCTTTTTCGTTGCCTGATGCCCGTGAACCCATCATAACCGAGTGGCCTACTTCTAATAATTTTGAACCGATGGTATCGCCTACCATTCCTGTTCCGAATACTGCTATTTTCATTATTTACTATTTTAAGATGTTATACGATAATTGTTCCCTTCGTGCCTCCGTACACTACTTTTTTTACTTCCTCACTTTCGAGGAAATCATGAGGGAATCCCATGTCTGTTGTGCTTATTTTATCTAATGCTGCTATTGCATGATCGGGTAGCGTAAGGGAAGTAGCGCCAAGGCTATCAATAATTTGTTCCACCCTGCGGCCGCCCACAATTGGTATGGAGTTGAAACCTTTTTGCATCACCCATTTTAAAGCTACCTGTGCGGGTGTTACTCCCATTTCTTCGGCTATAGTGACAACTTCAGCCGCAATGGCTGTACTGCGCTGGTTCCGCCTTGCGCTGGCTTCGGCAATCCTGCCTGTATGGCCTTTAAGATATTTTCCTGTAAGTGCTCCACCGGCCAATGGTGCCCATGGGGTAAGGGCCAGGCCCATTTCTTTAGCCATTGGGATTAAATCGCGTTCGGGTGTGCGCTGAAGCAGGCTGTATTCTACCTGCAGACCTACAAAAGAACTCCAGCCTCTAAATTCCGCAATAGTATTGGCCCTTGAAACTATCCATGCCGGCGTATCGGAAACCCCGATATAGTGTACCTTACCGGAACGTACCAAATCATCCAGGCCACGGAGCACTTCCTCCACCGGTGTCAAGAAATCCCATGCATGTACCCATAGCAAATCTATATAATCAGTGTTCAGCCTCTTTAGGCTTTGCTCTACCGACCGCATCATGTTTTTGCGATGGTTGCCGGAATAGTTTACGTCGCCCATTTTGTCAAATAAGGTATATTTTGTAGCCAGTACAAAGTGATCCCTTTCTTTGCGGATAAACTCTCCCACAAACTTTTCGCTTGTACCCTCGGTATAACGGTTGGCGGTGTCAATAAAATTACCCCCTGCCCCGGCATACGCGTCGAATATTTTCCGGCTTTCATCTTTATCTGCACCCCAGCCCCATTCTGTGCCAAAGGTCATAGTACCCAACGCGAGTTCAGATACCCTGAGACCGCTGTTGCCTAATAATTTATATTTCATGATAATTTAATTATTGTTATACTATAAGGTTAATTTACTAAGGTAACATTTACAAGGCTTATGGGCTGTGTCATCTGCCTGAAGCCCTTATGCCCGCCGTTTTACCAGGGAATTATCCCCAGATCGTCCACAAAAGCCCCATTAGTGGTATCTTCTTTGGCCAGGGAAGCCATTTTTACAATGATGGAAGCACCCTGCGCTACTGTACGCGGCGCGTGCTCAGTACCCATATCGGTCCTGACCCAGCCCGGGCAAATGCTGTTAATTTTCACATCTGTTCCGGCCAGTTGTTTGGCTACCTGCACCGTTACCATATTTAAAGCTGCTTTTGAAGAAGCGTAGGCAATTGCCCTCATACTATAAAAAGGCGATGCAGGATCAGACTGGTCAGTAATAGAGCCGGCTGTTGAAGCTACATTCACAATATTGGCATAAGGGGCTTTTTTAAGCAGGGGCAGTAAATGCTTAATGGTGAGTATGGCGCCAAATACATTCGTCTGAAAAGTAGCGGCCAATACTTCCTGCGGCACCACCGTAACATCAAATAAGCCCTGAAAATATTCCGGGAATACGCCGGCATTATTTACCAGAATATCCAGCTTTCCATATTCTTCCCTTATTTGTCTGGCGGCTGCAATAATGCTTTCTTCGCGGGTAACGTCCAGGTGAATAAATCCTGCCTCTACCCCAATTGCCCGGAGAGACCCAGACGCTTTTTCACCTTTTTCTGTATTCCTGGCGCCTATTAAAATTTTTACCCCATGCTGCCCAAGCTGGCGGGCAACTTCCAAACCTATGCCTTTATTAGCCCCGGTGATTAATGCTACCTTCATTTTGTACTGACTGATTAAAATTACAATACAAAGGTGCCCAGAATTGTTGGTTGGAAAATGGTCAATAACTTGGTTGTAATGGTACATTATTTTTGTACCTCCAGCTTCCTGTATTCGAGCGGGGTATGGCCGGTATGCTTCTTAAAGAATTTGCCAAAATTGGCAGGGTCGGAAAAATTGAGCTGGTAGGCAATTTCGGCAATATCGTAATGGGTGAAGCGGATTAGGGATTTTGCTTCTGATAGTATCCGGCCGCTGATGTAATGTAATGCATTTTTGCCGGATGCGGATTTTACAGACTGGGAAAGATGATTAGGAGATACATTTAATAAAACTGCATATTCTTCTATAGTACGTTTTTCAATGTAAAAATTATTAACCAGCTGAATGAATTTCTGGAGCAAAATCTGCTGTGGTGTTGTAAACCCTTCTTCCCATTGCTTAAAGGCTGTTGTGTATTCTTTCAGCTGGTAGAGCAGCGCAAGGAACTTTATGGCAGCAATGGTGTGCCGGCTGTCACCAGAGTTTTCGTAAGCGGAAAATACTTCTTCAAAAAGAGGGGCAAATTGGCTAAATTTTGCTTCATTGAGTTTAAAAAAATTCGTTTGCAGGATACTGAAGAACGGGAATTCATTATCAAAATCAGGTTTAAAGAAGGACAAACACTCTTTTTTAAAATATATAACATACCCACTGGCCGAACTGTCCCTGTAGAAACTATACAGCAGCCCGGGGGATTGGAAAACCAGGAAGGAATTGAGCCGGGTAACATTCGTGTTATCAAAAGTTATCTTTGAATTCCCTGCATTCGATACCAGGGAAATAAAATAAAAGCCCTTTCGGAATGGCGGCTTGAAATTGCTTATGGACAGGTCATTGTCTTTTAACCTCAGGCAGAAGAAATCAGGGTTGGCAGTTTCATGGCGGGATGATATTGATTTGAGGAAATCATTGATTTCCCTGTAGTACGGGATGTAGTGCTTGAGTTCTGTTTCCGGTTTTATTTCGTTGTTGCTCATCGCTGAGGGACTTTCTTTAGCCATGCTTTTTGTGTTCCGGCCATAGCGGGCGGCCGGTAATTTTTTTAAAGGTAAATATTATTATGAAAATATAAAATTAGCTCTGATACGTAATCCACGTTTTGAATCAACACTATAAACTTACCCGGCGGAAGTCCCTAAAAAAAGCATAAAACCGGCAGCAGTACTAATGATGTACTCCTGCCGGCTTTTATAGCAGTAAACCGCATTACTTTATTGTGTTAGGGCGCTCCGGATTTCTTCCAGCACTTCCGGTAATGATGTTACATTATCAAAAGGCGCAAAATGCCCGCCTTCGGGTAAGATAACCAATTTGGCCTTTACATTTTCCAGGAATATCTGCCCGTGTTTCATGGGATCCGGTGCCAATACGCGGTCCTGCATCGTCATGATTACCACTATTTTCTCTGCCCTGGATTTAATTGTATTAAAATCAAAAGGTGTGGCAAAAAAAGAGTTTAACTGTTCATAGCCCAGGTTAAAAGCAGGCGGTGCGACCAGGATTACCAGCGGGAATTTTTTTGTGTTACCGGCACTTTCCAGATAGCGAAGGATATTTACACATCCAATGCTATGCCCAATCAGGATTGTTTTTTCAGGAGATTTGTCTGCCAGGGGCTTCAGCACATTTTGCCAGCCCTTTAAATCAGGCTCAGGGAAGTTGGGGATTAGAACTTCACAATTTTGTTTTTTAAGGTTGTCGGCAATATACGGGTACCAAGCTGTGGATGAATCGGCCGGATACGCGTGCGCGATAATAACTCTGTAGTCCATACTGTTCTTAGTGGTGTTTTTTTTACGTTGGGAATAGCCTGTTGCAGATACAAAGCAAAACAGGGCAGTGATAGCAATAATACGTAGGTTTCTCATACCACAAAAATAAACAGCAGCCGTTTCTGAAGAATGGTGAAGGTTTAAGTTTTTTTCTTAAAGGCGGAAGGCGGCTGCCCGGTAGCTTTTTTAAAAAATTTTGAGAAGTTGGAAGCATCAAATGTGAGCCTGGACGCTATTTCACTTACGGTAAGTTGGCCGGACAACAGCATTTTTTTTGATACGGCAATCAATGCCTCTTTGTAAAGTTCACAGGGAGTCTGCCCGGTAACTGTTTTTATGGTACTGGTTAGATGGACAGGATGGACACATAATACAGAGGCAAAATTTTCAATCGTATACTTGTCGTTAACATAACCGTTTTCCAGGTCAGCCATATGCAGGCTTAGCTCATGAAGGAATTTAGTTGCGATTTCCTTCTTCCTTTGTGAAATATTATTTGTTTTTGTATTATGGCTTTTCATCCGGTAAAGATAGCAAAAACTGGAAAGAGTGGTAATGCTCAGGATACAAAAGGCGCCTTATTGAGCCATTCGTCGCTTTCCACCTGGCGGAGTAAAAAATCTGCAATATCCGCCCTGCTTACCCAAAGCTTCCTGGGGCGGTATAAATTTGCCTGGTACTTACCGGTGAGTGCATCCCCAAAAAGCCGGGTAGGCCGTGCAAGTACCCACGCTATTGTGTGCTGGCCGGAAAGGATTTTTACTTCTTCTCTTTTATCATTTACGGCATCTTCCCTGAAAATTTTTAGTATTTTACCCACTAATACTGCCACAAACGGTTTTTTGTCCCCGGGCAGAGTGACTGCCGCGCCGGATGATATGCCAATATACCTTGCCACTCCGGCTTTTTCCATAGCTGTTAAAATGTCTGGAAGAAGGCCGGACGGCTTGGGGCCCGATTTGAGGTTGGCATAACCAAGCCCGCTAAGGACGGCCCTGGCGCCGGCAAACGCCCGAACCATGCTGTCCCTATCGGTAAGTTCACCCCGTATTACAGTAATTGCCGGGGCAACATCCTTCAGTTTAGAAGGATTCCTCACATAAGCTGTTACCTCATAGCCAAACGCAGCCGCCTGTCTTAATAAGTGCAGCCCGGTTTTTCCTGTCGCCCCTATTACAACTATTTTCATGCTTAAAGGTTTAAATTACTTATAAAAGTATAGCTAAAATTTGAAGCCCATTACAATATCAATGCAATTTACAATCAATCCTGAGTATACTGGCAGTGCCTTAAAATACAGGATAACAGAAAAGAATATTATACCTTACAATTTACTGAGATAGCTTCCAAAAGGATCCCTGAACTGGTAGCCTTCGGTAAAGCGGTATTTGCTGAGCTTCTTGTTTTCGGCAAGGCCCCATAGTATAAACTCTTTCATAAAGTACTGGTCTTCTTTAGGCACACCCGGCTGGTATTTAAGCAACAGCTGCTTTAGCGGTATGATGGCATCAAGCTGTTTCCTGTATTCCTCATCGGTGGCATCATCGGTTATCTCAAGGCCGCTTTCATTAAAAAACCAGTCTACTATTTCCTGGTAAGGCCCTTTTTCATTTTGGCGTTCCAGTTTTTCAATCTTAGGGAAATACTCGGTAAACAGCCTGTTTACAGCACTGCTTATCAGGTGCTCGGCAACGGCAGCGGCACCTTCCTGCTCACCCTCATACACCAGTTCAATTTTTCCGGTTATGGCGGGTATTACACCCATAAAGTCCGAAAGCCTTACTGTTGTTTTTTCAGCCCCGGTACGCAGGGCTCTCCGTTCAGCGGTGCTTAACAGGTTCTCAAAAGCTGTTATGCTCATCCTGGCGCTGACACCGCTTTTATAATCGATAAATTCGCTTTCGCGTGCTTCAAAGCCTATCTGCTCCAGCAGGTCCCTGGCCAGGTCAGGCACATAAATGCCTTCGCTCTGGCGTACATCAAGATTTGCTTCCTGCTCAGTAATAGTACGGGCAATTTTTATGGTTTCCGGATAGTGTGTCAGTATCTGTGATCCAATCCTGTCTTTAAGCGGGGTTACAATGCTGCCGCGGTTGGTATAATCTTCAGGGTTGGCAGTAAATACAAACTGCAAATCGAGCGGCAGGCGAAGTTTAAACCCGCGTATCTG
The DNA here is from genome assembly GCF_002251835.1 of Flavobacterium cyanobacteriorum. Classification (GTDB taxonomy): domain Bacteria; phylum Bacteroidota; class Bacteroidia; order Flavobacteriales; family Flavobacteriaceae; genus Flavobacterium; species Flavobacterium cyanobacteriorum. The sequence goes on from NZ_NOXV01000302.1 coordinate 20,064, forward strand.
TATGTCACCTTCCTGCAGTATGTTGAATAGCGCTACCTGTATGCGTGCCTGCAGGTCGGGCAGCTCATTGATTACAAAGATACAGCGGTTGGCGCGGGGTATCATGCCAAAGTGCACTACCCTGTCATCAGCATATGATAATTTAAGGTTAGCCGCCTTAATAGGGTCTATATCGCCAATAAGGTCGGCTACGGTAACATCGGGTGTAGCAAGCTTTTCATAAAAACGTTCGCTCCTGTGCAGCCAGCTTATGGGTGTATCATCACCTTTTTCGGCTAAAAGCTCTTTTGCATAGCGTGATATGGGACGAAATGGGTCATCATTGATTTCGGAGCCACCCACAAAAGGTATCCACTCATCAAGCAGGTTTACCATAAGCCTTGCCAGCCTTGTCTTAGCCTGCCCCCGCAATCCTAAAAGGTTAATGTTGTGGCGCGACAGTATGGCGCGTTCCAGTTCGGGTATCACCGTATTTTCAAAGCCCCACACCCCCGGAAAAGCGGTTTCGCCTTTTTTTATTTTTTCGCGCAGGTTATCACGAAGCTCATCTTTTATGCTTTTATACCCGTAGCCTGCCTGCTTTAACTCACCCAGTGTTTTTATATTCGGTATTTCCATGTGTTTATTATCTATAATCAGTTACTCTATTTAATTCTTTTCTTCCTGTTGGTTTCATAATCTTCAAAAATCATTTCGCCCAGTCCTTTAAGCCCTGTATAAAATGCCTTGCCCTGGTTAGCTTCTGTAAAATGGTTGACAAACTGCCGGAGGTAAGGGTCATTGGCAATCATAAACGTAGTGATGGGTATATGCACTTTCCTGGCCTGCCGTGCCATAGCATAGCATTTTTCAACGATATAGTCATCAAGGCCGAAACTGTTCATGTAGTAGGTGCCGTCCTGCTCGCGTATACAGCTTGGTTTGCCATCGGTTATCATGAAGATCTGCTTGTTGGTGTTCCTTTTGCGCCTTAAAATATCCATAGCCAGCTGCAGGCCTGCAACCGTATTGGTGTGGTAAGGGCCTACCTGCAGGTAAGGCAGGTCTTTTATAGAAACAGGCCAGGCATCGTTGCCGAAAACAAGTATATCAAGCGTGTCTTTTGGGTAGCGGGTAGTTATAAGTTCAGCCAGCGCCATAGCCACTTTTTTCGCAGGAGTAATACGGTCCTCGCCATACAATATCATACTGTGGCTGATATCAATCATAAGTACGGTGCTCATTTGTGCCTTATGCTGTGAGTCTTCCACCACAAGGTCGTCCTCTGTAAGCCGGAAATCACCCGTGCCATGATTTATCTGTGCGTTTTTAAGGCTCTCGGTGAGTGCTATTTTATCAAGCCCGTCACCAAAACGGTATTCGCGGAATTCACCTGTATGCTCATCCCCTACGCCCGACTGCTTGGTGCGGTGGTTGCCTGCTCCGCTTTTTTTCAGGTTGCCGAATATCTGGTTAAGTGCCTGCTGCCGTATGGAACGCTCAGTTTTAGCGGTTATCCTGAGCCCTCCCGAACCGTCTTCACGGGTTTCGTCTTTAATGTATCCCTTTTTTTTAAGGTCTTCGATAAAGTCGTCAAGAGTGTAATTTTCATCTGTAAGTTTATACTCCTCGTCCAGTTGCCTCAGCCAGTCCAGCGCTTCATCAAGATCACCTGAGGTATGCGTGATAAGCTCGGTAAAAATTTCAAAAAGCTTATCAAAAGGTGATACGTCAGGAGCCTGGTAGCTGCGGAATATAAATCCTTTTCTCTTATTTATTTCCATAACCCTAAATTACCAAATATGCCGTTTAGCAAACGTTAAAAACGTGATTAATTTCAAAATTTGTGTAAAATTACCCCTCATACATATCCATCATAAGACGTGTTTCCTCCAGGTCAAGTTCACGCTCGATCTTACGGAGTACTTCTTCATTGGCGCTGCCTTTCCTGTGCATCTCATCGATCTTTTTCCTCTCTACGCTGATAAGGTCTATCTGCAGTTGGGTAAACTCATTGAAAATATTCACCTCAAGCGGTTGCCCGTTGCTGAAATAGTTGGCAGGGAGCTCGGTTTTCTGCAGGCGGTTGAATTTGACTTCATACTTGCTTTTTATATTCCTCAGCAGGTCGTCGTGAAGCAGGGACAGGTTTTCCTCAATATATTCTATGGTTTGGGAAACCACCTGGTTGCGTACCTGGTATTCTTCAGCATAAATGGAATAAGGCTCCATTTTCATTTTCTTTATTATCCACGGCAGGGTAAGCCCCAGCAGTACCAGTGTGGAGAGGATAACACAAAAGGTAAGGTAGATAATCAGGTTACGCCCAGGAAAGGCCGAGCCGTCTTTAAGGGTTAGCGGCAGTGCAAGTGCGGCAGCCATTGATACCACTCCCCGCATACCTGCCCATCCGAAAACAACAAGGTTGCGCTTGTCAAAAGGTTCATTAGCGCGTATCTTTTTGCTTAGCATCCTCGGGATCATGGCAGCAGGCACTACCCAGATAAACCGGACTATAATCACAACAAAGCTTATGGCGACACCCCACCAGATAAGCGAACTTACAGGGTACTGGCTTATGCCATGCATGACACCGCGCAGTTGCAACCCCAATAATATAAAGATTAGGCCATTGAGGATATATACCACAACATCCCATACGGCAGAGGCCATAATCCGGCTCTGGTGGGTAAATATCTGCCCTGCCCTGAATGACAGGTACAGGCCTGTGGAAACCACTGCCAGGACACCGGAAAAATGAAAATGTTCGGCAGTAAGGTAGGCTGCAAACGGCGTAAGGAATGTAAGGGTAGTTTCAACAACAGGGTCGCAAACAAATTTCTTATGCACCAGGTACATTATGTACCCCAGCGCCAGGCCTATAGCCACCCCTGCCGAAGCTACGACCAGGAAGTTAAAGCCGGCCTCCCATACTATAAAATTGCCTGCCGTAACCGCCGTGAGGGCATATTTATAAGCTACAAGGCCGCTGGCGTCATTAACAAGGCTTTCACCTTCAAGAATGGTAATAATGCGCGGATGCAGGCCTAACCCTTTGGTTATAGATGTAGCGGCAACGGCATCGGGTGGCGATACAATAGCCCCGAGCAGGAAGGCAAGCGGCCAGCCCATATCATCAATAAGGTAATGTGCGGCAACAGCTACCGAAACTGTGGTAAAAAGCACCAGCCCTATGGCAGCAAGGCTTATCGGGCGAAGCGACGTTTTAAAATCGTGCCAGCTGGTGTTCCAGGCGGCATAGTAGAGCAACGGCGGGAGGAATATGATAAAAACAATACCGGGATTAAGCGCTATAACGGGCAATCCGGGGACTACGCTTACCACAACGCCGCAAAGCACCAGTACAATGGGAAAAGGAAAATTGAACCTTTTGCTCAGTAAGCCTAAAAATGACATACCAAACAGCAGCATGATTATGATTGTAATATTTTCCATGATAACTTAAAAAAATCGAGTACCAATTTATTAAAAGTAGTACGAATATTACTTTAGCGGGTATTAAATAATTTGTGCTGCTATGGTTTCTGAATAATTGTCAATACGTTACTTGTTATTTTAACTTAGAGATATTTTTAAGCTCTGGCTGGTAAATTTTAATGTGTATATAAAAAAATTGAAACTTCGGTTACAGGCCATAATCATATTTTTATTTTTTAAATTTTTTACCAATACTTTATGGTTTTATAAAAATAGCTTTAACACGTCAGGATTATCTTTGCCGTATACAATAATACCCATAGAAACCATGAAGAAGCTATTAATGATAATTACAGCCCTGGCAATGGGATTACCGCTGTGCGCGCAGGTAAAACCTAATGTGACCAAGGAGAGTACAACTGTGACCACGAAAGTGAATGACGGCACGCGCGAAAGGAAAGTAGTAAAAACCGCGAATAAGGCTACGCAACAGGAAATTGAGCTGCAAAATGCAGAATCAAAAACACTGAACAAAAACATTAAGCCAACGCCGGTGCAGGTAACCTCATCAACAACCTTATCTGGCGACGGCATACCTACCCAGGAAACAGACCGCTCAAGCTATTATACCATGGACGGGCAGCGCTACCAGTTTTCCACTGACAGGGCCGGTTACAGGGTATCAACAGACAATAACCAGAACTATGGTGTTTTAAGGAAGACATCAAACAATAACTATATATACCGCAGCGGCACTACTACCTCCTATGGCTATTTTGACGGTAACGGTAATTTTATAGTAGAAACCTATGATGATAAAACTGACGGTGTATCGGTGCAGACCTTTACACGGGTAAGGGAATAAATAATTTGGAGTTAAGTTAAGTTAAGTTAAGTTAAGTTGCTATGAAAAGTAGAAAATCCTGAAGTGTTATGCTCCAGGATTTTTAGTTATGCTTTTATTCATTGTGCAGGAACGCCTGCCTGTTTAGTAATGTTTCCTCGCTTTCCACATGGTCTTCGTCAGGCACGCAGCAGTCCACCGGGCACACGGCAGCACACTGCGGCTCTTCATGAAATCCCTTACATTCAGTACACTTACCCGGTACTATATAATAAATATCATCTGACAGTGGGGTGCGTGGCGCATCGGCATCCACTTCTTCACCTGACGGCAGCACTACCCTGCCCCGCAGTTTGGTACCATCTTTATAGCGCCAGTCATCAGCTCCTTCATAAATAGCTGTGTTAGGGCATTCCGGCTCACATGCGCCACAATTTATACATTCGTCTGTTATCTTGATAGCCATAGCTTACTTTTTATATTTTAACTGTAAATTTGCAGCAAAATTACATCCAAAACTGTTTATATACAAACTATAATAACACAACATTAGGTGTATTTGGCATTATACAAACGTTAAATGCAGGTGCCCTTCATCTTTATACCATGACATTAGCCGAAAGAAAATCAGCATTTATAGCATTAGGTACTTTCCTTGGGCAGTTTGCACCCGGAAACAGCCACAAAAAACAAGATGTGCCACATAACGACCTTTTTTTTGATGAGATGCTGGCCCTTATTGCACTGTCGCAGTCACATAACCGCTGGTTTACAGAAGAGCAGGTATATTTTGCGCTGCAGCAGTGGTCAAAAGCACTCACCTCACAAAACCTTGATATATGGCTGGCAGCTTACGATTTAAATAATATAGAGCCTAAAACCGTGGGCCTGGTGCTGGCGGGCAACATATCGATGGTGGGTTTTCATGATTTTCTTTCAGTAATCATAAGCGGGCATAAGGCCCTGGTGAAAACGTCTTCTAACGACCAGAAGCTCCTGCCCTTCCTTGCAAAATATATTATCGCGGCTGAACCGCGCCTCAGGGACTACATTACATTTACTGAGGGAAAGCTTGAAGGTTTTGATGCCGTTATAGCTACGGGAAGCAATAATACGGCACGCTATTTTGAATATTATTTTAAGGATAAGCCGTCCATCATCAGGAAAAACAGGAACTCGATAGCAGTACTTAACGGAAAAGAAACGAAAGAAGAACTGGCTGCCCTGGGTGAAGATATATTCCGCTATTTTGGGCTGGGATGCCGCAATGTGTCGAAACTGTTTGTGCCTTCCGGCTATGACTTTAAGCCGTTCTTTGAGGCTATGTATGGATACAGGGATATTATACAGTACGAAAAATACGCCAATAATTATGACTATAACAAGGCGGTATTCCTGATGAGCAACTTCAGCATACTGGACAACGGGTTTATGACCATAAAAGAGGACACAGGATATGCCTCCCCCATTTCGAGCGTGTTTTACGAATATTATGACAGCCTTGAGGTACTGAAACAGCGGCTTGAGGCAGAGCATGAGCAGATACAGTGCATTGTAAGCAACAGCCTCATGCCGGGCACTGTGCCTTTTGGTAAAACCCAGCAGCCGGAACTATGGGATTATGCTGACAACATTGATACTATTGCATTTTTAGCAAAAATATAGCCGAATAATTACAGAGTTTTTCTGCGATAATTTGTACAGAATGTAAGAAATTTGCACGCATAAATTCAGGTTACATGAAGAAGCATAATTTTAGCGCAGGCCCTTCAATACTTCCCCGGGAAGTTTTTGAAAAAGCAGCGCAGGCCGTACTGGACTTCAACGGGTCAGGCTTGTCAATACTTGAAATATCACACCGGAGCAAAGATTTTGTTGCCGTAATGGAAGAAGCCCGTACACTGGCGCTTGAGCTTTTAGGGCTTACCGGAAAAGGATACCAGGCACTGTTCCTTTCCGGGGGGGCAAGCATGGAATTTGTAAGGGTGCCTTATAACCTTATGACGCACTTAGGGAAAGCTGCTTACCTCGACACCGGGACATGGGCAGCGGGTGCTATTAAAGAAGCTAAAAATTTTGGCGAAACAGTTATAGCAGCTTCTTCAAAGGCTGATAATTATACGTATATACCAAAAGAATATACTATTCCTGCTGATGCCGGTTATTTCCACTGCACCAGCAACAATACCATATTCGGGACACAAATGCATGAATTTCCCGAAACAGGTGTCCCTGTTGTTTGTGACATGAGTTCGGATATATTTTCACGGGCGCTTGATTTTTCAAAGTTCAGCCTCATATATGCAGGCGCCCAGAAAAACATGGGGCCCGCTGGTACCACCCTCATAGTAGTTAAGGAAGATATACTGGGGAAAACGGGCCGTGTTATACCGGCAATACTTGACTACAGGCAGCACATTGAAAAAGAGAGCATGTACAACACTCCCTCGGTATTTGCGGTATACACGTCCTACTTAACCCTGCAATGGCTTAAAGAAAACGGGGGTATTGCCGAAATAGAAAAGAGGAATACCGCAAAGGCCGAGCTGCTGTACAGCGAGATAGACCGTAACCCGCTGTTTACAGGTACGGCAAGGGCTGAAGACCGCTCCAAAATGAATGCTACATTCCTGCTGGAAGACGAATCGCATACGGAAAAGTTTGATAAGCTGTGGAAGGCGGCAGGTATCAGCGGGCTTAACGGCCACAGGTCGGTGGGCGGCTACAGGGCATCAATGTATAATGCTATGCCCCTTGAAAGTGTGCAGGTACTTGTAGAAGTAATGAAGGAACTGGAACAATCCGTTTAACCGGAACTGAAATAAAAAAGGATAAAAGTATTAGCCAATGACGGAATTTCTAAAAGCGGGATAAAAGCGCTTGAAGAACATGGATTTGAAGTAATAACCACCAAAGTAGCCCAGGAGCAGGTGGCAAATTATATCAACTCAAATAACATAAGCGTACTGTTGGTGCGTAGCGCCACAAAGGTAAAAAAAGACATTATTAACGCCTGCCCCGGATTAAAGATTATAGGCCGCGGAGGTGTAGGCATGGACAATATTGATGTAGAGTATGCCCGCGAAAAAGGCATCCATGTGATCAGTACGCCTGCCTCGTCATCGGACTCGGTGGCGGAGCTTGTTTTTGCGCACCTTTTTACGGGAGCACGTTTCCTGTATGATTCTAACAGGATAATGCCGCTGGAAGGCGACACCAATTTTGAAGGGCTTAAAAAGGCTTATGCCAGTGGCACAGAACTCAGGGGTAAAACACTGGGCATCATAGGGTTTGGCAAAATTGGCCGCTCTGTGGCAAGGATAGCCCTTGGATTAGGGATGCGTGTTATAGCCTCAGATAAATTTGTGGGCAACGCTGAAATAAGGGTTGATTTTTACAACGGGCAGTTTATTAATGTTGAGATTGTAACCGAGCCGATTGAGGACATATTTAAGCATGCTGATTTCATTACGCTGCATGTACCGGCACAGGACGGTTATGTTATAGGCAGCGAGGAACTGAAGGCAATGAAAGACGGCGTAGGCATTATCAACGCCTCCCGCGGCGGGGTTATTGATGAAGTAGCGCTTATTGAGGCACTTGATTCAGGTAAGGTAGCTTTTGCCGGGCTTGATGTTTTTGAAGAAGAACCCACACCGGCCATACAGGTACTGATGCATCCCAAGGTATCGCTCACACCCCATATAGGAGCAGCCACCCTTGAGGCACAGGACAGGATAGGCACTGAACTGGCGGAACAGATCATTAGCCTGCTGAAAACAGAGAATAATTAGCACTAGAGGTTTTTGCTATTGTAGGGGTTGAGTTACGGCCATGGTTATAGCCTGCAGGTATTCCTGCTGTTTTGGTTTTAGCCCTGATGGGAGCGGCATCCTCCCCGCCGCCCGCTTTCGCGGCGGGGAGATAGAGTGGACAGCAGGACAAGGCTTCCAGGGAAGCGGTGGATGGCTGCTCCTGAAGAGAATGATAAGCTTTGTGATGTTTTACCCTGATATTTCTTNACTAGAATTGTACAAATATAAATTCATACCATCATCTCTTAAAGTAATAATTTCCATCCCTGTTTCATAAATAAAATCCCAGCAATTTAGAATATTAATAGCATCATTACCCTTAAGCTCATTTAGAACAATAATCAAATTGCCTAGATAAAAATCTTGCTCTAAAATCAAATTTTGGATACTTTCTTCGTTTAAAATAACATTATTTACAAATGCACCTTTTTTTCCATTAGATTTTACATCTATAAAATTTTTGTAGCTATAGATGAGAGAATTTCTATTAGGTTTTAGTTCAAATAATGAACATTTATTTTTATCTAAGTAATTAAGAATAAATTTGACAATCATCTTTTGCCATAAATAGCGTTCTTCCATTGTATAATTCAAAGAAAGTTCAGCTTTTAGAATAACATATTTAGTTTTTATTACTTTCATAGTTTCTATTTTATTTTATTGATTACTTCTTTAGCTCCTTCTTCGGCTAACCAAGCGCCTCCAAATGAACCTGCAATTCCACCTACAATTCCACCTACAATACCTCCTATAGCTGCACCAGGAACAGCCCCTATTCCGCCAGCAAAAGCGCCTACACCGCCACCTATACTTGCTCCTACTTCAGCACCAATTGCTCCACCAGCAGCAGCTCCTGCCCAACCACCTGCTACACTTGCACTTGTTACAATAGTATTATCTCCAATAGTACCTCCATCCTCATTTATTGCGTTACCAATTCTAGCCACATCTGTTACTATTGCTATAGGCTTAGCAACTTTGCTCAATGCATCTAATGTTTTACCAGTACCATTTAAAACTTTGGCAGTAGTTGGTGAAATGGGCGTATGAGGGTCAGGTAACCCTGTTAATTCTGGATTAAAATTTAAATGATGTGTTTGAACTCTACCATGAGGTTTATCTACTCTAATTACATCTTTACCAACAGGTTTACCATTTCTGACAGCTCCCGCTTTTGTATCTCTAATACCAGTTAAAGTAGAGCCTCTCGCAGGCTCAAGTTGATAACGTTGTCTTGTCCCAAAATGCATGCCTCTACCTATATTTCCACCTGCCCGTGGAATTGCATCATTCCTAATAGGTGCTGATTCTCTAAGCACAATTCGTTTATTTAAATCATGCGAATTTTCTAAACCTTCAACTTCTTGCGCATGTACAGGTTGATTTGATGCAAACTGATAAGGTGTATAATCCTCATATTCTTCCGCCAACGGGTCAATGCTCATAAACCTGCCAATGGCATAGTCGTAATTACGCCATTTAAAGCTATCCCAGTTAAGCCCCAACTCGTCTTGACGTTCCTGCCCTTGGTACTTATACTTATATATCCCTTGCTCATAGGACGGGTTCAGCGATACCACCCCATAATTAGCCTNATACGATATACTTTTTGAAGTACCCATTGTATGGCCTGTACTATTTTTATACTGCCTAAAAGCGGGAATGAAATCCAGCCGTTAAGATTTGCCAACTTCGATACAAAGTTGTTGTAGCTTTCGTTGTCATACAGCATGTTGTGTATTATATAGTTTACGTTGTACACGTAGCTGCCTACCTTCATGCTCCGTTGTGAAAAATGCCCAAATTCGTGTGCAATAATTCCCTTGAACTCATCAACAGTTACAGAATTCATTAACCCTAAGCCAATATGCAGGTTTTTACGAACAGGCAGGAACATGCTCCAAAAGCTGGAGTTATAAAATACGGACGCATTTACTTCAGACGACAGGTATACTTTTCTGGGAAACTGAGTACCTGCTTCCTGAACCACATCATGAATCAGCGCAAATAGTTCCGGTTGATCTTCTTCATTTATCTCAAGGTAGTTTGACAGGTCTGTTTTATTCCTTGTGAAGATAAATTTTATCAGGAAAAAAAGGGTGAGCACGCCTACTGCCGCAATACCGAGCCCCAACATTAATGTAACAAAATGTGCTTTAAATGATACAAGCATAATAGCACCATAGCCACATAAAACGGTGAGGCCTACAGCCAGCGCAAAGAGTGCCAGGTAGGTAACTACAAATAATATGATTGAAAAAATTGCTTTAGTTGCTTTCTGTTTAAATTCGGGTGTAACTGTAATGTTTTCCATAGATATAGGGCACTATTAAAATCCTCTTTGCCTTTTGGCTTCAAAAATAAGTATGGCAGCGGCTACCGAAACATTCATGGAGTCGATTTCGCCGTGCATGGGTATAATGATATTTTTTGTTGATGTTTCGCGCCACGTGTCAGATAATCCGGTGGCTTCGGTGCCAACCACCAGCGCGGTGGGTGTGGTATAATCCCGGGTGTGGTATGGTGTAGAGTCCTGCAGCGTGGCACAATAAATGCTGATGTTGCAATCTTTAAGGAAGGCTATAACCTCATCGGTACTGCCGGTAGCTATGTTATTTGTAAACAGGCAGCCCACACTGGAACGTACAATATTAGGGTTATACATATCGCTCCTGGGGTTGGCAATAATAACAGCATCAAGGTTGGCGGCATCGGCAGTGCGGAGGAGCGCCCCGATGTTCCCCGGCTTTTCCGGCGCTTCGGCTACCAATATCAGCGGGTTTTCTCGCAGTTGCAAATCGGCCAGTTCCAGGCTTTTACTGCGGGCTATGGCTATTATGCCTTCGGTAGTATCCCGGTAGGCCAGCTTTTGGTACACCTCTTTATTTATTTCAATCAGTCCGGCATTGCGGCCTGCCAGGTGGCGCACCTCATTTTCGCTAAGCATTTCCGGCAGAAATAAAACAGTTTCTAAAATGTACCCACCTTTTTTTGCCAGCATTACCTCCCGCTGCCCCTCAATCAGGAATGTGCCGCTTTGCCTGCGGGCCTTAGCCTTTTCCTGCAACTGCACAAGTTGCTTAATTAGCGGGTTCTGCGGGCTGGTGATGAGTTTCAATGGTTGCGGGTTATTGGTTTTGGCATCAAAAATAATGAATTTTCATTGTTTGCATATTTTTAGTTCTTGAAGGAATCCGGTGTGAAAACCTAAATTTTATTCTCAAATGAACTTTTGCATATTTAGACAGTATAAGGTATGCTGAAAACTTCTATTAATATTTGGTTTATAATCAGTAATTGTAGCTTATTCGTACTTATATTTGAATTATGGATGAGATTTCTTCAAAAATTTGCGATGTAATTTCGCTTAACGGCCTTATAATATCTTTTTGGAGTATTGATGTATAAAGGCTACAGGGAGAAGGCAGCATTATTTTTTGGTCTTTTTATACTAACCTATTGTGGCAGCGCGTTCCAGTACACGTTACTCAATTATTTTTATTTTCCCATAGATTTTTCCTGCTTTCCTCTTAGTCTTTTCCTGTTGTTTGTAAAGAAAATTTCGGGAACTTACCGCAATAGTGATATTGCATACCTGATTCCGGGTGCCTTAGATATAATAATTTCTGTATTGATGCCATTCAATCCTGAAAAACAAGGGATTACAGGCGCTACAATGGCTTATTTAGGGCTGTCTTTGTATGCGTTTTCTTTTCAGTCAAGCCGCGACTGGACAAAGCCTGTTTATAAAATTGATTTCAAGCCTAAGAAGGCTAATCAGTGGGAAGAGGTAGAACTTGATTTAAATACGCTTTATGAAGAAGTAGTAGGGGAAAAGACAGGTGCGGCAGTTACAAAAAAAGTACTTTCTGATGTAGCACGCGTAGGGATTATTACAAATGAAAAAAGGGAAGGTAAATTCCAGCTGGATGTAGCCGAAATAGAGTTTTTAAATTAATTCAGACGTGTTATCCAGGTACAACTGTATGTAAATAGGTGTTAAACTCCCTATTTGGCATATAAGTATCTTTTTTTAAATAAGTTGTAATTTTCTTGAACCTATTCAAAAATTAAAAGTCGAATTTATAAAGCTACTTTATATGAGTAGCTTTATAAATTCTAATTATCAGATATTATTTTGAAAACTGTTGCTGCATGCCAAAATTTCTTTGTGCGAGGAGCAATTCTGTTTCTTTTTCCTTCTTTTCATCAGGCGTATGCCACTTTATTTCCCGGATTACCTGTATGTTTTTATCTTTAAAGCGGTTTGATAAATTCATTTTTTCAGTTTTATCAATGCTGTTTACCGATAAAAGTAGTGTGTAGAAGCTGTTGAAGTGCGGCAGGTTATTTTCCATCTCCATCTGCTGGCTGATTAAGAACATTTTTTGTTCTTCATTTCCCTCGTTAAGTGCCTTTCTGTTTAATTTAATAAACCATATATTCTTAAGGTTGGTATCAAAGTCCTGTCCTTGGGATTTGCTTATATCCTGTTTGTACAATTCCAGCATGTCTGCCAGAGTGAGGGTATTAGCTTTTTGGAGTGTAGTAAAAACATTCAATCCTGGGGGGATTTCGCCTTTTACCCTTCCCGTTGCTGCACTTATTTTGGCAGTTGAAGTTTCATTATTAATAACTGTCTCCTTATCCTCTGAGCAGCCAAAAGCCAGTAAAGCTGAAATGGCTATGACAATAATATTTTTTTTCATGATAATAAAGGTTTAATTGTTAAGCTGCACCACCACTGCAACAATCTTTTTGTGCATCGTTATAATTCTCATATTCCTGAGCTGATGTTAATGTGTATGTACCATTTCCATTATCTCCAGGTTAAAGACACAGCTGGCAGAGCACGATTTACCGTACCAGGTGTACAACAGTTGGATCCTCCTCGTTTTGGGTCATCAACTGAATATTCAATAGTTGACCCAGATGACATACTACCACAGGCACACCTTTCTATATTTGCTGTAAAGCAGACTTTTATAAAAATAATTTAATAGTTGAAATTTGGAATTTATGTAAAATTGTAAAATATATTGTTAAAGTAAAGTTAAATATTTAATTTTTTGGGGTGCTGATCATAAGGCCATTAGATTAGGAGGCAAATTACAATATCCCCCTCGCCTTAATCTCCAGGTATTTATTGATGCTGTCAATAGTTAGGTTTTCAGGCTGGGTAAGTACCGAGTAGATGCCATACTTTTTAAGCTCATTCACTATCAGGCGCTTTTCAAAAGCAAACTTTTCTGCAATAACCTTATCATACACTTCCTGTATATTGCGTGCCTTGTTGTACATCATTTCTTTTAGTTCGGTATTTTCAAAGAAAACCACAACCAGCAGGTGGCTTTTGGCAATGCCTTTCAGGTAGGGCAGCTGGCGGTGCAGGCCATCGACGGTTTCAAAATTAGTGTAGAGCAATATCAGGCTACGCTGGTTGATGTTCTTCTTTATGTCGGCATACAGTCGGCCGAAGTCGCTCTCAAAAAAGTTGGTGTTTACATTATACAGCGTTTCCAGCACTTTCTGCATCTGGCCGGAGCGCCTTTCGGCAGCCACACGGTTCTCTACTTTTTTAGAGAAGGCAAACATACCGGCCTTATCCCCTTTTTTAAGTATAACGTTTGAAAGCACTAAGGTTGAATTTATGGCATAATCAAGCAGGCTGAGCCCTTCAAAAGGCATTTTCATTACACGTCCCTTATCAATAGCCATATATACGTTTTGTGAGCGCTCGTCCTGGAACTGGTTCACCATAAGCTGGTTCTTTTTAGCAGTGGCTTTCCAGTTTATTGTACGTATGTCATCGCCCTGTATATACTCTTTTATCTGCTCAAATTCCATAGTGTGGCCTATACGGCGTATCTTTTTCAGCCCATACTGGAACAGCCTGTTTGAAAATGCAACCAGGTCATATTTCCTCAGCTGGATGTAGCTTGGGTACACCGGCACCATTTGCCCTTCGCCAAAAATATAGCGGCGCGATACCAGGCGCAGGGGAGAGGATACATAAATATTCAGCTTGCCGAAGAAGTACTCGCCGCGTTCGGTTGGGCGCAGCGTATATTCAAAATTGTCGGCCGCACCTGCTGCCACTTTCCGGCTGATCCCGAAATTGCGCAGCTGGAACTGGAAAGGTATCTCGTCAATAACTTTTACATTAACGGCAAACGGGTAGGTGCTCTGCATTTTAACCAGTACGGCATTGTCATCGCCGTTACTCAGTTTTTCAGGCGTATGCCTTGATGCTGTTAACTTTGCGCCACCGGCAAAAAGCAGCAATATATCTATTGCCGTAAAGGCGGCATATACATACACAAGCAGCCATACCGCTTTATACAGCGCAGGGAATACATACGAAAGTACAAAGCATACCATGATGCCTATAAGCACATAGAAAAAGAAATTATTGAGGTATATTTTTTTAAACCACTTCATTAACGCGGTATTTCAACAGTGTCTATTATCTGCCTTATTATTTCGGGGCTGGTAAGCCCTTCCATTTCACGTTCAGGCGCTACTACTACCCTGTGCTGCAGGACAGGCACAGCAGCTTCCTTAATGTCTTCAGGTGTTACAAAATCACGCCCCCTGAGTGCTGCGTAGCCTTTAGCCGCATTTAGTATAGCAATAGAGGCGCGCGGCGAAGCGCCCAGGTAAAGGAACGCATTATCCCTGGTGTTGGTAACTATCTTGGCAATGTACTCTATAAGTTGTGGCTCTATAACAATGTGCTTTACAATACCCTGGTATTTTATTATATCGGCCTGTGAGAGTACCTGCTTTATATTCTCCAGCTTATCACGCTCCTGAAGGGCATTTTCACGCTGTAGTATAGCGATTTCCTCATCAAGCTTAGGATAGTCGATAGTTATTTTGAACAGGAAACGGTCAAGCTGCGCTTCCGGCAGGCGATATGTCCCTTCCTGCTCAACAGGGTTTTGTGTGGCAATAACCAGGAAAGGCGCTTCCATGGCGTGCGTTTTGCCCTCAACGGTTATCTGGCGTTCTTCCATAACCTCAAACAATGCTGCCTGTGTTTTGGCAGGTGCGCGGTTTATCTCGTCAATCAGTATAAAATTAGAGAATACCGGCCCTTTTTTAAAGTCAAATGCCGATTTGGAAAGGTCGAATACCGATGTACCCAGAATATCCGAAGGCATCAGGTCAGGCGTAAACTGAATCCTGCTGAAACCGAGTGAAAGTGTTTTGGAGAGAAGTTTTGCCGTTATGGTCTTGGCCACGCCGGGTACGCCTTCGAGCAGCACATGCCCGTTGCTCAAAATTGCCACCAGCAGCTGGTCAATCATTTTTTGCTGTCCCACAATCACATTGCTTATTTCGTGCTTAACGGCATCAATGCTCTGCTGCAGGCCGGTCAGGTCGATCCTTGACTGGAAGTTGATACTTTCATTTTCTGCATTGTCCTTTTGCAGGTTTATGTTGTTGTTCTCAAAATTATCTGTCATAACATTAAGTTTTCTATTGCTTTATTTATTTCTATTACATCGGCTTCAGTGCTGTCAAACTTGTGCCGGTATACTTTTATTATCCTTACCAGGTTCCTTATATCTTCTATCGGCTTACCTGTTTTAAGATGCAGTTTCTCTATAAACTCATCATCAAGGGCGTAGGTATCTATAAGGTATTCATTCCTTATTTTTTCAAGGAAATAAATAATCTTTTTGTCAATAATAGTGTGGTGGTTGCCTTCCTGGTAGTACAGGTTGCCTATGGTTTTAGTAAAATCAACTGTAGTGTTGCGCACCGGGGGTATTTCGGGTACAATGCGCTGCTTCCTTTTGGCATTAAAGAATATAAATATTACCAGCCCTATAAGACCGAAATATAAGGCCCACTTAAGTCCGGGCTGCTTAATGATGTAGCGCAGGGGAGACGAAGATACACCGGTAATCTTTTCACTGTACCAGTATATAGTCCCCGGCTTTATATATGACAGTAATTTTTCGGTGTACTGGTAATGGTTGCCTTTTAGCAGATGGAAATTACTGAACACCGCGGGCTGGGTGTGGAGCAGGAAACTGCCATTGCCGAAAGGCGCCTTGATAAAGTTAGCCCGCTGTTGTTTATTTACTTCCTGGTAGCCCAGGGTTTTGGCATATTGGTTATTAATGCTGTCAAAATAGGTAAAGCCCATACCCTCATTAAAGTAGTACTTTTGCCTGGCAGCACCATCAGCAGTAATGTACATGGGAATGGAATCAATCCTGGCAAATTCCATGTTTACAGTCACCTGCAGCGTATCGAGCAGTTCCTCGGGGAAATCTTTCATGCTGAGCAGAACTGTGTTTCCATGCTCAGCGAAATACAGCAGTTCCTTAACAGATTCTTTGTCAAGGTTAGCCGATTCATTGATGTGCAGGAACGTTCCGCTTATTTTATAGTTGCTTGTACTATGGTCATACTGTTCGTCAAGAAACTCATAAGGTGTTACGGTTATACGCTTAATATTATTGCCGGTCAGCCCCTTCAGTTCCCTGTCCAGTACATAAAGCCCCAGGGGGTACTTATCTTTTGGCAGGTAGGTGGGTGTCCAGTTTATGGGTTTTGGCTTGCTGGCATCAATAAAAATAATAAGCCCTACAATCATGCCCAGGAGTACTATGTAAAATATTAGCTTCCGGTTCATACTACAGCGTATTAATAGTTTTTAAAAATGCTTTTTCAGCCTTGCCGAAAGCCAGTTCATTAATAGGGAACTCGCCGTACCAGCTGTAATCGTACAGGTATGAAAGATACTCAAAATCTTTCCTGAGCCCCGCATCCTTTATTTCATACCGGTAGTCAGTATTGGTCTTGTCCCAGTGCCAGTCGATAATTTCGCGGTTAGAGAGTTTTTTAAGCAGCCAAAGGTAATAATACCGAACGCCGAGGCGGTAGTCCTGTTTTTGTTTTGTGCTCTCTATCAGCTGCCTGAAATCCATCTGGTGGATGTCTCCTTCTGTTACATTTTGTACAGATATCTTTTTGCCCGATCTGCCAAATATCCTGAAGCTGCCTTCTTTGTTTACAATAGCTTTTACTATCAGGTAAACTACAAAAAGCAGCAAAAGCCCCAGCAATATCCTTACAATAATGGCATAGGCGGGGGTATTGGTGGCACTATTGCCAAATGAAAAAATATCGTTTAATACTTTACTGAGCCAATCCAGGAAGCGTTGCCAGTTCGTTTTAGCCTGTGGTTTCAGTTCGTAAATAAATTCCTCTCCTTTATATTTGGTTTTAAAGCCGCTTTCGAACCTCTTCGGGGTATAAGCAACCAGAGTATCTGAAGGTACAGTGGCGTTGGCCGACTTGTCTTCAGTGAGGAAATTTACTGTGGCAGTAGTGTCGGCATCAATAATCATATTTCCGCTGTCCTGTGCGGTAATTAACGCCGGGGCAAAAAATAGCAATATGTAAACGGGTAGCTTATTCACTGTCGCTGCCTATTAGGTCAATTTCTGATTTGGCAGAATGATTCTCATTTTCTTCCCGGTAACTGTAGTATATCATGCCCTGGTTGATGTAAATAAGGTTACCCAGTACATAATTGCTTATAGTTGTAATAATAAAGGTTATCAGCGCTACAATGCCCATAAATGAAAGTACTTCCTCCTGTGTCTGGCCTTCGGTGTCAGTGAAGATTGAGGCCATGCCAAAAATATGCGGGATCAGCGATATTACCAGCTGCACTATGTATATGATGATGGCAAATATAACCGTTGAGCCTGCATGGGTCCAGAATTTTGATGAAACTATGGTCAGCCCTTTACCAAAAGATGTAAAATAGCCTTCGCCAGAATTGAGGTAATGGTAGAATGATAAAGTCATCCAGCTGAAAACCGCTGCCAGTATGATAAAAGCAAAAGGAATCCCGATAATAAGCACAAATAAGAACACACATACAAAACCTACCAGTATAAATACAGGCAGGAAGCTGATAAACCAAAGCAGGGCGAAAAGTATTATTTTGCTAATGCTTTTTTTGAGCTCCTGTACTATCTGGGTTGTTGTAGGTTCATTATTGTCTTCATACAGCCTCATGTAAATAACGGGGTAGCTGTAGTTTATCATGGCAATTATGATGAACAGCAGCCCTATACCTATAATTGATGTAATAAAGAACGTGAGGTTGTTGCTGAAAAAATCTTCGATGATACGTTGTGAACCTGCAGTGCCGAAACCTGAAAGGGCGGCGTCAAAAAATACTTTTCCCGTAAAGTAGCCAAGCACTATAAGTACAAGCAGGAACGGGCTGTTTACAAGGACATAGTTCTTAAAATAGTTTTTACCGGTGATTTTTATGAAGCCGAAGGTATCGTTGAAAATATCGCTGAAATTACGTGTTTTAAATAGCTTGAACATCTTTAGTTTTTTTATTTACCTTATAAGGGTACACAAGGTAGTACCAGGCAATTAATGATAATGTAGAAAATATAATAAAAAGGTTTAATACAACAGGCATGTCAGGAGAGTAGCGGGTTACAAATCCTTCAAGTATACCCGAGGCAATTGTAAAAGGCATGGTGCTGAGCACTATTTTCAGGCTGTTTTTCAGGCCCTGTTTAAATGAGGCCATCCTTGAAAATGTTTTTGGGAACAGGATAGAAGCTCCAAGTATCAGCCCCGCACCGGCCTCAATAACCATGGCAAATATTTCCATACTGCCGTGTATCCATATACCGCGTACGCTTTCCCAAAAAACGTCTTTTTCATAAAAAAAATACTGGAACGAGCCAAGCATTATGGCATTTTGCATGAGCACCCATGCCGTGCCTATACCACCTGTAATACCAAGTATAAAGGAAAGTATGCCTACCCTGAGGTTGTTAAGGGTTATGGCAAAAGCGCTGCCCCAGTTGCTGCCGCTTTTGTAAACAGCTACGGGGTTGCCTTTTTCAATATTCTCAAGGGTCATATTAACGTAATGATCACCCATGATAAGCCTTGCAAAGTCGGTATCTTTTGAAGCCGACAGTACACCTATTGCCGTAAAGACAAAGAACAGCACAAAAGCGTAAAGCATGTACCTGCGGTAGCGGTACATTATAAGGGGCACTTCGGTTTTAAAGAGATACACCAGCCTGTTAGTTTCCTCACGTTTCGTTTTATATATTTTTTGATAGGTAGTCGCAGCCAGATAGTTAAGATAAACAACTGTTTTGCTTTTCGGGTAGTAGCTTTGAGCGTACGAGAGGTCGTTCACCAGGTGGATGTACAGGCTTGCCAGCTCATCAGGATTTTTTTTTGCTTTACCAAAAATAGCCTGCTCAAATTCAAGCCATTTTTCTTTATTTTGCTTAATAAATGCAACTTCTCTCATACAGAGGCTAAAATATAAAATATGTCAGAACTTTCTATAACTACTACCCAAAATGTTACGATAAATTTTAACACAGCGTCAGTAGGGGACCGGATACTTGCTTACCTTGTAGACCTTCTTATCATTACAGCTTATTATTTTACTATATATTACCT
The DNA here is from genome assembly GCF_002251835.1 of Flavobacterium cyanobacteriorum. Classification (GTDB taxonomy): domain Bacteria; phylum Bacteroidota; class Bacteroidia; order Flavobacteriales; family Flavobacteriaceae; genus Flavobacterium; species Flavobacterium cyanobacteriorum. The sequence goes on from NZ_NOXV01000302.1 coordinate 39,624, forward strand.
GATAATGAGTGTATTCGGCCTTAGCAGCTATGTAGAAAGGCTGGATGACTGGTCACAGTTTGCCATACAGGGTTTTATCTCTTTGCCTGTACTGTTTTATGCACTCTGGCAGGAAAATTTTTTCGAGGGTCAGACGGTAGGCAAAAAGATAATGAAGATAAAAGTGATAAAAATTGACGGCTACCAGGCCGGTTTCAGCGATTATGTCATCCGGTGGATGTTCCGGATCATTGAGGTGACACCGCCGCTTAGCTTTGTGGGGCTCATTGCCATGCTGGTAAACAACAAGACCCAGCGACTGGGCGATATTGCTGCCGGTACCGCCATAATTACACTTAAAAACAATATATCTATTGACCATACCATACTGAAGGAGATTGACCATAATTATGTGCCGGTATATCCGCTTGTTATAAAACTTACGGATAATGATATGCGGATTATAAAGGAAACCTATGAAACAAGCCTAAGGCAGGCTGACTTTGAGATGATAGCAAAGCTCCAGGCGAAGATAGAAAAAGTTACAGGCATTAAATCCGTATCGGCCAACGCCACTGCCTTTGTTGATACCGTTATTAATGATTATAATTACTACACCCGCAGTATGTAATGCTGTACATTATTGACATACTGGGTACTATGGCCTTTGCCATATCGGGCATGCTTACTGCCATGAATAAGCGCATGGACCCCTTTGGGGTATTTGTCATCGCTTTTGTTACGGCAGTGGGAGGGGGTACCCTGCGCGATGTACTTATTGGGCGGACGCCTGTTGGCTGGATGCAGGACCTCAACTATGTTTATATCATCATTTTTGGCTTTTTTGTGGCACTAATTTTCAGGAAAAAGCTAGATAAACTCCGTACATCTTTATTCCTGTTCGATACCATAGGCCTGGGAGTATTTACCCTTATAGGCATAAGGCGTGGTCTTATTGTGGGGCTCGACCCGGTTATCTGCGTAGCCCTTGGTACCATGACAGCCTGTTTTGGCGGGGTCATCCGTGATATATTGTGTAATGAGATACCTGTTATATTCCGAAAAGAAATTTACGCTACTATTTGTATATTCGGTGGGATTGTATTTTTTATATTACGCCGGCTGGGTTTTCCCGAAGACCTGCTTTACCTTGTAACCTCATTGCTCATTATTATCATCAGGCTTATGGCTGTAGTGTTTAAATGGTCCTTGCCACCATTGGAGAAATAATAATACTCTATTTGAACGAATAGAAATCGAATACTACTCAGCGGCAAGAATTTCATTTAATCCTTCCTTTTCAAACAATACCTTTCCAATCTTAATGTCAGTCCAGCCTTCTTTAAGTTGATAAGTAAAAGCGGGATTATTATCCTTTAAACTGCAATCAAGGTAATGGCATGCTATCTGCCCGGCTGTTATCTGTGGGATAGTAACCAACTGGTGCAGGTGGCTTGAAACTAAAAACATACTATTTTTATAGTTTAGCAATCCTTTCAGTGTTGTCTCACTTATTTCGAAAGCATCTTCTATATTGGTTCCCCTGAAAAGCTCATCAAATACAGCAAAGCATCTTGATGATTTTGCAGTAGTCACAACTTGTTTTAGATTAATGACTTCCGTCATAAAATGACTGTAGCCGCTTTGTAAATCATCATTAAGATTTATAAATACAAAAATGCTGTCATATTTTGGTATGGCTGCTTCTGCTGCCGGGACAGGAAAGCCTGCATTGGCAAGATAAACACAAATTCCCAAAGCTTTTAGAAGTGTTGATTTACCTGACATGTTAGGTCCGGTTAGTAATGTAACATTGGCTTCAGGATTAAAACAGTTTTTAACCGGCTCCTTTAGCAGCGGATGGTAAAAATCCTTTAAATGCAGTACATTATCAGTAATATCTGGAAAAGTAAATTTGTTTTTATAAGTACCCAGGCTGATAGAGATATAAGCTTCAAAAGTTGTATAAGCATCCTCAAATACTTTAATCCTGCCCTCATTGTAGTGTACTGATACAAGTTTTATAAACGCTACTATTGCCTTAATTTTAAATCCGCCTGACCAGATTAGCGCTTCAAAATAGTCAAGCCTCAGGAAATTAAAAAAATCATCCAGTTTTTTTATATCATCTTTATAAGTTTCAGGGAATGCAGCAATAGTAAGGTTTTTGATGTATAGGGTTATGCAGCCTGTGGTACAAAAGTATTACCTGTACACAACGGCTGCGGTACAGATAGTATCGTTTTTTATTTAGCAGCAACAGCGTAGATAGCCTTTTTGGAAGGTATTCTTTATCAGTATATCCTGACATGAATTGTGATACTTCACGATAATCTATCCTTGAGTAGGAGTACGATGTATACAAGCTGATATTAGTAAGGAAGCCTTTTACAATTTTCTGCCTTGTTATTATGGCATCTTTTGTATTTAAAGGTGTGAGTATAAATTTTTTTACTTTTATCCTTGCATCCTCATTCCAGGTAAAGTCAAAAAATGGCAGTATCTCTTTTTCAATATTTAAATCTTTTACCTGCATAGTTTTATTTCGTTACATACACCCATCCCACTATAGGCTTAGGATAATCAGGCTCGTTAAGTTCCAATACAAAATAGTAGGTTCCTGAGGGCACATTAGCATCAGCAGGGCCCACTTTTTCCTCATTGGCTATACCATCCCAATCCTGGGTAGCATTGTTTCCTGTCCATACCAGGTTGCCCCATCGGTTATAAATGCTCATTTTAAAATTCAGGAAAATATTGCGCAGGCCTTTTACAAAAAAAGTATCGTTAAGCCCGTCTCCGTTCGGGGTTACATAGTTGTATGTTTCCGGCGGGCAAAGCCTTGTATTCAGCAGGAAGGAGCCGATGGCATAGCAGCCGTTTTCCGCTTCCAGCCGTACCAAGATTTCTTTGGGGCTTGAGGTTGCCCTATAGTTTGATGGATCCAGAATTGGATTTGCTCCCTGGGTGGCATCTGCCGTATTTTCATAAAAGGTAACACTGTCTTCCGGGTTGTTTTTCAGGCTTTCAGAATATCCTGAAAAATCAAATGTACCCGCCCCGAAACCTTCGTTGCATGACAGGAGCGGCGGTATAGGGGGCAGCGTGGGCACGATTAATTTTGACAAATTCAGGGTGTAGGTATTATTGGTTTCATCGGTTTCTTTTATACTGGCCACACCGTTAAGGTTATCGGCAATTAGCTTCACTTCAAAGTTATCCTCCGTGTTCTCCGGCAAAGTTATAGTTATTGAGCCACTCTCGCTCCCGCCTACAGGCAATGGGGCTGTAGTGGTGAAATGAGTAATAAAAATACCGTCAACATAGACGGATACCGCCGTGCCGGCGGGAAGTACATCGGTACTGTTTACATTAAACACGGTATAATTAAGCTGTACCTGGCCTGAACCGCACTGCTGCCCCACATTGTTTACAGTCACCGTAGCGTCTGGCAGCTGGCTGTTTAGTTTAGTAAGGATGGTATTGATCATCACAAAGTCCTGCCCTGATTCTAAAGTTATTTCCGCGCTCAGGCTACCGATATTTATAAAGCCTTGTATATCATATACATCAAGATCCATGTTGTATAACGTATTTGAACCCGTGATACTGTTGGTGCCATTAAAAGCATTGGTTAAGGGATTGAGGGGAGGGTTTTGCAACGAGTTGCCGTTGATTTTGAGCCGCTCATTAATAGCCAGGTTGGCATCGCCTTCCCATGCTAAAAACCCGATTTTAGCACCGATGTTGTCTATAACATTAAGGCTTGATAAGGTTATATCTACCGAATTAGGTACAAATTCCAGCCCGTCATATAAATTAATCTGGTTAAGCGGAAAATTGTCATTTTTATAAATTACAATAATGGCCCATCCCCCAAAATTAGTGCTGTTATTGCAATAGATACGCGGTACTTGTGAAATAACAGGGTTTAAATCAAAATCCGATACCGTATAGGTACCATTACCGGTAGCCTGTACCTGTTGGGTAACATCGGCAAAGTTGCTGAAATACACCCTTGCAACATCAGTAGTATTAGTCACCAAAAATCCCCGTGTTGCTGAAATATCCTGCCCGTTTAGCTTAATAGTATCAACACCCGATCCTGAGCCTGCCCAGTAAAGGTATGCGGCTATTATGGTATCGCCCGGGCCAAGGTTAAGGTTTGCCGATGATGACGTATTTATGGTACAGGTGTTAATAATATTATTTTCGGTAGGGTTAAGTGTATTCCCTACAAAGGTAAAATCATACCGCCCGTTGAACTGTTGATATAAGCTTATGTCAACCTGGGCATGGCAGGCAGGCCCTAAAAAAATAAGCACCAGTAGTGGCATTATGTATTTCACGGCGATAATTTTTTTTAAAAATAATAAAAAATATGAACGGGTTTTACCACATATAGATGTAAAACGGCAAACTATATTATTTTTGTTACTTTTACTTCCTGTATCGGCAGCAATTAATGTATAGCATAGTTAAATACTCACCTGAATATTACAGCCAGTGGAATGCTTTTGTGGAAGCATCAAAAAACGGTACTTTCCTTTTTCACCGGGATTTTATGGAATATCATTCCGACCGGTTTGAAGATTTTTCCTTATTAATTTTTGAAGGTGCGAAACTCCTGGCCGTATTGCCCGCTAATAAAGTGGGTGATGAGGTGCATTCGCATGGCGGGCTTACTTATGGGGGGCTTGTTTATAATGATAAAGTTAAACTTGCACAAGTAATAAGGATATTACGGGCTTTACTAAAATATTTGCATGATGCAGGTTTTTTAAAGTTATATGTGAAGATCATACCTCCTATATACCATAAAATTCCCGCACAGGAAATTGACTATGCCTTGTTTGTTGCAGGCGCTGCTTTAATAAAAAAGGATAGCCTCAGCGTATATGACCCAACCACGGGAACTACATTTTCTAAAGACAGGAAACAATGCATAAACAGGGGAATAAAAAATAACCTTAAAATAGTAGAGGAGCCTGAGTTTGACTTGTTCTGGAATACTGTGCTTATACCAAACCTGAAGAATAAACATGGCGTAATGCCGGTACATTCGGCAGGTGAGATTACATTGCTACATTCAAGATTTCCCGAAAACATACGCCAGTTTAACCTTTATCATGAGGGCAAAATAGTAGCGGGTACAACAATTTTTGTAACTGATATGGTAGCACACCCGCAATATATATCAGGTAACGCTGATAAAAATAAACTCGGAAGCCTTGATTATCTGTATCACTATTTTATAACAGAAATCTTTAGAGATAAAAGATACTTTGATTTTGGGCCTTCGAACCTTGAACATGGTAAAAAGCTGAATGAAAATTTAGTATTTTGGAAAGAAAGTTTTGGAGCACGTACCGTAACCCAGGATTTTTATGAGGTAGAAACTAAAAATTATAAATTGCTGGATAAGGTGCTTTTTTAACAATGTCTGAAACTACTGCATATAGAAATATAATTAAATCAGGATCATTATTTGGCATGGTTCAAATTGCCAATATTGTAATTGCTCTAATACGTTCAAAGTGTCTTGCAATTTTCATTGGCCCAATGGGTTATGGTATTTTCGGCCTTCTTAATTCTACTATAGATATGGTAAGAATGGCAACTGGTTTTGGCATGGAAATAAGTAGTGTTAAACATATAGCAGAGATATCCAATGATTCACCCCGTATATTACAGGTTAAAGCCTCTGCGGTAATTAAGCTCGCCATTGCTACAGGAATTGCCGGGGCATTAACAGCAATTTTTTTTTCTAAATATTTAAGTATCTGGACTTTTAAAAATACAGGAATGACAGTCCCTATAATCTGTATTTCAGTTTCAATAATAATGCAGCAACTTACCTTTTCACATACCGCAATTATGCAGGGTATGAATAGGTTTAAGTATTTGGCTAAAACAAATTTGTATGGCAATATCGGCGGATTGTTGCTCACACTTCCATTATATTATTTCTTAGGTATTGATGCTATAGTTCCGGCTATTATAATTACAGCACTATTTAATTTATTAATTTCAGTTTTTTTTTATAAAAAATTAAACATTGCATATACAAGAATAAGTTTTAATGAAACATTAGCGCATGGGCGAGAAATATTGCATTTAGGATCTTTATTAGCATTAAGTAGCTTTCTGCCTGTATTTTCAAATTTTGTAATACAGATATTTATAAGCAACATGTCTTCAGTGAGTACAGTTGGTCTGTTTACAATCGGAATGGCTATGGTTAACTCTTATGTAGGGATTTTATTTACTGCTATGAGTGCAGAATATTTTCCACGTCTTGCCTCTATAAGCAAGGATAATTACTTAATAAATAAAGCGGTTAACCAGCAGGCAATAATTGCTATGCTGGCAATTATACCAATAATTATTTTTTTTCTTGGATACTCACCTCTGGTTGTAAAAGTTCTGCTCTCAGCAAAGTTTAACGAAGTAATTCCAATGCTTTCATGGGCAGTAGCAGCAATGTTTTTTAAAGCTGTTTCCTTTACAATGGGCTATGTGATTATTGCAAAAGGTGATTCTAAAGTTTTTATCAGAACAGCTGTTTTTTTCAACTCAGTTTATATCCTATTTTGTATTACAGGTTTTTATTACGGCTCCCTTGAAGGTTTAGGAATAGCTTTATTCATATACTATGCTTCTCATTTGATAATTATAGGCCTTATTAGCTGTTTAAGGTACAGGATTAGCTTTGGTAGTAATTTTGTTAAGGTGTTTATTTCAGGTTTTATGCTATGTTTACTTGGTATTGTTATTAGCAGAATGTATTTTGGAAGTGCTAAACATATAATTTTTTTAATTCTTTTACTTGTGTCAATTGTATATTCCTATAAAGAAATTGACAAACTAATATTTATAAAAAGCATGTTGAAGGATTTATTAAAAAAGAAAAACAAATGAGAACCCTTTACCATAAATTAAAATTTTACCGTAAAGTAAACTGGCTGAAAACTTTATATTTCAATTTTAAAAAATTTAATTTTTTAACAGCTTTGAAATTACCGGTTTTTTTTTACGGGCCTGTTAAGTTTCAAAACATAAACGGCAGGATTATAATCAATGCTCCATTAAAAAGAGGGATGATAGGCTTTGGCCAGCCGTACGAAAAAACTACTGTACATAAAGGTTATGCAGAATTAGCAATCGAGGGAACAATAATATTTAATGGGCATGTACAATTCGGGAAAGATTACTTTGTGTATGTGGCACCTGATGCTGTTGCTGAATTTGGGCATATGTCATCTATGGCATCATCGGGTAAGATAATATGTACCTATAAAGTTATTTTAGGAGATTATGCCCGTATTGGTTCTGAATCGCAAATATTGGATACGAACTTTCACACCATGATAAATACGCTGACTGGTGAGAAATATTCAATCAAAGGCCCTGTACATATAGGTAGCTTTAATTATATTGGAAACAGGGTTTCAATCATGAAAGATACTGTAACGCCTGATTATTGTTCTGTTGCATCAAATAGTGTATGTAATAAAAATTATGTTTCATTAGGACAAAACATTTTAATCGGTGGTGTACCCGCCGCTCTTCTTAAAAATAATATTTCACGTGATTGGGAAAGAGAGAAAGAGTTACTTCTTAAATGGCTGATAATTAAATTATGAGTTTTAAGTTATTTCATAGATATTTTGTTAATTTTTTCATAAAATATTACAAAAATAAGTTTAATATATTTCATTTTCAATAGTTTTGTGATATAAACCAATTAATCATTTTACTATGAAAAATTTATTTTCAGCAGGATTTTTTTTATTATTTCTGCAATTTTCAAATGCACAAACTACAATTTACACAGGTGATGGAACCCTTTCAGCGACAAGGACTGTAACAATGAATGGAAAACATCTGACGTTTAAACCTACAACGGGTTCTGTTTTTATTAATGGCTCAAATGGTAATGTAGGTATAAATACTTCTTCTCCTTCAGAAAAATTAGATGTTAATGGAAGTATAAGGGCGAGTAGCGCTAAATTATCAAATTCATTATCAAATGGACAGACCTTTACTTCTTGGGAGGATAGAAACTTGAAATGTCAGGTTTTAACAGGTGGAATGGTTATAGATGTGCCTTCACAAGCTCGATTACTAAATTTTTTTGATTTTCCTTCTTCAAACTATAATCCTACCCCAGAAGTTTTTTTTACAATAGCTGATAGAAGTGCAAAAAATAGGTTTGCATTTAATGCAGAGCAGGGTAGTGGTGGATATTTTAGATTATTTGATAAAAATCAGGAAATAAACTTTAGAGTTACAGATGATGGTAACAGTTCTGTTACTATTGATTTACCAAAAACAAACTCCAGAATTGTTGTTGGAGGTTGGGCTAATTATTTACCTGAGCATAAATTTGTAGTTAGAGGTAGTTCAATGATTGAAGGAAATGTTCTAACAGATTCAAACATCGGTATTGGTACATCATCTTTCACGGATGGTTCTGATAATTATAGATTATCTGTAAATGGAAATATAAGAGCGTATCGGGTAAAAGTTTATACAACTTGGGCAGATTATGTATTTGAAGATGACTATGAGTTACCCACACTTGAGGAAGTGGAACAACATATAAAAGAAAAAGGGCATTTAAAAGACATACCTTCAGCTAAAGAGGTTGAAGCAAAAGGTATTGAATTAGGTGAAATGAATAAGTTGCTGCTACAAAAGATTGAAGAACTAACTTTATATACTATAGAGCTTAATAAAGAGCTAAAAATATTAAAAGAGCAACTTAATAAAAAATAAAATGAAAAAGAGCTTATTAATTTTCTACAGCTTATTTTTCTTATCGGCATATAGTCAGAAACAGGAAAGGCCAATTTATTCGTTCTATGTCCACATAAATAGCTATTCTAATGCACCGAAATTTGAACAAGTAGGTAATAAGTTAATTTATAGTGGTACTAATTTAGAAGAAAAAGATTTTTTTTCTAAATATGAAATCCTGCAATTTGAGCAATCATTTCCAGCATCAAAACGTATAAATACCCTCAACGTATTTAGTGTCGTAAGCTATAATAGTAGTCTTCTTCAAGACATGAAAAAAAAGTTTGACAAATATTTAATATTTGAGGAAACTACGGGAAATAAAATCGAGTTATTAAATTCTTATCCAAACGATTATGGTTCCACAAGTCCTGTCATAAATTTAGGAGCAAACGCCAGTAGAAAAGATTTAGATTATATTAACGCGCCTAAAGCATGGGATATAACTACAGGGTCAAATCAAATAAAGATTGGGATTTCTGACAGTAATATTGACACTACAGACGTTGATTTGCAATTGAAAACACAAAGGTTATTTCCTTTAAGAAATATTTATACTAATCCTGCTTATTTTGATGTGAATAATACAGGTAGTTGGCATGGTACTTCTACAGCAAGTTTAGCTGCTGCCCAAGGAAATAATGGTGCAGGTACTGTAGGAGTTTGTTATGATTGTAGTATTGTTGCAAATTCTTATACATACTTTTATAATCATCAGGGCCAATCTTACAACATGCTTTTACAATTAGCACAATCAGGTGTTAAGGTTATTAATATGAGTTGGGCTATAATGTTGGTATCCGAGGGATATACAGCGGAACAATGGATTATTGATGAAATAACCGAAGATTATAATGTTGTAATGGTTGCTGGTGCTGGTAACAGAACTTCTTTTGCAACAACAAATTCTAATCATTCTGGGGCAGGAGGTGGGTATTATACAGGTATACAATATGGTTATCCGGCTAGTTATGATAAGGTAATTTCTGTATCTGGAATCAATCATACATATTCTCAAATGACGGATACAGGTGCTTATTGTTGTACATCTGATTGGTTTCCAAACTATGTCAATATTGAAGATTCAGTATCACCTGTGGTAGATGGTACAGATATCCAAAATCCTATAGGAGTCACACATAATGGCTATTACCAATCACCTACAAACACAAATGGTTTAGTGTGGATGCATACTCTTAATAAGCATGTTGATATTTTAGCTCCTAGTTACAAAATTTTTCAGGCGCCTTGGTATAGTCATAATCTTACAGAAGTTTATGGATCTGGAACCTCCTCTGCGGCTCCTCTTGTAACAGGTACAGTGGGCTTGATGGTTTCAGTTGATCAGTGTCTGAATTATAAAGAAGTTGAAGATATTTTACAGCTAACTACAAAAGATGTAGAACACATGCCTATAAATCAAAATTTTTACGGTATAGTTGGTGCGGGTAAACTTGAAACAGGTGATGCTGTTGAATTTGTCGCTGAAATGATAAGCCCTACAGGTAGTGCAGTAATAGATAATCATATTTTTTATAGGTTCAACTTCGAATTAAATAGGATTAATAATAGGCTGTCAATTCAAAATGTGGTATTTAAAGATAAATGCACTGCAGATTTCACCGCTCGGAATATTGTTGATGTTTTGCCAGGAAGTGATTTGGCACCAAATGCTGAGGGTTTTATTGATTTAAAAATTGATGCGAATCTTGATATTGGATGCAGCAATACCAGCAGAATTGCTGCCAGGGAAAAGGAGAAAGTAAGTAAGAATGTAAATGCAATAGCTGAAACAAAGCTTTTTCCGAATCCTAACAATGGAATATTCAATATAACTTTGGCTAATAAACATAATAGCGTAAATATCCAAGTTTTTGATATATCAGGGAAGCTAATTTATGAAAATAAAGCAACTGGCGCTTCATTTAGTATAAGCCTTCCGGGTATTGCACCAGGTATTTATCTGGTAAAATTGTCGTCAGATACTTATTCTGAGACAATAAAGTTTGTTAAAAAATAATTTAAAGCCGGTTTAAAACCGGCTTTTTATATTTGCCACGCCTCAAGATACTGCTGAGCTATAGCGATATAGTGATGTTCTTTTTCAATAAAAGCTCTTGCCCTTTGGCTTATGGCCACAATCTCCTCAGGATTATCAATAAGAGCGCCCAGATCATTGGCTATAGCCTGAGCATCAGGCACGGCATGTATGGCCACACGGTCATTTAAGCCATAATACGCCATAAATTCAGCGCCCGCACCGGTAAAAACCACTTTACCTGCCGCCATGGCCTCCAGTGCGTTATATCCCTGGTCCAATCCATAAGTATAATCCAGCAGTATATGCGCTTCTTCATAAAGTTTTTTATACCGGGCGTAGGGCGTATTTTCAGCAATAATGACCTTTACCTTATCAGGGTACTTTTCCTTTACAATTTCCAGCGCTTCTTCAAAATAAGGAATGCCTTTTTTGATATAGCTCAGCCTGTTAATGCCAAGGAATATTACTATTTTGCCCCGTTGTGAAACCGCAGTGGCACGTATCTTTTCTGTATTTATGGGGTTAGGGATGTGTGTTACCTCGTACCCCATGCGTTCCATAGGGATTTTATAGTCAAGGTCAGAGGTAACCAATACTGAAGCGTTTGCCTTGACATAATCAAACAGCCTCCTGTAATTCCTTTTGGTGTACTTGAGCGGGTACTTGTAGGTGTTTTTTAATGTAGGATTTTCAAAAAAGGGGGTAAGAATATTGGGCTGCAGCTCATTTTTAAGCAGGTAATCAATAACAGGGGTTTCATCACCGCATACCAGCAGGCTCATTTTTTTATTTTGCCGCAGCAGTTTTTGGTACAGCCATTTTTCAAAGCGGGGATGGGTTTCCAGCGCATCAGAATTGATTAACTGTACATGGTCAAATCCTTTTAACTTTGGCAGCAGAAAGTAAAACCGCAATCCTTTTTCTGTTTTTTCAAGGTCAATGCCTGTAAGCAGGTAAAAAGCGTTTTTACACTTGCGGGGCAGGAGGTATTTGGTAAAAAACAGCGGAGCTATGGAATAATCCACATCATAGTTCTTGAAGTTGTCGCCGGTAGCTACTATGACGGCCTCATGACCCAGGGCCTGCAGCCCTTCCTTCAGTGAATTGTGCAGCCTGCTGTATTCGCCCACTAAAAGTATTTTCATCCTTTGCCAGAAATAGTATATTTGCGTAAATATATGATAATTGGCCGAAATTTTTAAAAAATCTGATATCGAGGTACTGGTTGCTACCATGCACCGCACTACACTCGATTTTTTAAAGCCGATGTTCCCCTTTGCGGAAGTATATGATTTTTCTATACTTATCATAAACCAAACCACGCCCGATAAACTCCTCAAAGCTGATAACCCGCAAATAAGGGTAGTCAACTCTTTTGAAAAAGGCCTCTCGAGGAGCCGTAACCTTGCCCTGCAACACGCAAAAGGCAAAATTTTGCTCATTGCAGATGATGATATAGTATATTGTGATGACTTCACAGAGACAGTGTCCGGTGCTTTTTCTGAATATCCTGGCGCCACGCTTATTACTTTCAGGACATTAAACGGGCAGGGGAAGTTGTTTAAAAAATATACAAAGATGGGGTATTCCGCAATTTCTACTTTTCAAAAACTGGGCATTATGTCTGTAGAAATGGCGCTAAACCATCAAAAGGCTAAAATGGCCGGGCTGCGGTTTGATACCCGGTTTGGCTTAGGGACTGATTATCCGTTAGGTGAAGAAGCTGTTTTTGTGCATCAGTTGCAGCAAAAAAAACACCAACTAGTGATGTTCCCGGGTGTCATAAATATCCATCCGGATAATGCCGGGTCTGAAACTATGGACGTTATAAAAAAATATTTTACCTTAGGAGCAGTGTATTCTGCTATTTTTGGCAAACGATATTTTTATTGGATATTTATAAAGCTTTTTTTTGACTGTAAACAACAAAAAATCACACTCTCTCAAGTTTATAACCTTTGGAAGCATGCTACACGCGGCCACAAAAACTTTTCTTCTGTAAATGGAAAACACGACAATACATGATGTCCGCATTATTGAACTGCCCCGTATTAACGACAGGCGTGGAAATTTATCAGTCATAGAGGGCAGCACAATCCCTTTTCAAATTAATAGGGTTTATTACCTTTACGATATTCCCAGCAACGCACGGCGCGGGGGTCATGCACACATAGCCCAGCAGGAGCTCCTGGTGGCATTGAGCGGCAGTTTTGACGTTGTAGTAAATGATGGTTTACAAAAACATACATATACCCTCAACAATCCCGGAAAGGGGCTTTTGATTGTGCAGGGAATATGGCGCGAACTGAAACATTTTTCTGCCGGTGCAGTATGCCTGGTAGTGTCGTCTGATATTTTTTCGGAAAATGATTATATACGAAATATCAAAGACTTTAGAGAATATAAAAGAAATTCCGGAGAGTGAAACTTCTGTATATTACGACAACAATAAATGGGGCAGGAGGCTTGCAGCGTGTCCTTGTGGACAAAGCTAATACATTTGCCTCCATGGGGTATGAGGTTGCTGTCCTGTGTACAAACCCTTCTTCCGAACCTTCCCTTTACCCGCTTTTGCCGCAGGTAGGCCTTGCCATTATCCGACCCAAAAAAGGATTAAATTATTTTTTTTCATATAAAAAACTACTTTTAAAGCACATAAAAGCTTTCCGGCCCGACATCCTGATTATGTGCGACAATGGAATCAAAAGTTTCCTGCTGCCTTATTTTACCCCACGCAGGTATAAACTCGTTTACGAAATGCATGGTTCCAAAAATATCTGGCTGGCTTTCATCAGGCCTTATTTTCTTCGGGCCATGCTCTACAGGTTCATGGATGTCTCTGTGTCCAGGTATGACCGCTTGGTGGTTTTATCGCCATCTGCCCGGAAAGAATGGAATTGCAGCAATGCGGACATTATTCCTAATTATCTGTGGTTTAATGAGACAGGCAAAAGTTCACTCATGGCAAAAAAAGCCATAGCCGTAGGCAGGCATGTACCCGAAAAAGGATATGACAGGCTATTACTTGCCTGGAAAAGCGTTACCGAAAAATATCCGGAATGGGTTTTGGAAATTTACGGAGAAGAAAATCCCGATTATGACCTGAGGGAAATGGCAAACCGGCTTGGGATCAGCAATCATGTAGTTTTTCATGAGCCGCGGCCTGATATCCATAAGGCATACATTACTGCTTCGGTGTGCCTTGTAGCTTCTTACTCAGAGGGTTTTGGGATGGTATTGCTCGAAGCAATGGCCTGCGGCGTCCCTTGTGTAGCATTTGACTGCCCTGTGGGCCCGGCTGATATAATAGTTGACAGGCAAAACGGGTTACTCGTACCTGAGGGCAACCTTGAATTATATATAAAAGCTGTTCTGGAAATAATAGAAAATGAAAACCTGCGGCATTACCTTGGCTCTAAAGCGTCGGAAATAAAAGATAGGTATAGCAAAGCCGCTAGCGTGGCACGTTGGAATAAACTTTTTACTTCATTGGCTGGCCGGTAAACTGCACATATAGCCTATCCGGTAGAAATCAAACAGTTTCAGCGACGGATGGCTGCCCAGAAGATTTTTTAGCATCGCTTTCCGGGTTGCAACGAATATAAATGAAACGGTAGCAGCCAGCCCTGCTTTCCTGAGACGGGCATATAACCTCCCCATGCCTACATAATCATCGGGCAATAAACCTTCCTGTAGTAAAAATTTAAGTCCGGCAATTGCTTCTTCAGATTTTCTAATGAACTGTATGCTGTTATCAAGCCCTAAGTGATATACGTTATTATCAATATGCTCTACTGGTAAGCCTGCCACCATTAAATCGTAAGAAAATAAAGTGTCCTCATGCCTTACATTGGGTATATTTTCATTGAACCTTACTTTCTCAAAAACATCTTTATGTGCAAGAAAATTAAGGGTCAGTAGCCTCAGGTAAGGCCGTTGCTGCCTTTCCTCTGCTTCTAGGGCTTCGCGCCGGTTACCATATACCCACCTTAGCAGTTGCATGGTTTCGGGTTTGTTTTCTTTATATTTTATGCCTCCGTAAACCACTTTAACATGGTTATCCATGTGCGGCAGGTAATTCTTTATCAGGTTTTCATCAACAGGCAGCGTATCGGCATCCAGGAAAAGCATCCACGTGTAGTTAGCTTTCGATGCCAGCAAGTTGCGTATGGCGCTCCTGCCAATATTGGCGCTTAAAGCGCTGAAGCTGCACCTGTGGAGATAATTTATTTTATCATTTTCAGCATTTAAGGCAGATCCGGAGCCATCATCAATGACAATAATTTCAAATGCAATATTACTGCCCGCACATTGCTTTTGTATTGCCGCTGCTAAGGGATAAACATTAAAATTATAAGTAGGTATAAGTACGGACAGCATTTATTCAGGCTCAGGCTTACACGGTTCGCTGCACTACTTCAAATAAAGTACCGTCTTCAACCTTCAATGTTTTAGAAGGGAATTTCATCAGCAGGGCATAATCATGGGTTGCCATAATTATAGTTTTGCCGTTCTGGTTTATCTCGCGCAGCAGCTGCATTACCTCAACGCTGGTTTGCGGGTCCAGGTTACCGGTAGGCTCGTCAGCCAGTATAACTTCAGGATCATTAAGCAGGGCGCGTGCTACCGCCACCCTTTGCTGCTCACCACCCGAAAGCTGGTGCGGCATTTTGTTGGAGCTGTTATTGACGCCAACCTTGCCCAGCACTTCATGTATTTTTTCGAGCATATCCTTTTGGTCTTTCCAGCCCGTGGCTTTCAGCACAAAAAGGAGATTGTCAGTTATGCTCCGGTCAGGCAGGAGCTTAAAATCCTGGAAAACAATACCTATTTTTCTGCGTAGATAAGGTATATCCCTGTCTTTAAGCCGCGCCAGGTCATATTCAACAAATATGCCTTCACCTTCGCGCAGTTTAAGGTCAGCATAAAGCGTTTTCATGAAGCTGCTCTTCCCGGAACCCGTTTTTCCAATGATATACAAAAATTCGCCATGGTTCACCTCAAGGTTCACTTCTTTTAATATAGCGGTATTATCCTGGTATATTGTAACGTTCCTGAGCGAAAGTACTGGATTGGGCATGTTTGTCTACATTTATTTGGTAAAAGTAATAAGATAACGCCGCTATTCAAAATTTTGTATAAAAATGTCGCTCGAGTATGCCTATTTTTATGTTTATCTCAAATTCGCCTATTTCCAGATTAAATCCAAAAACTGGTAATCCAGTAATCGGAAAATCGTTTTTTTCATTTATTTTTGCCCATGCAACACAACGTACTTATTTTAGACTTTGGCTCGCAATATACACAACTCGTTGCGAGAAGGGTTCGCGAGTTAAACATCTTCTGCGAAATTTTCCCTTACAACAACCCGCCGGCTGATTTATCATCTTATAAAGCGGTAATACTTTCAGGCAGCCCGTTCTCGGTACGTGCCGAAGATGCCCCGCATCCTGACCTGTCCCAAATCCGCGGTAAGCTCCCTTTGCTGGCTGTTTGTTACGGTGCACAGTACCTGGCCCATTTTAACGGGGGCGAGGTGGCGCCAAGCAACATTCGCGAATATGGCCGTGCCAACCTGGCCTATATTAAAGAGGGTGAGCCTTTTTTTGAGGGCGTGAACTTAAACAGCCAGGTGTGGATGAGCCACAGCGACACGATTAAAAAACTGCCCGATGGTGCTGTAAGGCTGGCCAGTACTAAAGATGTGGAGAATGCTGCCTACAAAATTGAAGGCGAAATTACCTATGCGATACAATACCACCCGGAAGTATACCATTCTAGTGATGGTAAGCAAATGCTGGAAAATTTTTTAGTTAAAATAGCCCAGGTACCCCAAAACTTTACCCCAAATTCTTTTGTTGAAGATATTGTAGAAGAACTAAGGGTAAGACTGGGCAACGATAAAGTGGTGCTGGGCCTTTCGGGCGGGGTAGACTCCACCGTAGCAGCAGTATTACTTAACAGGGCTATAGGCAGCAACCTGTATTGCATTTTTGTAAACAATGGCCTGCTAAGGAAAGATGAATTCCAAAACGTGCTTCACCAGTATAAAGACATGGGATTGAATGTAAAAGGTGTTGATGCATCTGACCGTTTCCTCTCACAGCTTGCAGGGATTGATGACCCCGAAACGAAGCGTAAAACTATTGGACGTGTATTCATAGAAGTATTCGACGATGAAGCACACCAGATCACCGATGTAAAGTGGCTGGCACAGGGTACTATATATCCTGATGTAATCGAATCGGTTTCTGTAAAAGGGCCTTCAGCCACTATCAAATCACACCATAATGTGGGAGGATTGCCTGATTTTATGAAGCTGCAGGTGGTAGAGCCGCTGCGTATGCTTTTTAAAGACGAAGTACGCAGGGTAGGGGCAACACTGGGGATTGACCCTGAACTTTTAGGCCGTCACCCCTTCCCGGGACCAGGGCTTTCCATAAGGATATTAGGGGATATTACACCTGAAAAGGTAAGGATATTGCAGGAAGTTGACCATATATTTATACAAGGGCTTAAAGACCATGGGCTGTATGACAAAGTGTGGCAGGCGGGGGCAATACTCCTGCCTGTTAATAGTGTAGGGGTAATGGGCGATGAGCGTACGTACGAAAAAGTGGTAGCCCTGAGGGCGGTAGAAAGCACTGACGGCATGACGGCCGACTGGGTACACCTCCCCTATGATTTCCTTATGAAAATATCAAATGAAATAATTAATAAAGTAAAAGGAGTAAACAGGGTTGTATATGATATTAGTTCCAAACCGCCCGCAACAATAGAATGGGAATAATATTGTTAAAATGGGTTGTGGCTTTTTGTCGCTGTAAAGCAGTTTTTTCTGCATGTTATCGATTTATATAGCCATTTGGTCGAAAATATTTACAGGTTATGGCTACATTTTTGTAGCTTTAACCCAAGAAATTTAAGGGCTAATCACATCTACAACTATACAAATGAAAGCAAAACTGATACTCGTAAGTTCTCTTCTGGTTGCGAATTTTGCTATGGCTGCTCCGTTTCAGCTCCCACAGCAAAATTCTGAAAAAGAGACATCCGAACAGACAGCAATTCACCATGTTGCCCTTGGGGAAACCATGGTTATCATTGCCAAAAAGTATATGGTGCTTCCACAGGACATTTATGAACTAAACCCTGATGCGGTAAACGGCATTAGCCAGGGTATGATGCTCCGGATTCCGGTTGGTAAAAAGGTTAAGGTGCAGGCTGAAGAAAAGAATCTTGATTATCAGGTTGTAGATGCTGCAACCATTCTGAAAGATAAGCAGAAAAAGCAACAGGAAGATGTTGCATACATATCAGAAGGAGCCAAAATAAGGCAGGCTTACTCACCAAAAACTCAGTCGCCGGTTGCGGAATCAAAGCCTGAAAATGTAAACCATGAAGTGAAACCGGGCGAAACGCTTAGTGGCCTTGCCAAAAAGTATAATACTACTATTGCAGAAATTACGTCTGCTAACAGCAAAATGCTAAAAAGAGGGCTTCAGGCAGGGCAGGTACTTGTGATTCCCGCAACCCACGGGGAAGGTCCTTCTGCCGTGCCACAGGTACATGTTCTTGCCTCCCAAAAATCTGAAGTCGCAGAAATGCCGGTAACAGATAATCCTGAAACACATTATGTTAAGCCGGGTGAAACCCTGCATAGCCTTGCCAGAAAATATGGCCTCACAGTTGCCGAAATTACCGCGGCTAATGAAAAACTCCTTAAAAGAGGTTTACAGGCAGGCCAAACTTTAGTAATACCCGGTGGCAATAAAACAGCTGAAACGGAAACCGTATTGAAACCTGAGCCGGTTATTGTTACAAATTATGCATCTTATTCTGATGAGCCGGTTGGCACAACAGAGCATAAAGTAGTAAGTGGGGAGACCCTTATTGGCTTAGCAAAGAAATATAATACTACAGTTGATGCTATAACTACCGCAAACCAAAAACTCCTGAAGAAAGGCCTTCAGGCAGGACAGACCTTAAAAATACCGGTTCCGGTTGTAATCGCCGATAATGTTAAGGAATAATAATCTGTCGAACTGTTTTTAACGTTTCCACCATTATAAAAAATTGTATTAAGTCGTTACAAAAACTACCTTTGTAACGGCTTAATTTTTTTTAATACATTACAAATGAAATACAGGGTGATTATAATACTGTTGGCAGTCTTTTTTTCTTGGTCAGCACCTGCGCAGGATTATATAAAGCATAAAGTAGCAAAAAAAGAAACAGTTGCTGATATAGCAAGGAAATATAAAGTTACCCCTTTTGATATTTACCGGTTAAATCCGGACTCTAAAAACGGTATTAAAGAGAACAGCATATTGCTTGTGCCCAAAAAAGTTTTGCCTCAGCAACCTGAATCAGTCCCAGAAAAAACAACAAAAATAGCTAATACAAGGCATAAGGTCGGCCCTGGTGAAACACTTTATAGCATTGCAAAGAAGTATAATGTGTCTTTTGATGATATAAAAAAAGCAAACCAGGATGCCGGCGACGCGCTTAAAGTTGGGCAGGAAGTTATAATCCCTGTCAAAGGCAGTCCGGTAGCGGCACAGGTAAAGGAAGCCAGAAAAGCAGAGGCCAAAACACCTCCACCCTCATATTTTTATCATACCGTTGCACCGGGCGAAACAAAATATTCCATAGCAAAGCAGTATGGCATGACGCTCCAGCTGCTCGAAGCCCTAAACCCTGATGTAAAAGATACCCTGCCTGTAGGTTACAGGCTTAAGCTCGATAAAAATTCTGTATTGGTTAAGGAAACGCAGCCAGCTGTACCGGTACCACCCGCTCCGCCTGCATCACAAAAAACTTATTTGGACTACCAGGTACAGCCTAAAGAAACACTTTACAGCCTTTCAAAAAGGGCTAACCTTACCGAGGAAGAACTTATAGCGCTTAACCCGGAAATGAAGGAAGGCCTCCGGGAAGGGATGGTGATAAAGATGCCTGTTGGGTCGGGTGCAGGTGCACCGGGTGCTAAAACGGTAGCCGATCTTTCTAAAGACTTAAAAAAATCTGCACCAAAAGAAATTGCGCTCTTGCTGCCTTTTAACCTGCCTAAGTCAGAGTCCGATACAACCAGGATATCCCGCCTTAAAAGTGAAAAATTCCTGAACATGACACTTGATTTCTACGCTGGTGCACTCATGGCTATTGATTCAGCCAGGACACTTGGTGTACCCGTAAAAGTTAAAATTTATGATTCAAAAGAAACCCGTACTTCGTCTGATGTGGCTTCACTGAAGAGTAGCCTGTCAACTACCGATGCCGTCATAGGCCCATTTTTCCAGGGAAATGTAGAGTCGGCTGCGGCTGCTCTGGGCAACATACCCGTAATTTCACCACTGTCAAAAGAAAGTGGCAAAGCCTATGGTAACCTCTACCAGTCAGTACCTTCTGAGGAAAGTGTTAAAGTGGCTATGCTTGATTACTTGCGCAGTAAAAATGCCAATATTATTGCTATTGTCGATTCTAAGAAGCTAAGTTCAAGACAACTGATTAAAAGGCATAGCCCTGAAGTTAAATTTCTGGAGGGCGCAGTTACTGATGCGACACTAAAAGCAATGTTAGATGCGGACAGGCCAAACTATTTAATCATGGAGACAGAGAATGTTACCATGATTTTAAATACAACCAAAGTACTCGAGAATGTGTCCACAGGCTATACTGTGCAGCTGGCAGTACTTGAAAAAACCGATGCCCTTGAAAATACAGAAGTGCCCGTTTCCAGGTTAGCAGGCCTGAAGATGCTATACCCTTCAGTAACCAACGATGGCGAAACTCCTGAAATGGCTTTATTCAGTAAGGTTTTCAGGCAGAAAAACGGCATTGCGCCTAACCAGTTTGCCACCCGTGGATTTGATGTAACTTTTGACGTTATCATGAGGGTATTCCAGGAGGAAGGCTTTGCCGCTGCAACATCAAAAGCAACAGAGTATGTGGAAAATAAATTTTCTTACGAAACTTCAGAAACAGGCAATTATAATACTGCGGTTTACATCATGCAGTACAATCCTGACCTTACCATAACACAGGCAAAATAAACATGACATCTAAAGTAACCTACCTCGGCGGCCTTCGCACCTCATCAATACATTTACAGTCAGGGAGCGAAATAATTTCTGATGCGCCTTTAGACAATAACGGCAAAGGAGAAGCTTTCTCACCTACTGATATGGTAGCTAATGCCCTTGCAGGCTGCATGATGACCGTAATGGGTATAAAAGCGGCAGGCATAGGCGTGGCGATGGAGGGTTCCGTTGCCGAGGTTACCAAGATAATGCAGGCCGAACCCCGAAAGATTTCGCGTATAGAAGTGATTTTTCACATGAAGGGTAATGCCGATGAAAAAGCACGTACCATACTGGAAAGGACTGCGCTTACCTGCCCTGTTTACCTGAGCCTGCACCCGGATATTGAAAAGCAGGTAGTTTTTAACTGGTAGGCTTTTGGACCCTCAAAAACAACATCTTATAAAACTGGCCCATACTAAAATGCCTTTCGGCAGGTATGAAGGTCGCTACCTCATTGACCTGCCTGAGTATTATATTGTATGGTACAAGTCTAAAGGTTTACCTAAAGGGCAGCTGGGGCAAATGCTTGGGCTGGTGTATGAACTCAAACTGAATGGGCTTGAAGAGCTGGTGCGGAATATCAAGCGGCAGTATCCTAAGCCATAGTTAATTTGAAAATTTGAAAATTTTAAATGATTAAGTACAGTTGTACAATTTTAAAATTTTCAAATCTTCAAATTGTCTAATCCCCAATTAAATTACTTATTTTTGCCTCGTTTTTTACAACAGCAACAACACAACACACAACAACACAATGAATCAGACAAAGTATATTTTTGTTACGGGAGGCGTAAGCTCATCTTTAGGGAAGGGCATTATTGCGGCTTCTTTAGCAAAATTATTGCAGGCGCGAGGCTACAGGACCACCATCCAGAAGTTTGACCCTTATATAAATGTTGACCCGGGAACACTAAATCCCTATGAGCACGGGGAATGTTATGTAACTGATGATGGCGCTGAAACCGACCTTGACCTTGGCCACTATGAGCGTTTCCTTAATGTGCCTACAAGCCAGGCCAATAATGTTACTACAGGTAGGGTGTATCTTTCGGTAATAGAGAAAGAGCGCAGGGGCGAGTTTTTAGGTAAAACCGTGCAGGTGGTGCCCCATATCACCAACGAGATTAAGGAGCGCATGCAGCTTTTAGGGAATTCAGGAGATTATGATATTGTAATTACCGAAATAGGGGGTACCGTAGGTGATATTGAATCATTGCCTTATATAGAATCAGTACGGCAACTGGTATGGGAGCTTGGTGAAAATAACGGTATTGTAGTACACCTTACGCTGGTGCCTTACCTGGCGGCGGCAGGTGAGCTGAAAACAAAGCCGACACAGCACTCAGTAAAAACGCTTATGGAAAGCGGTATCAAGGCTGATATACTGGTGTGCAGGACTGAGCATGAGTTGTCGCAGGACCTGAGGCAGAAACTGGCTCTTTTTTGCAATGTAAAAAGGGAGGCGGTTATCCAGTCCATAGACGCTTCAACAATATATGATGTGCCTAATCTTATGCTTGAGGAAGGTCTGGACAGGGTGGCGCTGAAAAAACTGGACCTGCCGGAAAAAAACACCCCTGACCTCAGCCAGTGGAATGAGTTCCTGTTCAGGCTGAAGAACCCGAAGCATACCGTTAATATTGGGCTTGTGGGTAAATATGTGGAGCTTCAGGATTCCTATAAGTCAATACTGGAAGCTTTTATACATGCAGGTTCAGCCAACGAAACAAAAGTGAATGTTATCAGCATACATTCTGAATATATTGACAGTGATAATGCGCATGAAAAACTGGCTGACCTTGACGGTATCCTTGTGGCGCCGGGGTTTGGCGGGCGTGGCATAGAAGGAAAAATTGAAACTGTGCGTTATGCCCGTGAAAACAATATTCCCTTCTTCGGTATTTGCCTGGGCATGCAGATGGCAGTTATAGAATACAGCCGTAATGTGCTGGGCTGGGAAGAGGCTAATTCAACAGAAATGAACGACAGCACGCCGCATCCTGTCATCAACATAATGGAGGAGCAGAAGGATATTATTGATAAAGGCGGCACTATGCGCCTGGGGGCATGGAAATGTACCCTTAAGGAAGGTTCGCTTGCCCGTAAAATATACGGTGAAGCTGAAATATTGGAGCGCCACCGCCACCGTTACGAATATAACAGCGCCTATGGCGTAGAACTTGAAAACGCAGGCCTTAGGGCATCAGGTATTAATCCGGAAACGGGCCTTGTAGAAATTGTGGAGCTTGAAAACCATCCTTTTTTTATAGGGGTGCAATACCACCCTGAATATAAAAGTACCGTGGCCAGCCCACACCCGCTTTTTGTAAGTTTTGTAAGGGCCGCCGTAAACAGGAAAAGTAGTTAAGCCGGCTCAACAGCCCGGGCTTGTAAGATAACAGGGGATACATCCCTTTTGTGAAATAAATAAATAAATGGAAGAAAAAAAATTAGACTTAAAGTCGCTAATCGGGTTTGCATTAATATTCCTGTTGCTGCTGTGGATGATTTATAACAACACAGCCAGCAATGAAGCGGAATTAAAAGAAAAAGCCAAAAAAGAACAAATAGAAAAAGCCAGGCAGAAACAAATACCTGAGCAGCAAACGGCCATACAGCCAAAAGATAGTGCCGTAACCGATTCACTCAGGCTGCAGCAGCTTAAAAACTCGCTTGGTGCATTTGCATACAGTGCCTCACTGCCTTCCGCAAAAGCAGGTGTTACTGAGCTGAAAAACGACATACTTACGCTCCGCATTGCCAACAAAGGCGGTTATATTGCCGAAGCCAACATAAACGGCTTTGAGCAGTTCAGCAAAGGTTCAAAGCAAAGGGTTGAGCTTATTAAGGACAATAATGCTGATTTCAACCTGCAGTTCAAAACAAAAGACAACCGTATCCTTAATACGAGGGATATGGATTTTGAGCCTGTACTTACAAAAGAAGGCAATAACCAGGTGCTTACTATGCGGCTCAAAGCAGGCGAAAACCAGTTCCTGGAGTACCGCTATGTAATGAAACCGAATGATTACATGCTCGATTTTTCTGTGCGTTCACAAGGTTTGTCCCAGGTGCTTGACGTATCAAAGCCTATGGAACTGGAGTGGATGCTAAAGGCTTACAGGAACGAGAAAAGTGTTTCTTATGAAAACCGCTATACCGAACTGGTATTTGAGTATGAAGACGGAAAGGATAATTACCTTGGGCAGGGCAAAAATGAGGCTGATAAAGCTGATGCCGTAACGTATGTAGCGTTCAAGCAGCACTTTTTTACCGCTATACTTTTAACCGATACACCTTTTAAAACGGCTGATTTCACTTCAGAAAATCTTGTGAAGGATGAAAAGACCGATACTACTTTTACCAAAAAGTTCACGGCTAAAATGCCGCTTGAATTTAAAGGTGGTGAGGTAGCCTATAATATGAACTGGTATTATGGCCCTGCCGATTATAAGATACTGAATCAGTATGATAAGAACCTGGATGAGGTAATGCCACTCGGCTGGGGGATTTTCGGGTGGATAAACCGTTATGTTTTTATCCCGGTATTTACACTGATTAGTTCCTTTATTCCTTACGGTATTGCCATTATCATATTTACCATACTGGTAAGGCTGGTAATGTCGCCGGTTACTTATAAGTCATACGTATCGCAGGCAAAAATGAAAGTGCTCCGCCCGGAGATCAATGAAATTGCTGAGAAGTACAAAAAGGACCCTATGAAGAAGCAGCAGGAAACCATGAAGCTGTATAATAGCGCAGGGGTAAACCCTATGGCAGGCTGTTTGCCGGCCCTGATGCAGATACCTGTGTTTTATGCACTATTCCAGTTCTTCCCTTCATTCTTTGACCTGAGGCAAAAGAGTTTCCTTTGGGCTGATGACCTTTCATCTTATGACTCAATCGTGCATCTGCCGTTCTATATACCATTCTACGGCAACCACGTAAGTTTGTTCCCAATCCTTGCTTCTGTGGCTATCTTCTTTTACATGAAAATGACTACCGGCGACCAGGCGATGTCCGCACCGCCACAGGAAGGTATGCCTGATATGAGCAAAGTAATGAAGATAATGATATACGTGTCACCAATAATGATGCTTATCTTCTTTAACAACTATGCTTCGGGGCTATCGCTTTACTACTTCATATCAAACCTTATTACTATAGGTATTATGATAGTGATCAAAAAATATATAGTAAACGAGGATAAGATACATGCACAGCTGCAGGCTAACAAGGCCAAGCCAAAAACACAGGGCCGTTTCCAGCGCAAAATGCAGGAAATGATGGAGCAGGCCCAGGAACAGCAAAAGGCACGCCAGAACAAAAAATAGATATAAGCATCCTTCGGGATGCTTTTTTGTGGCAGCATTTGTGTAATGTTTGCTTTGGCAATAAATTTGTACGCCATGTTCAAGTTATAAGTGCAACAGGCCAAGTAGATTTTAGTT
>NZ_NOXV01000172.1 GCF_002251835.1 Flavobacterium cyanobacteriorum
TTTACCGCCTTCCCGGTTTTGGCGGGCCGGGGGTTAAACGCGCCAGGGTAGCCCCGATTGCAGCGGCATCCTCCCCGCCGCGCCCTCCCGCGGCGGGGAGATACAGCGGAAAGCGGGAATGGCGCCTGCCGGTATGGCCCTGTCTTTTCGCTCCNTTTTTTTTACCGCCTTCCCGGTTTTGGCGGGCCGGGGGTTAAACGCGCCAGGGTAGCCCCGATTGCAGCGGCATCCTCCCCGCCGCGCCCTCCCGCGGCGGGGAGATACAGCGGAAAGCGGGAATGGCGCCTGCCGGTATGGCCCTGTCTTTTCGCTCCAAGATAAGCCTATTTCCTTATCCGCAACACCCACTCATCGTGTTGGTGCGTGAAAACTGAAACCTACAAATGTAAAATATGTTAAATATTTTAACATATAAGTAAAAGTTAAAGCAACGAGAGATACTGAAACATAGTAATACCTTTACATAAAATAACCGCCATGAAAGGATTATTAAAAGCCCTGCTTGCCGGTTGGGGCGCCAAAAAATTGGGATTCGGATGCTTCGGCACTATTATAGCATTTATAATTATATACTATCTGCTGGGATATGTGTTTTAGAGAATAAAAAAGCCTCTCTTTTGAGAGGCTTTTTGATATCTGCCGAATAAAACAAATTAACGCATTAACAAATCAATTAATTACATATTCCTCCTGTACTGCCCTCCTACTTCAAACAATGCTGAAGTAATCTGGCCCAGTGAGCACACTTTGGTTGCTTCCATCAGCTGCTCGAATATGTTCTTGTTCTGTATCGCGGCATCCTGCACTATGGCAAGCTGCTCTTTGACCTTCTCTTCATTGGCCTTGTGAAGGTTCTGCAACGTTTGTATCTGGAACTGCTTCTCCTCTTCCGTAGCGCGTATAACCTCAGCCGGTACAACCGTAGGCGATCCTTTTGAGCTCAGGAAGGTATTTACACCTATAATCGGGAACTCACCTGTATGCTTCAGGGTTTCGTAGTAGAGGCTTTCTTCCTGTATCTTAGAACGCTGGTACATGGTTTCCATAGCGCCAAGCACACCGCCACGCTCTGTTATGCGGTCAAATTCTGCCAGTACGGCCTCTTCTACAAGGTCAGTAAGCTCTTCAATAATGAACGATCCCTGTATCGGGTTCTCATTTTTAGCAAGCCCAAGCTCCTTGTTGATAATAAGCTGTATGGCCATGGCACGGCGAACGCTTTCCTCGGTAGGCGTTGTTATCGCCTCGTCATACGCATTGGTGTGCAGCGAATTACAGTTATCATAAATAGCATAAAGTGCCTGCAGCGTTGTACGAATATCATTAAAGTCAATTTCCTGCGCGTGCAGCGAACGCCCCGACGTCTGGATGTGGTACTTCAGCATCTGTGCACGCTCATTAGCGCCGTACTTCAGCTTCAGTGCCTTCGCCCATATCTTCCTCGCCACACGGCCTATAACCGCATATTCAGGGTCGATACCATTACTGAAGAAGAACGACAGGTTAGGCCCGAAGTCGTTAATATTCATGCCGCGGCTAAGGTAATATTCCACATACGTAAAGCCATTCGCAAGGGTAAAGGCCAGCTGCGTGATTGGGTTAGCCCCTGCCTCGGCAATGTGGTAGCCTGAAATTGAAACTGAATAGAAGTTACGAACGTTCTTTTGGATGAAGTATTCCTGAACGTCGCCCATAAGCCTTAGTGCAAATTCGGTAGAGAATATACAGGTATTCTGTGCCTGGTCTTCCTTCAGGATATCGGCCTGCACCGTACCGCGAACCTGCGTTAGCGTACGTATTTTTATCTCGTTATATACATCAGCCGGAAGCACCTGGTCACCCGTTACACCAAGCAGCATAAGCCCAAGGCCGTCATTGCCCTGTGGCAGCTCGCCATTGTAGCGTGGGCGCTCAACACCTTTGGCTTTATATATTTCGTTTATTTTGTTTTCAACCTCCTGCTCAAGGCCGTTCTCTTTGATATAAATTTCACACTGCTGGTCAATAGCCGCATTCATAAAGAAGCCTAACAGCATTGGCGCCGGCCCGTTGATGGTCATACTTACCGATGTCATTGGGTGTGCCAGGTTAAAGCCGGAGTACAGCTTCTTGGCATCGTCAAGGCAGCAGATAGATACACCTGCGTTACCAATCTTACCATAAATGTCCGGGCGGTAACCTGGGTCATTACCGTATAGCGTAACACTGTCAAACGCTGTTGATAAACGCTTGGCAGGCATGCCTAAACTAACGTAGTGGAAACGTCTGTTGGTACGCTCAGGGCCACCCTCACCGGCAAACATACGGGTTGGGTCCTCTCCTTCCCTCTTAAACGGGTATAAACCTGAAGTGAAAGGGAACTCACCCGGCACGTTTTCCTGAAGGCACCACCTTAGGATATCACCCCACGCCTGGTATTTAGGGAGGGCGATTTTTGGTATCTGCGAGTGCGAAAGTGATTCGGTATGCGTTTGTATCTTGATTTCCTTATCCCTTACCATAAAGGAATACACAGGATTTTTGTATTTATTTACCTTATCATCCCATGTAATGATCATCTCCCAGTTGTACGGGTCGAGGTTCATTTTTACACGGTCAAACTCGGCCACAAGCAATTTCACGAAATCAGCATCTGCTCCCTGGGCGGGCTTTACAGGCTCCAGGCCAAATTTTGCCAGTTCAGGCTTCACCCCGGCAACCGACTCAATGGTCTTATAAATCCCGTAAAGCTTTTGTGCTACCTCCTGCTGGCTTAGTGCCACCTCATCATACTTGCGGTTGTTCTCGGCAATTTCGCTAAGGTAACGCGTGCGGTGCGGCGGTATCACGAATATTTTCTCGCTCATTTCACGGGTGATCTCAAAAGTAGATGTCAGGTCAGCACCTGTTTTCTCCACAATCTTGTCCATAATCGACTTGTAGAGCGTGTTCATACCCGGGTCGTTGAACTGAGACGCAATGGTACCAAACACCGGCATGTCATCAGGGTTGGCATCCCACAGGTTGTGGTTGCGCTGGTATTGTTTCTTTACATCTCGAATGGCATCAAGGGCACCACGCTTGTCAAACTTATTGATGGCAACAAGGTCGGCAAAGTCAAGCATGTCAATTTTTTCCAGCTGTGTAGCGGCACCAAATTCAGGTGTCATTACGTATAGTGAAACATCGCTGTGGTCAAGGATTTCTGTGTCGCTTTGCCCTATACCCGATGTTTCAAGTATTATAAGATCATATTTAGCCGCTTTCAGCACCTGGATGGCTTCGGCTACATATTTAGATAGGGCAAGGTTCGACTGGCGTGTAGCAAGTGAGCGCATATACACCCGTGGGTTATTGATGGCGTTCATCCTGATACGGTCACCCAGTAAGGCACCGCCTGTTTTACGCTTGGATGGGTCTACCGAAATAAGACCGATAGTTTTTTCCGGGAAGTCAATAAGGAATCGTCGCACCAGCTCATCCACCAATGATGATTTACCGGCACCACCCGTACCGGTTATGCCCAGCACAGGAAGCCCCCCAGCCCCCGAAGGGGGAGCCTGAATAACCGGATCAAATATACTGTGGAATTCGTCAGGGTAATTTTCAGCTAATGATATCAATCTGGCTATCGTTGTTACTTCTTTATCTGCAAGCGCTTCGCTAATTCCCTTTCCTCTGGGAAGGGTTAGGGATGGGCTTGGATAGTCGGCTTTCTGCACCAGGTCGTTTATCATGCCCTGCAGGCCCAGCTCACGCCCGTCATCCGGTGAATAAATACGCGTAATACCATATTCATGTAGCTCTTTTATCTCTTCCGGCAGGATAACACCACCGCCGCCGCCAAATATTTTAATGTGCCCTGCCCCTTTTTCTTTAAGCAGGTCAAACATGTACTTAAAGTATTCGTTGTGCCCGCCCTGGTAAGAGGTCATGGCAATAGCATTGGCATCTTCCTGTATGGCGGTGTTCACCACTTCTTCCACACTGCGGTCGTGCCCAAGGTGTATAACCTCAACACCCGTAGCCTGGATGATGCGGCGCATTATGTTGATGGCGGCATCGTGCCCGTCAAAAAGCGATGCTGCCGTAACAATTCTTACTTTATTTTTAGGAATATAAGGCTGTACTTGTTCCATTTTGTATATATCACAATTTTGAGTGCGCAATTTACGCAAATATTAATTTTTCAAAGCAAAATCGCTTTACAAAATCGCCATATATACAATCTTTTATACTTACATCATTATGTAATAATCATCCAGAAAGAAAGCATTAAAAAAAGTGAATTTGCCAGGCCTGATTGTTTCTAGTGAAATATCAGGAATTATAGTGTGAAGCTTTTCTTCAGGAAAAGGCGTTACACTGAAAAAACTTTCTGTCAGCGCGGCCATTGCATCCATAATAGGCTGATATTTCTTTTCCGCTTCCAGATTCCTTACAGGTTTCGAAATTTTTGGAAATCTATAATTGTCACCAGGATAAGAAATATCTATTTCAAGTACATATGTGATATAAAACGGGACTATAATGCTTACATTAAGACAAACTGAATATAGCTTATTGTTTATTAATTCAGCCAACTGTAAGTTATGTGCCCGGTCATTTAAATGAAAATGGGTTGCGTCGAAAAAATGTTTTGACAAATCAATTTGCCTTATATTTTGAATAAAATTGGTATAATCTCCAGCCTCTTTTCTTTTTTGTTCCTTAATACATAAATTAAACAACATTTTAATTTCGGCGGAATTCATAAATAATTCTACCTGTGTACTATTATCAATACCTTTAGGAAAATATTTATAAGCAGTATTAAGCAAATCTATATCGGCCATAAGCTGGACATTAGGGCAATATACATTAAAATCCTTTACCTCAAAATATGATTTATATTGCCGTTATCGTAGTACAGCACACGGGTACGGAAAGAATACGATTTTATGCCGGTAGGATACCAGTCGCGCCCTTTTTCGGCAAGGATGAAAAGGCCTTCATCATCGCCCGAAACCGTAAATTTATCGCTCCTGGGCTGGCGGTGGAAAATAGGCACACCATGCTCCTGCAATAAACTATCAGCCAGTTCAGGAACATTATTAGTTACCAGGCCTATCTCGCTAATGCTGATGTAAGACTGCGGCCCGAAAGGCTCTTCTGCAATAGTACGGTTAGGATAGCGCGTTATGCCTTCAAGTATATTGCCGTTGTTGTCAAGGAAATAAAAGGACCTGGCATCCCAGTTTACAAAGTTGGCAACATCATCACCGTTTTCAAGGGGCAGCAGGGGCACTTTCTGTTTTATGTGGTTATAACAGTCAAAAAAACGGTTGTTGGGTAAATCAATGGCAAAGTGGTAGACCGGCTTTATACCTTCCGCATAGCGGAATACAAGCCGGGTATGCCCTATCCTGTAAAATAATAATAACCGGCCTTCCTTCTGGTACGGTTCCAGTCCCAGTACTTTTTTATAAAAACGCTCTGTTTCAGAGAGGCTGGCCGATAAAATTTCGAGTTCTAATAGTTTCATTACAGGTGACTGAATAACAAGACTAATTTACGCCATAATAAATTTCCTTCTCTTAAAAGCATCATAATATATAAAAATTATAGGTTTAAAGCAGGTAGGTTTCCTACATTTGCACACCTATTTCCATTACCTGCATGCGTATTTCCAAACATTACCTCGCCGGCGTTACTGCCTTTGTGATCTGGGGATTTTTCAGCCTGGGGCTAAGGCCGCTCCGGCAATATCCTTCTCTTGATATACTTTTTTTCAGGATATTATTTTGTGTGGTGCTAATGCTCCTGCTAAGCCTGGCATTTCGCCGTAAGGCCCTAAAAGAAGCCACAGCGCATTACAGGCAGCTGACGAAAAGTGCCCGGGCAAAACTTATTGCGGCAGTGGTGGCAAGCGGCTTTCTGCTTACGGCCAACTGGTTCCTTTTTATTTATGTAATGAACCATGTGAGCGTAAAATCAGCTTCGTTTGCCTACCTTGTGTGCCCTATACTCACCACTGTGCTTGCCTTTTTTATTCTGAAAGAAAAGCTCACCCGCCTGCAGTGGATAGCAGTAAGCATAAGCGCGGCCGGCTGTGTACTCCTGTCCTTTAACGGGCTGCTCGATATTTTTTACAGCCTTGTAGTGGCATTTACTTACGCCCTTTACCTCATCATACAAAAAAAGATTACCGGGATAGATAAGTTTTTGCTGCTTACGGTACAGGTAGGGATCATATCGTTGATCATGCTTCCCTTCTTGCCGGCTTATGGTAGCCCGGTACCGCAGGAAACGTTTTTTTATTTTTTTATACTGCTGATAGCTATACTTTTTACGATTATCCCGCTGTTCCTTAACCTTTATGCGCTAAAAACCATAAAATCATCAACTGTGGGGATGCTGCTTTACATCAACCCTGTTATTGGTTTCCTGCTCTCGGCTTTTTATTTTAACGAAGTAATATCTGCACTGCAGGTAACCGGTTATACACTTATTGTAATTTCTATTTTACTTTTCAACCGGAACGCATTCAAACAATTATAAAAATTATAGAAGCCGTCTCACAACTTGAGACGGTTTTTTTACGTTTTTCTTG
>NZ_NOXV01000284.1 GCF_002251835.1 Flavobacterium cyanobacteriorum
CTATCCCGGGGCTGTTTTTTTTGTTCATACGGCTCAAAGGATTACTTATTGCCAAAAGTGAGAAAGTAGTTGCGGCAACAAATTTTGACTGAGTTTGAGAAAAAGCAGGACCTCACCAAAGATGGCAGGTAAGCACCGGCTGCCGGGCTTAGCCCTGATGGAAGCGGCATCCTCCGCGCCGCCTGCTTTCGCGGCGGGGAGATATAGCTGACAGCAGGACCATGCCGCTGCAAGAGTGCAATGTGTAGCCTGCTCCAGACAAAGCCACCAGCAACCATGGCTATAATGATGTTTTTCGTTGTAATATTGTTAGGCCAGGGCATAAAAAAAGGAGCTTACCCAACAGCTTTCCGCAAACGGAAGAGAACGGTAAGTTCAGCTACTCGTTCCTTTCTACTAATATAGCTACAGATGTAAATGGTGAGGCATCAGTTTCTGAAGCACAGGGCAGATGGAGCCAGGGCAAATCTAGATAATATCATAATCTTGGTCGCCTGTAGTAATGTCTGTACCGCCTGTTAAGAAATCTTCTAAATCTGTAGATTCTGAAATGTTTACACTTCTTGAAAATGTTCTAATATCTTGTTCACCAAAAGGATTTTCAACGCCAAGCAGACCACTTTCAAAACCTTCGGCAACAATAAGCGGTCTGGTTATCATTCCATCATTTCCAGCATCATCAATTTGCAAGGTTGCAGAACCAAAAACACCGTCAAAAGCTCTACTTGCAGTAATATTTTGTGTAAAAATTATATTTTGCGCATCTATTTGAAACGTACAAAAACATAGTATTATTAATGTTAAAAAGCTTTTCATGATTGTTTAGTTTGTAAAAGTTAAATCGAACCGACCGTTAGTGATATTTATGATTTCTCCTGTTGTAATTTCTTCAGCTTGAAACTCGAAAGTGCCAGACATGATTTGATTTTGAGTATCAAATCGAGTAAAAGTTATTGACCCGAAATAATTTTGATTAGTTTCAAATTCACCAGATTCAATACTATTAGAAAAAACATAGCCTGCTGAGCCTCCCGTAAAATCATTTTGAATAGAATTATTATTTAAAATATAAGTTTCACCTTCATGCACTTCAATCCTTCTTATGCTTATACTCGCATCTTCAAAATCATTAGAAAATCCTCTTTGCATATTAATTGCGAGGAAATATTCGCCATTTACAAACTGATAAAAATTATTCATCAATCCGCTATCGGTAAAGGGTTCTCCATTTACTAAACAACCTATGGTGTTTTCTCCGGTGGTTGTCATCGGTGGTAATAGGTCAATTGGGTTTTGCGAGTTGTTGTCATCATTATTGCAGCTTACTAAAAGGCCCCCTAACCCCCAAAGGGGGAACAAAAGTAATAGGTAATAAAATGTTTTTTTCATGATTGATTTGGTTTTATGTTTATTTTATTGAGTGAATTGCATGTCAAAACGGCCTTCACAAATCTGTCTTAAGTCTCCATTTTGATCAATTACATCAAACCAAAAAGTTCCGGAAACAGTTTGATTATCTAAATCAAGATGAGTAATTGTCATTTGACCAGTTTCATTCGAGTTTGTAAAGAACAAATCTCCATTATAACCAAAAATTCCTGTGGCGTTTCCGACAGCTTCTGTTATCAATTCATAAGTTTGCCCTTCTTCTATATTTTTAGCATTCGTAGAGAGAGAGAAATTAAGTTGAAATTTTCTTGTTCTTCAAATCTACCAGTTACAAAAAAATATCGTTCACCATTAATGAGTTGGTAGTTACATTGAATAGGGTTTACGACAAATCTTGGGATAAAAGCTTCTCCATCTAATAAAGCACCAAATGTATTGGCGCCTGTTTGCGTGGCGGGTGGCAGTTTGTCAATTTCGGCCACGGGGCGGTTGATGTCATCGTTATTGCAGCACAGCAGGGTCAATGATAAAAGGAGGGTGAGTAGCGATGGTTTCATAATAAGTTTTTTTCATTTCCAAAAGGTAGTTAAATGATTGATAATAAATGGATTTTAACTTTTAATTAACAGGAATAAAAGCAAAATGTTTTGATGAAGTAGTATAAAAAAAGCACCTACATTGCTGTAAGTGCTTCATTTTTTTATTGTGGTCCCACCTGGGCTCGAATGCTTTGAGTGTAAGCCACTATATTTTTGATGTGGCAAATATATAACTTTTTTTGAAACCTAAAAGTATACCTTAAATTAATTTCTACTAGCATAATAGAGAATTAATAATATCCAGTGAATACTTGATATTAGATACTAATAAATATAAGTTTGATGTAGTTTCTAGAATCCAAACTTCATTTGATTTAGTTACAAATCTACAAATTTTAACTTCATTGTTTTCTAAAGTTTCTGAAAAGCAATTTAATTTTAAGTTTACTATTTCAGATAATTCATTGTAATCTGAATTTGAGTTTTCAAATGAAATTAAAACTGCTTCTAAAACATCAAGGTTGAAAATTAGTTCAGTTTTATATTTACTATAGTTCAGAAATTTATTAAACTTTTTACCCATATAAATGTAACTATCACAATCCTCTATTCTATCCTTTGTAACTTCCAAATCAAACTCCCAATTATCATATTGCATACCTAACTTGAAAGGTATATTTAATTGTTTCATAACTTTTGGGTATAAAAAAACCACCTTGTTATTGGTGGTTAAATTCTATTCGGTGTAATACATTTTTGGAGATTTTAGCCTTTTGACTTCTTCAATTCCTTCATCATTTGAGAGCAATTCAAAGTTTACTCTAGCATAATTTACTCCCATTTTTGGTACTAATCTCAAATAATATGTTTTGCCAGCTTGGGCATTTATAGTATAAAACCTTTCAGTTTCAGCCTTAACAATGATTTTTTGTTCTCCAACAGGCACATCAAAGCACAAAAAACTTTTTGGACCAACTACACCAACTTGATTATCTATAGAATTTAAAAAAGTATTAAATTTTACAAAACCTCCAAAATTTCCTGTTCTAACTAAATAGATTCTTGCTTTCTCTATAGGTACAGGTTCTTTATCTGTAAATTTTTTGTATTGTTTTGTTGAAGCACAGGATAGAATTAGCAAACTAATCAGTGCTAATAAAATTGATTTTTTCATTTTAGTTTGAGTTTTAATATTTAATTTTTATTGTTCCTCAATTGGTGTAATAAGTGCATGTTTGCCGAATGTTTATGGGATTTATGATTCTAGAATTAATCATCCCAATTTAAATGTTTTTGTAATTGCACCGCCAGCATCGGGAAAGGGAGTAATGAGTTGGTCAAAAAAATTGATAGACCCAATTCATGAAAATTTAGTTAGTGAAAGTAAAAGAAAGATTGTTGAGTATAGAAGGAATTCTCAATCCAATCAATTTTTAGAAGAACCAAGAGTTCAACTAAAAATAATACCAGGTAATACAAGCTCCTCAAAAATTTATGACCATCTCGAAAACTCTGATGATAGCTTGTTAATATTTGAAACAGAAGCTGATTCATTATCAAATATGTTGAAACAAGATTGGGGCGATTTTTCAGATTTATTAAGAAAATGTTACCATCATGAAACAGTTTCAATAAGTAGGCAAACAGGAGATAGATTATATGAAATAAAAAATCCAAAATTATCTGTTGTTGTATCTGGGACACCAAATCAAGTTAAACCATTAATTGATTCAAGAGAAAATGGATTGTTCAGTAGATTTATTTATTACTATTTTGATGAAGTAAGCAGTTGGAAAGATGTATCTCCTAGAAATCAAACTATAAGTTATGATGAGATATTCGGAAATGAATCTTTTGGAATTAAAAGATTGTATAATAAATTAAAAACCATTCCAAAAGTTGAAGTAAGAATGCATGATAGTCAATGGGATTTATTTCAAGAAAAGATGATTTTAGCTGATGGAATAATTCAAGCAACTAATAAATTAGATTTTATGCCTGTTGTAAGAAGATTAGGAAATATGACTTTTAGAATAATAATGATATTGAGTATTATGAGAAATAAGGAAAATATTTCTGAAAACAATAGAATAATATATGCTAGAGATGAAGATGTAATTTCGAGTTTAGAATTGTTAAAAATATTAATAGAGCATTCCTTAAATATTTTTGATAAATACGATAAAAAATCAATCCAATTAACCATGTCCGAAAGAAACTTATTAAGTAGATTGCCCGAAAATTTTAAAAGAGGAGAAGGTTTGGAAATAGCTGTAGTGTTAGGATTTCCTGAGAGAACTTATGATGAAACTTTGAAAAAATGGGAAAGAAAAAAAGTAATTCAAAAGGTTAGTCATGGAGTTTATCAAAAAAATCAAATAAACTAAAATTGCAGAATTTGCAATATCTGCAAAGTTTGCAGAAAATATATAAAGGCGAATATCATAAAAGGTATTCGCTTTTTTCATTTCAATATTAACCATTTTAAAGATTAAATTTTATGCAACTAAGACATTCAGAAAGGAAGAAAGCCAAGATAAAAATGGCTCTTCAAGGTTCAGCAGGTTCAGGTAAAACTTATTCAAGTTTACTACTTGCTCAAGGTTTAACTAATGGAGATTTTACCAAAATTGCCATTATTGACACAGAAAATGGAAGTGCTGATTTATACGCTCATTTAGGAGATTATAATGTACTTACATTAGCACCACCATTTACTCCTGACAACTACATTAAAGCTATTGATGTATGTGAAAAAGCAGGTATGGAAGTAATCATTATTGATAGCACCTCACATTGTTGGGATTACTTATTAGATTATCATTCAAGCCTAGCAGGAAACTCATTCACGAATTGGGCAAAAATCACACCTCTTCAAAAAGCATTTACAGATAAAATATTACAATGTGATGCTCACGTAATTGCTACTATGAGAACTAAACAAGATTATGTACTAAATCAGAAAGATGGTAAA
This sequence comes from Flavobacterium cyanobacteriorum, assembly GCF_002251835.1. Lineage (GTDB taxonomy): Bacteria > Bacteroidota > Bacteroidia > Flavobacteriales > Flavobacteriaceae > Flavobacterium > Flavobacterium cyanobacteriorum. The sequence continues at coordinate 4,903 of NZ_NOXV01000284.1, forward strand.
TTCATTCCTGAAAAAGTTGGATTGAAAGCAGTTCAAAAGGATGGCTTGGATTATGAATTCACTATTGTGTTTGATATAGATATTAAACATTTTGCAATTGCTAGCAAGGACAGAACAGGAATCTTTAAAAATCTAATTGAATTCAAAATATCAAGAGAAACAGGGGTTAAAATTCTTAAATGGTGTAGTTCTGGTACTAACTTACAAGATGCTAGAGAGAAAATTAAAGCAACTAAAACAGTTGAGGAATTGAAAGTTTTGTACAATCAATACAGCAATTGGAGAGAGCTTTTAGAGTATGATTTCAAACTTCAAAAAGATACCATCAACTCAAAAGAATTATTGTTAAACCCTAAATCATTTTCAACAAATGGACACACAACTCATCACTGACAATTCTACTACCATAATAGAGAATAATGGTAGTACTACAGAAGCAACATTGGTATTACAAAGAGTAAATCCGAATGGTACTAAAACTATATTGAATTATCCTAAAAGTGAAAATATTGATATAGATAATGAGGTTATGCTACCTAGCAAGATTAATGAGCTTATTGCTGTAGAAAGCACTTCAAAACCTACAGAAACAAGCTTATTTATACCCAAACCATTTATTGAAGCTAACACTTCAGAAATTAGTTTGCATACCTTAAAAAGTGATTGTATTATACCAGTTTTTAGCAAGGATAATGAACGTACAATTTCTCATAATGAGTTTATTGAAATAGCTGAAAATTGTATTTCAAAAGTATTTCCACATCATCAAGTAGATGTTCCAGAAGTGCGTGTAAGCCATCAAATTAAGGGCAGGGTCCCAAGTGCCATAAATAAACAAGCTAAAGATTTGCTTGACCACGAAAGAACACAATACTTTGAAAGAATGGCATTCATTATTAGAATACCTAGTATTGTTGATACAATTAATGGTAATGAAATTGCCCTTTGTATTGGTGGAGTAAGAAGCTATAATTTAGAGAACCTATACAACAAAAAGACTATTGAAAAGTTCAAGTTTTTTATTGGCTTCCAAGTGAAAGTATGTTCTAACCTAGCTGTATCAAGTGATGGATTTGTGGAGGAAATGCGTGTAAGTTCGTATCAAGAATTACAAAGCAAGATTTTAGATGTGTTGTACAATTTTAATGCAGAAAAGCAATTAGCACAAATGAAGCAACTTTCTGAACACTCACTTACAGAACATCAATTTGCTCAATTATTGGGCAGAACAAGATTATATCAGCACTTGCCTAAAAAAGACAAACTAAATATTCCAGTACTAAACTTCAATGATGGTCAGCTTAATACCATTGCAAAAGACTATTACGAAGATGCTAGTTTCAGCAGAAATGAAAATGGGGATATCAACCTATGGAATGTATATAATCTCTTTACTCAAGCCAATAAATCAAGCTATATTGACACTTTTTTGGATAGAAATGTAAATGCCTTTGACTTTTCAAATAGCTTGTTAAAAACACTAAATGGTAGCTCTAACTATCATTGGTTTTTGAGTTGAGAAGAACCCAATCCCTTAATTGGGGTTGGGTTTTGTTTTTAACTGAAATAATTTTTTGGTAAAAAATTTAGCTCCAACTATTTTACACACATACAAGCTTCCGCACAAAACACCCCCGCCACTTCTAAATCCCACTAAATACCCCCACTTATTTGGAGCAAGAAAAGATTTCTTGTGCCATATTTTTTTCATTCTAAATTTTAGCTTACATAAATTCAAGGTGATAGTTGTAATTTTTTAAGTTCAGAGGTGTGTTTAAAGTTTGGCAAAGTTCAACTCAAAAAAATTAAATCAATGGTACGAATTATTGACTACAAAAAAAGACAAGCAGAGGATGGCAGAGAATTCTTTGTTTTAGAAATTTCGGGAGGTATTGAAATGGTAAAAAGCCAAACCTCTAATCAGTTTTATGCAACTGCTAAAAAAGCATTTATTTCATCAACATTTGATGAGCAAACTTGTAAAGCTCTTATTGGTACTGAAATGCCAGGTAATGTAGTAAAACAAGAATGTGAGCCTTATGAGTATGTAAATAAAGACTCAGGAGAGGTAATGATGTTAAGCTACAGATATGTTTATACACAAGAAGAAGCTACAATATCTAAAGAAGACAAATCTATTCAAAGGCTTCTAGCTGAGGAAAATACTTTTTCAAGTAATGGGCATCACAAAGAAGAATTTGTAATGTAAAATTTAACTCGTCCATTTTTGATATAGCTCTATTAAGGGTAGTATCATTTGTGGACGAGTTTTTTATTTTCTATTCCTATGGAAGTAGCTGAAATTAAAGTTTCCTATTCAAATACTAATCCTGATAGAGTTCAAGTTACAAATAGCCAAAAGATATTTGAAGTGATTATGAAGCATTGGGATTTAGATATTTTGGAGTATCAGGAACAAATGAAAGTAATATTGCTCAATAGAGCAAATATTGTATTAGGCATCTATGAGATGTCTAAGGGTGGTATATCAGGAACAGTAGTAGATATTAGAATTATTTTAGGTGTGGCTTTAAAATGCAACGCATCAGCCATTATTTTAGTACACAATCATCCAAGTGGTAAGTTAGTTCCAAGTGAACCTGATAAAGCTATTACAAAAAAGTTAAAAGAAGCTTGTAATTTGCTTGAGGTGTATTTACTAGACCATTTAATTATATCCAAGTTTGGGTATTACAGCTTTGCAGATGAGGGTACTTTATAAATTGCAAATATTGCAGTTTCTGCAACTTCTGCAATATTCTAAAACTTATATTAATTTCTCTCTAATGGTAGTAATTTTTAAATTTTAAATTAATGAAAACTGTATATGTACTATTTGAAACAGATTTGCACAAATCTAAATTCAGCAGAATATTTTTGGGAGTGTTTAGTAGTTTTAATTTAGCTAATCAATATGCAAAAGATAATAATTGCTATACAAATAATACTGAAGTTGTCATACTCGAAGTAGAGTTGGATAAATTTCAAGAAATGTAAATTAATTGTATAAGTGTACTGGAGTTTAAATATCAATGAAAAAGGTATAAATTAAATCTTAACTAAAATTCCAAGATATAATAATATAGCCAAAAGTTGAAAAATGGACTTGTTTTATCAAGCAATTTGAATACTTCTATTGCCCTAGATACTATTTCCCAAGCAATTAGGCTGTTAACTAACAAATAGCCAAAATGTATTTTTTAGTTGCAAAATATGGTACATAATTTGATATGTTTTAATAAACTTAAAATATGAAGTGGTTTAAACTTATTTGTTAAATAAAAAAGGGTTGACGAAATTTGTGTTGCAAAACATAATTATTTCAAAATCAACCCTTATGTACAGTGTACTTGACAAAGATATAATAAAAAGAGAAATTGTTCCTTATTTACCCTTAGCAAAAAGAGGTTTTCAGGTGAGAGTCCCCTTAGAAGAAGTGATAAACGGGATTTTTTACAANACTGCCTCAATTTTTGCTCTACCTGCTATGCGGATACTGTTTTGTGCGGGGTTGGGAAACAGTTGTACTGCATTGTTTTCTGCCTTAAAATCCTGATTAGACAGCGTTGCCAGGTAGCCTTGAATTTCAGCTGAGCAATATGAAGTGCCTATTCCTACCCAGGAACTCTGTTCTGTTGAGGAACATATTGAACGTACAAAATAAACATGACATCCTGATGTAATTGGTGCGGAAGCAATAACAAAGGAAGTCGTAGGAGATATATAAGTACCGTTAACTGGCCATGATGTATTTAACGTAAAGTCAGGAACGACTGTAATTTCCCAGGTAGTTGCATCTCCATTCTCAGTCCAACTAAATATAACATCATTGGGATTGCTTACTGTTTCGTAGGTTAAATCTGTCGGGGGCGGGCACTGCGCGTTGCCAGTTACACCGATGAGTAGGGCTAATATGGGTAATAATTTTTTCATGAGGTTAACCTTTGAAATAGACTTTTATTCTTTTAAGATTTTTTTGTAAATTTTTTCCTTTTCCGTGAGGATTTCGACTATGTAGATCCCCCTGGGAAGGTTTTCCACAGCAATACTATCATTGCCCTGAACCCGGCTGATGATGGC
>NZ_NOXV01000249.1 GCF_002251835.1 Flavobacterium cyanobacteriorum
TGCACTTGATTTAACCACGTCAGCCCCCATTGCGGCAAACGGCTGTTGGCGGTTCGTTGTTCTCTTTTTATGTCGCTGTTTATTGTCATACCAAAGTTGTGTCTTTGATTGTATTAAAGAAAACTTCATCCACTTTGTCGTCAGGTAAGTTGGCGTAACAATGTTCATTTTTACGTGTTCCATTCTTTTTGAAGTCTATAAACCAACCTGTTCTTTTTCTATACTTATTTAGTGTGTAATTATCTCCATTTGAATGTCCTGACCAATTATCGCTGTATATGTAAACCCAATCTATGTTGAAGTTAATTTTTTCAAGTGCCTGTCTAAACTCTGTGCAATTTTGAAATCTTGTTGCGGTTGATTTATGGATTGATTTGTGAAGTATTTTAACTGCTTTGTCTGGTATATGAGGCAAATACTGTCTTGGTGGAAAAAGGTCTTTTTTTACTGCTTTTTTCCATTCGTCAATAGTTGAAAAAGTGAATGGAAGATTATTAGTATTGTTAAGTAACCTGTATAAAGTAATACCTGTAGCATAAATGTCGCTAAGCTTATTCATAGGATTTCCTTCTATTACTTCAAGTGGTTGGTGCGGTCTATATCCTAGAATATCGCTTGGGTCAACGTGATAGTTTATTGCTAAACCGAAGTCTGAAAGTTTGGCTTCACCATTATCTCCAAACATTATGTTTCCCGGTTTAATATCTCTATGAAGCACATTGTTATTGTGTGCGTGTTCAAGACCTAATAAGCTTTGTTGAGTGATTTTGAATGCTTCCTTAACAGAGATAAAACGCTTCTCAATATGTTTTTGGATTGAACCCTTTGACAAATACTCCATTATAATTAAAACTACTGGCTCTCCATTGAATAGTGAAGCTCTAACGTCTTTTACATCAACAATATGTTTGTGTCTGCATAAATCAAGTGTTTGTCCTTCTTTAACAGCGTTAACGAATTTTGAAGGGTCGGGAACTTTGATAACCTTTATTGCTATTTCCTTTTGAAGAAATGGGTCATAACAAAGGAATACGTGTCCGAAATGACCATTACCTAAGTGGTCAATAATTTGAAATTTATCAAGTTTTGTTCCTGTCATCTACATTAAATTAAACCACGCTACTAACACAGCGTCTTTTGTGGATTTATCCCAATAGGGTGGGTGTGTTCCAATTATTGGGTCAATGTGAGCGTAAACGTCAGTCTTTTTTGTTTGTCCGAATTTGGTTGCATTAATTGCACTTGACGAATAGCTGTTAATAGGAATGTTCTTTTTCTTGGATAGTAAATTCAAAATACCTTGTGGGTAGCAAGAATTTCTAATCTGGTCAAGCGTAGTGACATTCAATGAAATTTTATGAGCAATCTGATTGGGTTGGTGCTTGTCAATGATTAGCGACAATTGGGTTTCAAACCACTCCATTAAATCAGCCGTTTCCATATTATTTGGATAGACAATTTTATTTTTTTCAATAATTGTCGGTGGGTTAGTAGTCCCGTTAAGAACACAATACCTAAAGTCGTTTTTTGTAAAATTGAAACCTATTACTTTCATTTCTTAATTGTTTTTGTCTCGGTGCAGTCGTCTTTTACAATGACCGCCAACGCCCCAGGCGATTTACGAAGTGATTTGCATTTTGCAAATCGCTTTGTTGTCGGACAGTCCCGAAGGGCTGGCCGGGGCAAATCGCCTGGGGCGTTGTGCGGGAAGCCCGTAGGGATTTCCGCACAACACACAAATATATGAAAGTTTTTACGACAGGTATATTTTCTTACTAAATTGCTGAAGAATTACATTATAAAGGCTTATGGCAGATTACGGCTTACGCATTTTATATATCCGGATGACTCATAAATACCGTAACCTGAACTAAAAAATATTTAGGATACAAAATGAATTTCAAGGATTATACCTGTCATTTTACAACGCATAAAGAGAGAGCATTTATGCTATATAGTTTCCCTATAACCTGCGCTTAAAAACCCAACTCAAGGCCCGTTTTCCTTAAATATTTACTCATGTACCAGATATATCCAAGCCTAAAGTCAAAAGCCCATTGGACTTATTGTAACATGGCAGTTTATGGCCGTGTATAGCTACTGTTTGCCGCCCACCCCGCGNTCAAAACAAAAAGAGGCTGTCCTTTTGAGGCAGCCCCTTATCTTTATTATCAGTTATTATTAGCTTGGTCAGTAGTTCGTATAAACATATATACAAATAAAAATCCAAATACTAATCCTCCAAAAAAGGCAATCCAGCTTTAAAGATATTTTTCATTGTAAAAAATTTTTGTTACTAATTTTTTAGATGTTAAGTTTTATACAATACATTGATAAGATATAAACCATTGCCAACTGTTACAGCAATATTGTACAGCACATATAAGTAAATCTTACTTTAGTATTCATTGTACGGCTTCAACCTTATAGCCTTTTTTACGTAGCAGTATTATCACACCGTTTTCTCCGCCTAAATGTGCAGCACCTACCCCAATAAAGGTTGGCTTTTCATTTGCGGCTTTTTCTATAACAGGTATCCATTTCCTGTTACGCTCATCAAGGAGAGAAGCTGAGTTATCAGCATACATTTTATTTTCTTCTGCTTTCATAAAAGCCTCTATTGCTTCGAGGTTGCCACTCTGGTAAATTTTGTCGAGTGTTGCATATTTCGCTTTTGATGCTGCCATGCCATCTCTGGCTGTTTTCACCAGTTCTTTCATTTGCTCTTCATACGGTATGGCGGTAAGGGCAGCCATTTGGTCGGCAACAGTTTCAAGCCCTTTTATTTCTTCATTTTGTTTTTTAGAAACTTTTATCAGTTCTTCTTCAATGGACTGCATAGGGCAGTCCAGCATTTTTGGCATTAGCATCATTTCTACAAGCGATGGCATAAAACTGTCCAGCATTTTTGCTGACATACCAAGGTTTTTAGTCAGCAGGTCATCAACAGCCTTAAAATCTTCAGGGCTGGCCAGTGTACTCATTTTTTTGCCGTCTTTCATCATCATGCCGCCCATCATTTCGGCCTGCATATTAGGGTCATCCATGTCCAGTTCGAGGTATAGCTGGCCTGTTTCATCAAGGGCTTTAAGTACATTTTTATTGAGGGTAGCATTGCAGGTTATATGCATGGTACCAAACAGGTAGGAAGGCTTGCTGAGCCCGTTGCCCGATATTTTCCATAGCAGTGCGTTTTCCAGCTTTTGCCCCTGTGCCAGTACAGCAACAAGCGATATAAGGCAGGTAAGGATTTTTTTCATGTTATAAGTCTATTTTTTTTAGTTCTTCATAATTTTTGTGTAGCCTTTTGAGCAGCAGGCCGTATATAAGCTTGTAGAAAAGCCATATTGCTCCGACAAAAACCGCGAGGAAAAATATTGTAGAAATTATATATATGATATAGAACATGGCTTCATTGCCGTTTGCTTCAGATTTTTTGTGAAGTGATATAAAATTGGAATCATAATTTATGATTATCAAAAAGATAATGAAGCTGGAAATAAATATATAAGCAAGGTTTACATAAATATATATCATTACTGTTCTCCTTGTTTTCAATATATTGTCCATCAGTGTCTTTACATTATCTGTAGTAGTTATTTTTTTGTAATTTATATAAAATTTCGCTACAAAATATACAATAATAGCATAGCTGATTACGGTAAGGGGTATAGTTATAAAATCTATGCCATAGCTGTCAATCATCTTTACGCTTTTAGCGTCTTTCAGCAGGAATGACAGGCCGAGCCATAGCGTAAACTCGAGGATACTGACAATAAGTATCCACTTTACTATGGAAGAGGAGCGCCTGTGAAGCATAGCGTATATTTCTTTTTCAGAAAACCGGGGGAAATTGTCTCTGTTTTTCTTCCAGTCGGTTTTTAATTTTTCTAATTCGTCCATTTTCCGTTACGGATTTAAAATCTTCTTTAATTTACCTTTTATCCTGTTCATCTTCACCCTTGCGTTTACTTCGGTTATACCCAGTGTTTCGGCAATTTCATTATAATCCTTATCTTCAAGGTACATAAAAACAAGGGCTTTTTCAATATCATTAAGCTGCTGCACCGCCTGGTAAAGCAGTTTTATGTGTTCTTCTTCTTCATAATTGTATTCTTCCTGGTTTATTTTGTGAAGTTTATTATCAAATTCTACGGTATTTACCGTTTTACTTTTTTTGCGGTATAGCGTAATTGCTGTATTTAGGGCAACCCTGTAAGCCCAGGTTGTAAACTTGGAATCGCCGCGAAACTTCGGGTAAGCCTTCCACAATTGTATGGTTATTTCCTGGAACAGGTCTTTATGGGCATCATCATTATTAGTATAAAGCCTGCATATTTTATGGATCAGGTTTTGGTTTTCCTGGAGCTGTTGTACAAATGATGTTTCTAATTGTGTGCCCATACGCCAATATGTATGTAGTGTATTTGTTTTGTTACACGTGCTTATAAATCTTTATCTTTATAATAATTAACAAGCAGGCCCACAAATTTGCTGTAGGTTTCAAGCCCGTCTTCCTGATGGTTTATTTTCAGGTATTTATCATAAAAAAAATCAAAAAGTGTTTCTATAAAAGATTCATATTTTTTATTAAAGTCTTCACTTTCTTTAAAATTTTTCCTAATGCCTTTGTTGATAAGCGGCAGGAGTTTTTCGGCTTCTTTTTCATTTATCTTTGCAATATTCCTCAGGCAGTACTTCAGGGCGAAGGTATAGCCTGAATACCGAAAATAAGGATCTTCATTAGCAATAGATGCCATGTACCCAATGAAGTTCGCTTCGCTTTCACTGGCATAACCAATCTGGTGCGCCATTTCGTGGCATACAGTGGTAGGCAGGTTGTATCTGGGCAGTTTACAGTTTACCTGCGCTTCATTTGTAAATGGGTTGAGGTACCCGCCAAACCCCATGTATGACAGCGGGACACTTATTAATGAAGATTTGGTACTCTCTCTTTTGTAGGCAAAAAAGGGGTATTGCTTTTGTAAATTATGGTAGCCATCGAGTGATTTATGGTATATGTCCTTAATGCTGTAAGGATTCCTTACCTTCAGGCTGTCATTGCCTGTAATTTCCAGGTGCGTGGTATTAGCTTTTGGTATAAGTAGTTTAGTAAAACTTATCAGTTCGTTTAGTTCGTATCTTTTGCCGATAGCCATTTTTTGATGGAGTGGCACACGGTGGTAGTTTACAGCCCAAAGAAAATAAAATAAAAAGTAAAACACACTGAAAAAGCCGGTAAACTGCAGGAGGTTGTTTTTCCACTGCCTGCGCCATGTGCCTTTTTTCTTCCATAGCCATCGCAGTAAAAGAATTAATATAAAGCCATAAATTACATCACCCACCGAAAAGCCTGCATAACCAAAAATAACCCTTGAAGCTTCGGACAGGTACTGATAAAGGCCATTACTGTAATATTCCTCAACAAACTCGGGGAACAGGGAGAGGAGATTAACAATTATAACCTGCGCAACCAGCAGCAGCGGCAGTATATACTTTTTCTTCATTAGCTAAAACTGTTTGGTAAATATAAGTGTATTTTTGTATTGGAAAATATATTACCATGATGAAAAAGATGAATGCGCCGGAGAAGGTGATTTTTATTTGCAACGGTAAAAAATGCGGCCGTTACAGTAAAGGTGTCCGTAAAGGCTTGAAGCAGGTAGTAAAAAACTACGGCATTAAAAAAGAAGTTGAAATAGTTTATATGGGATGCACCGATAACTGCAAAACCGCTCCAAATATTTGCCTGCAGCCACAAAATATCTGGATAGGAGAAGTGGAAGAAGAAGATATTCCGGGCATATTCAGGAAATATTATATTTGATATATTTGCGGTAATAAGCATGCAATATCTGCTTTAATAATTCCTGTCTTCAGGCTATTGCGGACAAAATATATTGTATATATGCAGGATAATTAGCTAACTGCCACGTTTCAACTGCACCAGATTTACATTTTTTGAATATCCAATATAGACATGACTGTACAAGGTTGTAGAAATGATGACAGAAGCAGGCAATTTATTACTTTAAGGACGTAACCGATAATGCAACACAAAATATAATGAACCAGGAAATAAGAAACCTTGAGCCTAAAGCGCTATGGAATAAATTTGCCGACCTGAATGCCGTGCCACGCCCCAGTAAAAAGGAAGAGAAAGTAATAGCATTCATGAAAGATTTTGGCAAACAGCTGGGCCTTGAAACCATAGTGGACAGTGTAGGCAATGTTATCATAAAAAAACCGGCTACACCGGGTATGGAAAATCGGAAGACTGTTGTAATGCAGAGCCACCTGGACATGGTCCACCAGAAGAATGCCGGGACACAATTTGATTTTGATACCCAGGGCATAGAAATGTATGTAGATGGCGACTGGGTACGCGCAAAGGGTACCACACTGGGTGCCGATAATGGCCTTGGTGTTGCCACAATCATGGCTATACTCGAAAGTAAAGACATCCCGCATCCTGCCATTGAAGCCCTTTTTACAATTGATGAAGAAACCGGTATGACTGGTGCTATGGGGCTCGAAGGCGGATTATTGCAGGGTGAAATACTCCTGAATCTTGACACGGAAGAAGATGATGAAATTGACATAGGCTGCGCCGGCGGGCTTGACGTTACAGCTGTGCGGGAATATAATGAGGAAGAAGTGCCTGAAAACGCCGTAGGATATGTTCTTAAAGTGAGCGGCCTGAATGGCGGCCATTCCGGGATGGATATACACAAAGGCCTGGGTAATGCCAATAAAATAATGAACCGCCTGTTATTTGACAGTTTTGAAAATTTTGGATTGCAGGTAGCCGAGATTGACGGTGGCTCATTACGAAATGCCATTCCCCGTGAAAGCGTGGCTAAAGTTGTTATCTCAGAAATTTTTGATGAAGCTTTTGTATTTGATATGCAGGAGGTGATAAATGATATTACTGCAGAATATAAAACTACCGAGCCTAACCTTAAAATTACTATTGAAAAAGGAGAGTTGCCCACCAAAGTTATGGATCTTGGCGTGCAGGAGGGACTAATCCGCGCCCTGTACACCGCCCATAATGGTGTATACCGCATGAGCGCCGATATGGAAGATTTGGTTGAGACATCAAACAACATAGCCCGTGTAATTGTCAAAGATGGTACGTTGCAGGTAGGCTGCCTCACTCGGTCATCAGTAGAAAGCTCCAAGTTTGACCTTGCCAATGCACTGCGCTCAGCATTTGAACTGATAGGTTGCGAAGTAACGTTCTCCGGCTCTTATCCCGGATGGGCGCCCAATGTCAATTCGCCTATACTTGAAGTGCTCAAAAATATTTACCAAAAACAAAACGGTGCTGAGCCAAAGGTAGTAGCCTGCCACGCCGGGCTTGAATGCGGGATACTGGGAACCAATTATCCCAATATCGATATGATATCTTTTGGCCCAACTATTAAAGGCGCCCACAGCCCGGATGAAAGGGCAAGCATAACATCAGCACAAAAATACTGGAAGTTTGTCCTGGAAATATTACAAAACATTCCTGTTAAGGCCTGATATATGGTGATGAATTAAAACCTTTTAAAATCCGCTAACAAACAAGCGGATTTTTTTTGTTTTAGAAAAAGGTTCAATGCCCTCCGTTAACAATATATTATCCATAAGTGGGTGCAGTATATGTTGTGAAATCTTATTATACAAACAAGCCAGAAACCTTTACGGGAATAGCATTAGTATTTGAATGGGGGTGTAAAGGGTATTTCTGGATTTTTTAGGGCAAAAAAGCCCCACTTCCGTGAGGCTTCTAAAGGTAAATTATATTTACCTGTTGTTGTATTTTGTTATAGCTTCTGCAAGTATTTCAACAGAGCGTATAAGGTCTTCTTTTTTAAGGACATAGGCGATACGTATTTCCGTAAGGCCAACATCAGGGGTAGAATAAAAGCCGGCGGCAGGTGCCACCATTACAGTTTCGCCTTTGCTGTCAAACGATTCAAGCAGCCACTGTGCAAACGTATCAGCGTTATCCACCGGAAGCTGTGCTATACAATAAAAAGCGCCTTTGGGTGAGGCAACTTTTACACCCGGTATCTTATTAAGTCCTGAAATGAGCGTATCGCGGCGATCTTTGTATTCGGCAATAACTTCATCAAAATAGCTTTGTGGCGTATCAAGTGCTGCTTCACTGGCTATCTGGGCAAGGGTAGGGGGGCTTAAGCGTGCCTGTGCAAATTTCATGGCCGTCGCCATTACTTCTTTATTCTTTGAAACAATACACCCTATCCTGGCGCCGCACATGCTGTAGCGTTTAGATACAGAGTCTATCATTATAGCATGTTCCTCAATGCCCGGAACGTTCATTACCGAATAATGTGTGTCCCCGTCATAAGTAAATTCACGGTATACTTCATCGGCAATAAGGAACAGGTCATGTTTCTTTACCAGTTCAGCCAGTTGCAGTATTTCATCCTGTGTATACAGGTATCCTGTAGGGTTACCCGGGTTACAAATCAGTATGGCCTTCGTTTTAGGGGTAATGAGTTTTTCAAAATCACCTATAGGCGGTAATGCAAACCCTTCATCAATAGTGGATATAACAGGGACAACTTTTACACCTGAGGCTACTGAAAAGCCATTGTAATTCGCATAAAAAGGCTCGGGTATGATAATTTCATCGCCGGCATCCATCGTGCTTCCCATAGCAAACATAAGTGCTTCAGAACCTCCTGTGGTAATTATGATATCCGCAGGTTCAACCGGGAGGCCCTGCGCGTGATAATAGCGTGCCAGCTTGTTCCTGTAGCTCTCAAAACCTGCCGAATGACTATACTCCAGTATCTCTATAGTATTATTCCTGATAGCTTTCAGTGCCACTTCAGGGGTTTTTATATCCGGCTGGCCGATATTGAGGTGGTAGACTTTATGTCCTTTCTTTTTGGCGCCTTCAGCAAAAGGGACCAGTTTGCGTATGGGTGATTCGGGCATATGTATGCCTTTATTAGATATTTTTGGCATTATGTATAGGTTTTGTATTGTTGCACAAATTTGCAATTTTTTTCAGAGTTTTTATAATAAATACTTTTGTTTTGAAGAGAAATAAAAAAAGCCCCACTATTGCGGGGCTTTCCTGTTATTATTGTATTTACTGGTTAGGAAGCGATTTTTTCTTCTCCAATACATTAACCTGGCTTTTATCTACTACAGTACCTTTGATTTTCAAGGGTACAATGCCATTTTCATAATTAACAGCATTAGATTCTACGGTTATCGTTTTTCGGATGGGGCCGGGATTCATGTTATACTTCACTTCAATTTTACCCGTTTTACCGGGAAGTATAGGCTCTTTTGGTTTTGAAGGCACTGTACAGCCACAGGTCGATTTAACATCTTTGATAATTAGCGGCGCATCGCCGGTATTGGTAAATTCAAATACCCTTACACCATTGTCTTCGTCTTTGTTTACGGTACCGTAATCTACTGTATCAGTCTTAAATTCAATCTTTGGGCCTTTTTGTGCATAAGCTGCAGTACTTATAACCACTACAGCGAGTAAACCTAAAAATTTTTTCATTTTTATTAACGTTTGGATTTAGTAAAAGTACAGAGATTAAATTAAAGTGCAAATAGTGCCGGCTCTTTTTTTAAAATTGTACTTATATGGTTACTTTTGCATACATTTTCAAAAACCAGACCAAATATTTCTGACACAATATATAACTGACATTTTATGAGTATTCCTGCACAGTTTGACGCTAAGGCCGCAGAGGGCAAATGGTATGATTACTGGATGAAGAACAACTATTTTCATTCAGAGCCTGACCACAGAACTCCGTATACCATTGTGATACCCCCACCCAATGTCACCGGGGTACTGCACATGGGGCACATGCTGAACAATACCATACAGGATGTACTTATCAGGAGGGCGCGCCTCAAAGGCTTTAATGCCTGCTGGGTGCCGGGCACTGACCATGCTTCTATTGCTACGGAAGCCAAAGTTGTGGCCAAGCTCAAAGAAGAAGGTATTAAAAAAAATGACCTCACAAGGGAAGAGTTCCTTAGCCATGCGTGGGACTGGACCCATAAATACGGCGGCGTAATTTTAGAACAGCTCAAGAAGCTTGGGGCTTCGTGTGACTGGCAGCGTACTAAATTTACGATGGATGATGACATGTCGGCTTCAGTTATACATTCATTTGTTGATTTGTATAATAAAGGATTAATATACAGGGGTTACAGGATGGTGAACTGGGATCCTGAAGCTAAAACTACATTATCCGACGAAGAAGTTACGTATGAGGAAAGGCAGGGGAAGCTGTACCATATAAGGTATAAGATCAAAGATTCCGATGAATATGTAACCATAGCAACAACACGCCCTGAAACAATACTGGGCGATACTGCTATATGCATTAACCCCAATGATGAGCGGTATGCCCATTTGAAAGGCAAAACAGCCATTGTGCCTATTGCCAACCGGTTTGTACCTATTATTTTTGATGAATATGTCGACATGGAATTTGGTACAGGTTGCCTTAAGGTAACGCCTGCCCATGATGTAAATGATAAGGCACTTGGCGAAAAGCATCACCTTGAGATAATAGACATATTTAATGAAGATGCCACCCTTAACAGCTTTGGGCTACATTATGAAGGGAAAGACCGTTTTGTGGTAAGGGAAGAAATTGCAGGGGAGCTTGAGCAAACAGGACATCTTGTAAAAGCAGAAAGCCACATTAATAAAGTAGGTACTTCCGAAAGGACAAAGGCAGTTATCGAGCCAAGGTTATCCGACCAGTGGTTCCTTAAAATGGAAGAGATTGTTAAGCCGGCCATTAAAGCCGTACTTGATACAGAGGAAGTAAAGCTTTATCCTAACCGCTTTAATAATACTTATCGCCACTGGCTTGAGAACATCAGGGACTGGAACATATCACGCCAGTTATGGTGGGGCCAGCAGATACCTGCATATTATTATGGCGATGGCAAAGAAGAGTATGTAGTTGCTGAAAGTAAAGAAGCTGCCCTGGCTTTGGCTAAAGATAAATCAGGCAACAGCACCCTTACAGTTGATGACCTGAAACAGGATCCTGACACACTTGATACATGGTTTTCGGCCTGGCTGTGGCCCATGTCAGTATTCAATGGCATACTTGACCCTGAAAATAAAGATTTTAAATATTATTATCCTACCAATGATCTTGTTACAGGGCCTGACATCCTTTTCTTTTGGGTGGCAAGGATGATTATTGCCGGATATGAATATACCGGGGATAAACCCTTCAGCAATGTTTATTTAACCGGGCTGGTTCGTGATAAGCAAAGGCGTAAGATGTCGAAATCACTTGGTAATTCACCTGACCCGCTCAACCTTATTGATAAATTTGGGGCCGATGGTGTAAGGGTGGGGTTGCTGCTAAGTGCTTCCGCCGGGAATGATATTCTGTTTGATGAAGAGCTATGTAGCCAGGGTAAAGCATTTTCAACCAAGGTGTGGAATGCTTTCAGGCTGATAAAAGGGTGGGAGGTAAGTGATACAGAACAGCCGGAGCATTCAAAAAAAGCTGTTCAATGGTATGAAGCCAAACTGCAAAAGACGCTGGCAGAAATTGAAGGCCATTTTGAAAAATACAGGATTTCTGATGCTTTGATGGCTATTTATAAGCTGGTGTGGGACGACTTCTGCTCGTGGTTCCTGGAAATGATAAAACCCGGTTACCAGCAGCCTGTAGACAGGGTTACTTATACCAAAACTATTGAGCTGCTCGAAGCCAACCTGAAACTGCTTCACCCTTTCATGCCGTTCCTGACAGAAGAAATTTGGCAGCATATCACCGAAAGGAGCCCCGAGGAAGCCCTGATTATTGCACAATGGCCCGAAGCAGCAGCTGTAAATGAAAAAATGATTGCTGATTTTGATTTTGCTGCCGAAGTTATTGCCGGCATCCGTACTATAAGGAAAGATAAGAACCTTCCTTTTAAAGATGCCATTGCCCTTAAAGTGGTAAATAATGATAATGTTCCTGATGAATTTGACAGTGTAATCAAAAAACTGGGGAACCTGTCTTCCTTGGAATATGTTTCTGACAAGGTAAGCGGTGCTTTAACCTTCCGGGTTAAATCAAACGAATATTTTATCCCGGTTTCAGGCAATGTGGATGTAGCCGAAGAAATAGCCAAGCTTACTCAGGAACTCGAATATAACAAAGGCTTCCTGAAGTCAGTAGAGGCCAAGCTTGCCAACGAAAAATTTGTGAACAGCGCACCGGAAAAGGTTGTTGCTATAGAGAAGCAGAAACAAGCCGATGCGCTGGCTAAAATTGCTACTATAGAACAGAGCCTTGCCAGCCTTACCGCATAGCAGCCGGGCATATGAGTATTATATAAATGGCTTATTTTTTATCAGGAGCCGCCGCCGCTTGCGCATTCTACAAGGCTATATTCCTGTTGTCCGCTATATCTCCCCCCGCCATAAGCGCGGCGGTGGGAGGATGCCGCTCCCACCAGGGCTACACCCAAACGGCAGTACATCCTGGTTAGCTTACTTATAACAGTCTGTTTTGTCAGTTTGTTTTTACAGAACGGAAACCTTCGTTTATACTCTTGCCGGCCATTTGCGGCCTGATGTTATATTTCCGGTGGAAGTACAAGACCTGTCTTTTGTTTACGCAGGGTAGGGGGCCGTTGCCTGTGTAGTACATCAATGGCGCGGTGTCGGGCGAAAAATAGTTTAAGTTTCCCATGCTTTGCAGGCTGTACCGGCAAATGTTTCTGTGATTCTTTTCCGGTAGCAGCAGGCTCCTGCCTTTAATTTCACTAAAACTATAAGCACAGGCAACAATCATTATAGCGAGTGCTGTATTGTATACAGGAATTTTCTTAAACCCATTGATTACCGCTGCAGCTAAACAGGCTGATAAAAACAGCATTCCGGGAAGGAAGAACCTGAATTGTGCTGACATCACATAGACAATTATAAACTGGAGCAGGACTACCCCATATATAGCCCTGTACCTCTTGTCTTTCCTAAAAATTGCAAGGCATGGCACTGTAGCCAGCAATATAATCATCAGCTTATTAAACAGCCCGTCGATACCGCTCCTGCACAGCCATGACCAAAACTTCCCGGCCGCGGTTGTGTCATCTGCAGTGCCATACACATAAATATTGGAAGTAGCATGCAGGCCTTCAAGCAGCTGGCCCGGAACCTGCCATTCAGCTCCTGTTCCAAAACTGGTAAAAGGATAAATTGGGTAGCCGGATATAACTATGTTTTTTAAAATCCATAATACCAGGACAAAAAATCCGCTGGCTGCCATAAACAATAACTGCGTCCTCTCCCTGAACAGCGGGTATAGAAACAGCAGCCCAAGCGGCGCTATTGTTATTTTTATAAAAGCCAAGAAAAGGAACAGTATCCAGGCCAGTACAATGTGGCGCTTGAGCAACAAGTGGATTATTATCGGGAAAACCACCAGTAGTGGGAGGTCAGGTGAAGGAGCATCAATAAAGTAAAAGAAAACAGCTGAAAATAAAGGAATGGTTGCTGTCAGGCTAACTGTTTTTCTCTCAGTTTTTCCTTCGTTAAAGTATAAGAATAAGCATACCACGAACAAAAATCCATTGATGTCATTTAACCGGTCGGTAATAAAACTGAAATTAAGCCCTGCCTGCAAAACATGCCATGACGATGTTTGCGAAAGGAATACATGCAGGTTTCCCAAGCCTTTTACAATACCATATTCATTTAGCCATTTAATGGTTTGCACATAATATGTTTCATTATCAGTAATTCCCGGTAATTGTGCTGATTTTAATGCTGCGCCTGCTGCCAGCAATGTGAAAATGATTTTATAGCTGGCCGGTAATGAACGAAATTGACTTGCAGCAGCCCTAAGCACACCGGCAGCATCTTTTCGGTAAATTACCAAAGTTAATATTGATACCCCGGCAGCACTATAAAATACAATTGCTGAAAGGGGCATAAGAAATGCTGCCACAGTAAAAATTACGGTATAAAAAAACATGCCGGTTAATATCAGCAGTGTAATATTGGCTGTGCGCAGCTTAAGGATATTATTTAGTAAAAGGCCTCCCGGCAGGAATATAAAGAACAGTAGCAGCCAGTATGCCAGTACGGTTATCATATACCGGCCACTATGTTTCCGTCGCTCATTACAAGTTTCCGGTCGGCCATATCGGCAAGTTCCGTGTTATGGGTAACAATAACAAATGTCTGCCCCATTTCATCCCTCAGCCTGAAAAAAAGTTTGTGCAGGTTTTCGGCTGAAGCCGTATCAAGATTTCCGGAAGGCTCATCGGCAAAAATCACGGCAGGTTTATTAATCAGCGCCCTTGCCACGGCTACCCTTTGCTGCTCACCGCCCGATAATTCACCGGGCTTATGCCCTGTACGGTGCGAAAGCCCAAGGTAATCCAGCAGCTTTTTTGCTTCAGTTTCCGTTGCTGCCTTTGTCTTGCCTCCGATGAAAGCAGGGATACACACATTTTCAAGGGCCGTAAATTCCGGTAAAAGCTGGTGGAACTGGAAAATAAAGCCCAGCCTGCTGTTACGGAATCTTGAAAGGGCTTTATCTTTCATTGCCAGTACATCTTCCCCGTCTATGACAAGTGATGGTGCTGAGGCAGCTTCAGGTTTATCAAGTGTGCCTAAAATTTGTAGCAACGTTGTTTTTCCGGCGCCAGACGCGCCCACTATAGAAACAATTTCACCTTTTTGTATGGTAAGGTCTACACCTTTCAGCACATGCAGCTTATCGTAATATTTATGAATATTGGCGGCTTGTATCATTGTCAGTTGCCCGTTTTCGCAAAGAAACAAACAATTTAAAAAATAATACATCTTTTTGGCACAATATTTCGTATAGATATCTGCCAGGTTGTAAGTTTACCTTTACCTGCCGCTGATTTATTTTTTAAATTTGTAGAAAGCATGAAGAAATTAACTGCACTATTGCTCACGCTGGTGTCGGTAGCCTGCCAGTCTAAAGAAAAAACCGGGGGCGCTGTTGCCCAAAATGATAAACAAAATGTAAACATGGATGACAATAAAAAAACAGAGACTGCCATATTTGCAGGTGGTTGCTTTTGGTGTACGGAAGCATTTTTTACAGACCTTAAGGGTGTTGAAAAAGTAGTATCAGGATACATAGGGGGTAAAACAGAAAACCCTACCTATAAAGAAGTATGCAGTGGCTATACCGGCCATGCTGAAGCTATAAAGATCACTTTCAATCCCGATGAGGTAGCCTACGAAGACCTGCTCGAAATATTTTTTGCAACCCATGACCCTACTACGCTGAACAGGCAGGGAGCCGATGTGGGAACACAATACCGAAGCGAGATTTTTTATACTACCGAAGCGCAAAAGCAGGCAGCAGAAAACTTTATTAAGCTCCTTACTGACCAAAAAATATTCGATAAGAAAATAGTAACTAAAGTAACTTCTGCCACAACATTTTACCCCGCGGAAGACTATCACCAGGATTACTATGCGCAAAATCCTGACCAGCCTTACTGCCAGGCCGTTATTGCACCCAAACTGGCAAAGCTGCAAAAGAATTATAAATCAAAGCTGAAAGGATAAAGTATATTGCGGATTCGCCCTTAAGCGAATTCGCAAAAATTATAACAGGTTATTTCCTGAAAAGGAAACCAAGCCCCAGGCTACGCAGCATCTTTTTTTCGAACCACCAGAAAAATTTAAACTGCCCTGACAAGAACCCGAACGACAGCAGCAATACCTGGTATACCGGGAATATAAGCAGTATGTAGGCAGGGTAGTAAAGCCATGCTGGCAGGCTATCCCTGGTAAAGCCCAGCCACTCAAGTATCGGTTTGGAGAGATAGGCCGAGGTTGACCCTGTAACCGCAAATACAATAAATATAACTACCAGCTGAAAATTGCTGGTTATGCCCCAGCGTTGCTTTAATTTTTCCATAACAGGACGTGAAAGTGCAAATATACGCTATTTAGTACATGGGCACAACACCGCCAAGCCGCTGCCTGTTAACCTGCTGGAAATACACAAGGTAGTTGTATAGCAGGTAATTCACTTCATAGCCGTAATCAATATGGTGCTGGTAATCTATCGGCATCTGGTACAGGGCCTGGTAATTTATCTGGTTGGCCCTTATGTTCCACTCCGTTATCCACATCCGGTTTTTGTTTTCAAAATACTGTTGGCTATAGTAACCCCTTGGCCTCGCCCTCGATGCCAGCCAGCCGTTAAATCCGGGATCTATAATTATAATTTCATATTCAAGCTCATCATTGGCTATGCGTACAGTATCATTGACGGTTGCTGTTGTATTGCTTCGAGCGGATGCAGAAACTGTTTTATTCTGGGAGTTGCACGCCAGTAGTAAAGTCAGGACGGTCAGGAAAGAAAAGATATAGGTTTTCATACCGGCATTTTTTTTTTTAAAATTGAAGTGGTTTAAACTTTTATTTTATTAAATTTCTTTAG
>NZ_NOXV01000259.1:0-210 GCF_002251835.1 Flavobacterium cyanobacteriorum
AATAAGCTGGAAATTAATTTAATACAATTTTTGTCGTGTACTTAGTGTAAATATATAAAATTATGTAACGAAACGGCTCCTGCAAAAACCGCACACTCCCATCTCACCGCTCCCCCCGCGTGAGGGATTGCAGCGGAAAGCCCGCAATGCAGCGCAGCGGAATGAGGACTTGCAGCGGAAAGCCCGGCCCGCAGGGACACGCCCAAAAAT
>NZ_NOXV01000259.1:254-15688 GCF_002251835.1 Flavobacterium cyanobacteriorum
TCCCCCCGCGTGAGGGATTGCAGCGGAAAGCCCGCAATGCAGCGCAGCGGAATGAGGACTTGCAGCGGAAAGCCCGGCCCGCAGGGACACGCCCAAAAATACCCTAAGGCATGCGAAGGTGGCTTTGCGGCAGGCTTTTTCAGCAGCGGACAGGGGCGCGGCTTTCGGGGCTGTGCTTTTATATACCGGTGCCGGATACGGCTTATGGGGTTGCTTTTCCAGGAAGCCAAAAGGCGGGGCTGCGGCTTTACCGGCTTTTTGGTTAATATTTCGTACTTTTGCGCCTTAATCATTAGTCTGATGTCAGCATACCCAAAAAGATACACTATTACGGCGGCGTTGCCTTATACCAACGGCCCCATCCATATAGGCCACCTGGCCGGCGTTTATGTCCCTTCTGATATTTATGCCCGTTTCCAGCGGCTTCAGGGCAGGGATGTGGCTTTCATATGCGGAAGCGATGAGCACGGGGTTGCTATTTCTATAAAAGCAAAAAAAGAAGGCACTACGCCCCGGGAAGTAATTGACAAATACCACGGCATCATCCAAAAGAGTTTTCAGGATTTCGGGATTTCTTTTGACAATTATTCCCGCACATCGGCACCTGTACATCATGAAACGGCGTCAGCATTTTTCAGGAAGCTGTATGACGAAGGTAAATTCATAGAGGAAGTAACCGAGCAGTTGTATGACGAGCAGGCCGAGCAGTTCCTGGCCGACCGTTTTGTAACCGGTACCTGCCCTGTATGCGGCAATGAGGAGGCCTATGGCGACCAGTGCGAACGCTGCGGCTCATCGCTTAATGCTACTGACCTTATCAACCCGAAATCAACCATAACCGGCACTACTCCCGTGCTTAAAAGTACCAAACACTGGTTTTTGCCCCTTGACCGGTATGATGCTTTCCTGAGGGAATGGATATTGGTGGGCCATGAAAAAGACTGGAAGCCTAATGTATACGGGCAGGTAAAGTCATGGCTGGATGACGGGCTCAAGCCCCGCGCCGTGACCCGCGACCTGGACTGGGGTATTCCCGTTCCCGTGGAAGGCGCCGAAGGCAAAGTCCTGTATGTATGGTTTGATGCGCCTATAGGCTATATTTCATCTACCAAAGAATGGGCGCAGCGCGTAGGCAGGGACTGGGAGCCCTACTGGAAAAGCGATGATACTAAGCTGGTGCATTTTATCGGGAAGGATAACATTGTGTTCCACTGCGTGATTTTCCCCGCCATGCTGAAGGCCGAAGGCAGCTACATATTGCCGGATAATGTGCCGGCCAATGAGTTCCTGAACCTGGAAGGCAGCAAACTCTCGACCAGCAAAAACTGGGCGGTGTGGCTTCACGAATATCTTGAAGATTTCCCCGGGCAGCAGGATGTACTGCGCTATGCGCTTACGGCCAACGCCCCCGAAACTAAAGACAACGATTTTACCTGGAAAGATTTTCAGGCACGGAATAACAATGAGCTGGTAGCCATCTTCGGGAACTTCATAAACCGTGTGGTGGTGCTTACCAATAAATACTATGAAGGCGTACTGCCTGCGCCCCATGCGTTTAGTGACGTAGATGAGGCCACGCTCACTGAAATGCGTGCTTATCCTGCAGTTATAGCCAGCTCGGTGGAGCGTTACCGTTTCCGCGAAGCGCTGGGCGAACTGATGAACCTGGCACGCCTGGGCAACAAATACCTGGCTGACGGGGAACCCTGGAAAGTAATTAAGGAAGACCCGGCACGTGTACAGGCACAGATGTACGTTGCCCTGCAGATAGCCGCCGCGCTTGCGGTGCTTAGTGAGCCCTTCCTGCCGTTTACTGCAGGGAAGCTAAAGAATATGCTCAACCTTGAACGTGATTTGAGGTGGAATGATATCGCAACACAGGCTGACCTGATTCCTGCGGGGCACAAAATAGGCCAGGCCGAATTATTATTTGCCAAAATAGAAGACGAAACCATACAAAAACAAGTGGAAAAACTGGAAGCTACCAAAACCGCCAACGCGGCTGAAAATAAAAAAGCTGAGCCGCAAAAGGGCCTGATACACTATGAGGATTTCGCTAAAATGGATATCCGTACAGGGACTATACTCGAGGCGGAGAAAATGCCTAAGGCCAACAAGCTCCTGGTATTAAAAGTAGATACCGGTATTGACATACGTACTATAGTTTCAGGCATAGCTGAACATTTAAGCCCGGAAGAAGTAGTAGGGAAACGCGTTACCGTACTGGTTAACCTTGCCCCGCGTGCCCTTCGCGGTGTAGAAAGCCAGGGCATGATATTAATGACGCAGAACGCTGAAGGCCAACTTGTTTTTGTTAACCCTGATGAAGAGGGGGTTGGGAACGGTGAGATAATTAGCTAAGAATAAAATTAATGATGATGAAAAAGATAGTATTCATATTACTTCCTTCAGCCATAATGGCTATTACAGGATTATTAACATTTTCCGGAGCGCAGGGTAGTGACATTATAAAAGAAAAGAAAACAATCAATTCGTTATTAAATGACTGGCATGCGGCGGCGGCTAAAGCCGATTATAATGGATATTTTGACAGAATAGCTGATGACGGGCATTATATAGGCACTGACGCAACCGAAAACTGGGATAAAAAAGCCTTTGAGGCCTTTTCAAAGCCTTATTTTGACCGGGATAAGGCATGGGATTTTAAAGCTGTACAACGGAACATCTATTTCAGTAAAGACGGAAAAACGGCATGGTTTGATGAACTTCTTGATGCCTGGATGAAAGGCTGCCGAGGCTCGGGCGTACTGGAAAAAGAAGGGAAAGAATGGAAAATAAAGCACTATGTCCTTTCCATGACCGTACCCAACGAAGTTATAGATGAGGTTCTGCCATTAAAGGCACGGTATGAAGATGCAATAATACAAAAGCTAAAAGCCGCGGATAAAAATTAACCGCGGCTTTTAATTATACTTTTTATTGATTTAAAGATACCCTAATTTTTCCCTGACTCTTTTCAACACAGTACCGGCTATGGCTGAAGCTTTTTCAGCACCCGTTTTCAGTGCCGCATCAACTTCCTCAAGATTGTCCATATAGTAGGCGTACTTTTCCCTTACAGGGCCAAACTTATCAAGTATCAGCTCATACAGCGCCTGCTTGGCGTGGCCATACCCATAGTTCCCGGCCAGGTAGTTATGCTTCATCTGTTCGGTTTGCTCAGGCGAGGCCAGCAGCCTGTACAGGGCAAACACATTATCTGTTTCCGGATTTTTAGGGTCTTCAAGCGGCGTACTGTCGGTTTGTATGCTCATTACCTGCTTCCTCAGTGTTTTATCGTCTGTAAATATATTTATAGTGTTGTTCCGTGATTTGCTCATTTTCTCACCATCAATACCGGGTACTATTTTAGTTTCCTCGCTGGTAATAGGCTCGGGTAAAACAAAAGCCTCACCCATCTGGTGGTTGAACCGTGAAGCTACATCCCGGGTGATTTCTATATGCTGCAGCTGGTCTTTTCCAACAGGTACAAATTCGGCATCATACAGTAATATATCGGCAGCCATGAGCATAGGGTAAGTGAACAGCCCGGCATTTACATCCTCAAGCCTGTCGGCCTTATCCTTAAAAGAGTGGGCAAGCGTAAGCCTCTGGTAAGGGAAAAAACAACTCAGATACCATGACAGCTCCGCCACCTGCGGGACATCGCTCTGGCGGTAAAAGGTAACTTTGTTAATGTCAAGCCCGCAGGCCAGCCATGTGGCTGCTACGCTATAGGTGTTTTCACGAAGTGTTTTTCCGTCCTTGATTTGTGTAACGGAGTGAAGGTCGGCAATAAAAAGGAACGACTCATTTTCGGGTTTGTTTGCCATTTCAACAGCAGGGAGTATGGCACCCAGTAAATTACCGAGGTGGGGTGTTCCGGTGCTTTGTATGCCGGTGAGTATCTTAGCCATTGTTATTCTGAATTTGCTGCAAAGGTAATGGGTTTTGCTAAAACTTAGATTTTGAATTAGTACATTTGGCACTATGAAATTGATACGGTATGTGTTCTGGACAATCTGGAGGATATGGTTCTATATCCTTATGGGTGTTCCTATCATTATACTGTCGCCGTTGCTGTTGCTTACCATATTGTCAGAAAAAACATACCCGCAGTTCTTTATCCTGGCCAGGCTTTGGGCTAAGATAATCCTTTTCGGGATGGGGTTCCCTTACCGGATTGAGCGCGAGGAGCAACTGGTAAAAGGAAAAAGCTACATGCTTGTGGCTAACCATACATCAATGACCGATATAATGCTGATGCTGGCCATATCAAAAAATCCGTTTGTATTTGTCGGGAAGAAAGAACTGGTAAAAATACCCATATTCGGTTTTTTTTATAAGCGAACCTGCATACTGGTTGACCGCAGCAGCTCAAAAAGCCGTTTTGAGGTATTTAAAAGGGCGCAGGCCAGGCTTAACCAGGGACTGAGCATTTGCATATTCCCTGAGGGAGGCGTGCCCGATGATACTGCGGTTCTTCTTGACGAATTTAAGGATGGGGCTTTCAGGCTGGCGATTGAGCACCAGATACCTGTGGTGCCCATGACATTTCCTGATAATAAAAAAAGGTTCTCTTTTGTATTTTTCAGTGGGCACCCCGGGCTTATGCGGGCTAAAGTGCACCGTTTTATCGACACAAGGGGCTTAACGCTTGATGATAAAAAAGACCTTAAAGACAGGGTGAGGCAGGTAATTTATGGCCAGTTGCTGGTTTATAAAAAAAGCGCCTCGTGAAAGGCGCTTTCTGAGTACAAAGCAAATTAACCCTTAAAAACTAAAACTTATACCGGAATAAAGCCCTATGAAATAAGGCCTGAAATTGCCGGGATTGTTACTGAAAGCATTAAGCTGGTACTTGAACGTGGGTTCAAAGTTTGCCTGGAACGATTTCCAGAAACGGTATTTAAAGCCTACGCCTATGTTGGTGGTAAAATGAATATTGTTTAGGTTTTGTGCCTGGCCTATATCGGTACTCAGGCCCTGCCTTGAAACTACACTGACATTATTTTCATTAAGGAATAGTGTGCTTAAGCCGCCAATTACGTCAATGCCAAAACGTGATTTTACCAGCTGATATGACATTTCCAGCGGCACTTCTATATAGCCCATCTTCTGCACCATGGCACCGTCAAATTTTTGTATGGATAGCTGTGCGTCCGCAAAGTGGGCCTGAGGGTTTTCGTTTGCAGCATTTTCTACCACTACATTAGCAATGCTGCTACGTGATACATTAGCCGTATGTTCGCCCAGCGCCGCATAGAACTGGATATCATTGGTAGAATAACTCAGGTTTACAGTATTGACACCTGTGCGAAAAGACAACCTGTTATTTATGGCATAGTCAATACCTACACCGTAGCTAAGGGCATTGTCATAATCTTTTGCGTTTGATGCAAATTGCGAATCTATAGGTGAGCCGTTAGAAAAAGAATTATAAAATATTGGCGCCAGGTGAGGGCGTATGTTCCAACGGTCAGTCTTGGCTTCCGCAAGCTGCTCTTCTTTTTTCTTCTCCTCGTTTAGTTTTTCCTTTAAAAGCTTATCCAGTTCATTCTCCGGCACCACCTTAACGGAATCTGCCATTGCCAGAGCATTACCTGCAATAGTGTCGTTTAATATTTTACTGTTTTGATTTTTCCATGTATTTCCGTCCGGAGGTGTTGCCGCAACAGTATTGTTGTTGTCTAAAACAGTGTTCTTGTTTTTGTTTTCTTCAATATTACTATCCGCATCTGCCTTTTTATTCCGGGGGCTACTGCCCTGTGCATAGGTATTACCCTCATTATTGTCTATACCTGTAGCGTCACCCGTAGTGGTAAAGGCGCTTTTTGACGTGCCTGTAGCACTGTTACGTGTGCCTTTTTTTTGTTTTTCGACAGCATTATTGCCAAATGCCATTCCCTCATGGGTATCTCCTGAAACATTACCCGGAGGCGGTACTGCAATATTATTTTTCGGCAAACGGTTTTTAGATAACTTTCGGTCATCTTGCACCGTTTCCCCCGATATTGCGGTATTTGTATTGCTGAAGTCTTTTTGCTTTGCGGATGCGTTGACGGTTCTTTTGCCGGTATGGCGTTGTGTTGCCTTTACTGTTGCTTCTGCCGCGTTAACATCATTAGTGCCTGTGGCTATTTTTTCGGGTAATGTATTGATTACTATTGTCTGGCCACCTGCTTCAGTAACAGTCTGGCCGGGTTTTATAGGTTTATGTGTAGGGCGTATACCCGGAATGTTCTCCCGGACATTGTTGTGTTGCTCAAGTACTACAGGTATTTTGCCGGTGTCAAAGCCATTAAATAAAGGGATTGTCAAGAGCGCGCCCATAATGAGTATAGCTGCCACGCCTGCCAGTTTGAACCATAAGGGCACTACCCGCCGATCTTTGTTTTCCTTTTTAAGCTCGGCTTCAATACCTGCCCACACCCTTTCAGGCGGTACCGGTTCAAAGTCTTTAAGCTTTTCTTGGAAAAGCCTGTCAATGTTCTTTTTTTCACTCATTTGCTGAAGGTATAATTCTGCCCTGCTGAGCTTCAATCTTATCTTTAAGTATCATCCGCGCGCGCGCGAGGTTTGATTTAGAAGTGCCATCGGTAATATTAAGCATTTCCGCTATTTCCTTATGGGAATACCCGTCAATTACATACAGGCTGAAAACCATCCTGTACCTGTCCGGCAACTGCTGTATTATAGAAACGAGGAATTCCATGCTTACTTCTTCTGTTTCTATTTCCACTTCTGCTTCGTCTGGCATATTTTCGCTCACAATCTCAAATATACCCTCTGTCCTGTATTTCTGTAAAATATTGTTGACCATTACCCTTTTTGCCCATCCTTCAAACGAGCCTTTGAACTGAAACTGGCCAATTTTGTTGAATATCACAATGAACCCGTCCTGCAGGTTGTCTTCGGCATCGGCATAATTGCGCGAATATTTAAGGCATACAGAAAACAGTTTTGGGGCAAACAGCCTGTATAACTGCTCCTGTGCCTGCAGCCGGCCTTTTTGGCAACCTTGTATGATTTGGTCCAGGTTCAACTACTTAAGTTATTATTGCACAGGCACCAAAACTTCCAGGTATTGTGCTTCGCCTGTATTGGTTTCGCCCTGGTAAAACCTGAATAGGTACGTAGAATGCGCATAAGATGGCAGGCATAAAAAGTTAAACGATTTTTGTTCAGTGCCGGCATCAATAGTGCTTTCACAGTTGGCATTTTCTATTACAATAGCTTGTACGCCAACGGTACGGGTAGTACTTTCAGAGTGATAATAAAAGCCGTCAAAATAGTGGCAATCTGTTGGAAGCCTGAAGTTCACCTTGATTTGGTACGTTTCGCCAGGAGTCATATGCTCAGGCAGGTCCACACTTTCTACAGGAACAAATTCCAAACGGAAATTTACGGTGTTACTGTCATCGGGGCTACAGGATATAGCCAGCAAAACTGCCATGAGCAATAACAATAATTTCTTCATGATACTCGTATAATTTAATTTTAAATTAGATGCACGCCTTGTTAAAAGGTTGCGTCCGGAATAAAAAAACCCGATTTTTCATCGGGTTTCCTCATTAGGTTCAGGCCACTTGTTCTTTGATGGCTTCTTTTATTTTCTGCTCTAGCTCTTCGGCCAGTTCAGGGTTATCTTTTATAAGTGCCTTAACGGCGTCGCGGCCCTGGCCGAGTTTGGTATCGCTGTAGCTGAACCAGGAACCTGATTTTTTAATAATTTCAAATTCCACGGCAAGGTCAAGTATTTCGCCTGTTTTTGAAACACCTTCGCCATACATGATGTCAAATTCAGCAGTTTTAAAAGGGGGGGCCACCTTGTTCTTCACGATCTTAACCTTGGTACGGTTGCCTATTACATTTTCACCATCTTTTATTTGTGATGCCCTGCGTATATCCAGCCTTACCGAGGCATAAAATTTTAGGGCGTTACCACCGGTAGTGGTTTCAGGGTTACCAAACATGACCCCTATCTTTTCCCGTAGCTGGTTGATGAAGAAGACCGTACAGTTGGTTTTGCTTATGGTAGCGGTAAGCTTTCGCAGCGCCTGGCTCATAAGCCTTGCATGCAGCCCCATTTTTGAGTCGCCCATTTCACCTTCAATTTCACTTTTAGGAGTAAGTGCCGCCACAGAGTCAATAACCACAATATCTATAGCGCCGCTACGTATCAGGTTTTCCGCAATTTCCAGGGCCTGTTCCCCATTGTCTGGCTGTGATATGATCAGGTTTTCCACATCAACGCCAAGTTTTTCGGCATAACTTCGGTCAAAAGCATGTTCTGCATCAATAAACGCTGCAATGCCGCCTGCTTTTTGCGCTTCGGCTATGGCGTGCAGGGTAAGGGTTGTTTTACCCGATGATTCCGGCCCGTAGATCTCTATTATCCTGCCGCGTGGATACCCGTTTACGCCCAAAGCAAGGTCAACCCCCAGTGAACCCGATGGTATGGCTTCTACTTCTTCTACAGCCTGATCCCCAAGCTTCATTACGGTACCTTTTCCGTAGGCTTTGTCAAGTTTATCCAGCGTAAGCTGTAGTGCTTTTAGTTTTGCTTCTTTATCTGCGCTCATTTTATCAAATTGTAATTTTGGTAAATATATACGATTTTTTTCTCACAGTCAAATTTATTTAAGTGTACCTGTGGCTTCTACCGGCTTAATTGTTACTTTTTCACCAATTATAGGAGCCAGTAATGGTATTTTTGCGGCAGCAGCGGTATGTATTTTTTGTATGGGTTCATCCCAGCTGTGCAGCGAAAGTGAAAATTTAGACCAGTGTACCGGCATCAGCCGCTTTGCCTTCAGGTCATCAGCTGCCTGTACTACTTCGTCAGGCATCATATGTATGTACTTCCAGTGTTCATTGTACTGGCCGCACTCCAGTATGGCAAGGTCAAAAGGCCCGTGTTGGTTGCCTATGTCTTTAAAATGGCTGCCATAGCCTGAATCCCCGCCAAGATAAATCTTCATGGTAGGCGCAGCCAGCACAAATGACATCCAAAGTGCCTTGTTGCGTTTAAGGCCCCTGCCCGAAAAATGCCGTGCGGGTGCCGTATATACCGTAAAACCATTACCAATGTCGATGGCCTCATTCCAGTCCCGTTCTTCAATCATTGATACATCAAAACCCCAAAGTTCCAGATGGGCCGGAGTACCCAGCCCGGTAATAATCTTTTTTACTTTGGGCTTTAGTTTAAGCATTGTTTCGTAATCAAGATGGTCCCAATGGTCGTGAGATATAAAAAGATAATCTATTTCCGGAAGGTCATCTGTGGTATAAGCATCAGTACCTTCAAAGGCTTTTGTAGTGAACTTAACCGGCGACGCATGCCCGCTGAAAACGGGGTCCGCCAGGAAAGTCTTTCCGTCAACCTGCATAAAATATGAGGAATGTCCAAACCATACGATAACATCTTCGTCAGGGTCCAGGTGCAGCAGGTCTTCTTTTATGTGTGGTAAGGGTTCTTTAGGTGTGCTTCTTTTACTCTTGTTGAAAAAGAAATCTTTTATTACAGTGTAATAGCTGGTATTTTCTGCCAGTGCAGGAGTAGGGCTAAGGTTCCGGAACTCCCCGTCACGGTAGTTAGGCGATTTTTTTATGCGTTCGAGCCTTTCACCCGAAGGCAGCGCACCAAACTTGTCCTGTTGCATAAAAATGATTATGCCGGCAACAAACGCTGCCAATATGATGATAAACCACATGATTATTTTCTTTAGTTTTTTCATATGCAGGGATTACTGCATCAAAACCCGCTGTTCTTGATTATCCTGAAAGTTTCCTGGCTGTTTCCCGCCTTTACCGCAACAATATAGATACCGTCGGCAAATGATGATAGGTCTGCCGAAGCATGTAGCCCGGCAACATCTTTTTGCAGCAGGAGCTGCCCTGTAACGTTATATACCGAGAGGGAAGTAAGTTCTTCTGCCGAGGTAATGTTTACGGTGCTGCCTGTAGGGTTAGGGTAATAGCTGAAACCTGCAATAATATTGTCTTCAGTGCTAAGGGGGAATATACAGGTAACGCTGGCATCCCATCCGGAAAGGGTCAGGCCTATATCTGACCGGAACACAAAGGTAAGCGAACCGTCTGCCGCCGAAGACAGGATGGTGCCGGGGTTGACATTGCCCGTAAATACGCCTATGAGCGGGGCAGTGGTGTCGGCTCCGTTATACACATACATAAAATCAAAATCTTCTTCAATATTAAAGCTGCTAAACGTTACCACTACCAATGAGTTGGGCGCGTTGGGTGAAAAAGTGCGCTGCAGGTACTGTTCATTGCTATAATTCCCTGCCAGCCCACCGGTGTCGGTAAAAGTAATCCCGTCGCATGCATTTCCGGAAGCGGCAAAGGTAAGTTCCTGTACCGGCGCAATAGCACCAGAACTGCAAACGGGGCGAATACCGATTTTATAATATACATTAGGTGTTAAACCTGTTGCAGTATACGAATTTGTATTTACCTGCTGCCAGGATGTAAAAGCTTCATTAAAAGGCGCGAAAGAAACCTCCCAGGGGCCTGTGTTGCTTACATCTGTCCATGTTACTGTGGTTGTATTGATGCCGTTGGTAATAGTAAAGCCTGCCACGCCGTTAATGCAGGTATTTATACAATCAGTACTGAGGCAGCCGGAGCTTTCCACATGGTTTAGCATTCTTTGCGCAGGCTGTATCCCGAAGCCATTGGCAAAATTAATCCCTACACCCGGCACCAGGTGGCAATAGCTCATAATAGTCCCGCCCAGCAGTGTAGGGGGTATAGGCCCCTGCGGGCAATTGCCCTCAGGGAAGCCGGCTGATGAGCCGCAACCGTCAATAGCGGTATTGTTGCCGTTCCAGTAGCAGCCGTGGGTATGTGGTGAGCCGAAAAGGTGGCCCAGCTCATGTATTATTACCTGTACCGTCCATGAATAGGCCGGCACAGTACTAAAACCAAGCTCTACATCAGAATAGCTGAAGTTAAAAGGTGAGCATAATCCCGCGATTGTTACGGCCACACCACCCAGCCCTTCAGGGTCAATGCCTACCAGCTGCCCTACATCACCGTCAAAAACAGGCCGCTGTACATGGAACTGCCCCAGGTAATCAAATGATGACTCGCCTTCGTATGGATCGGGCGTGGTCCATATAAAGGTTGATTTTATGGCTGTGGTTATACCGTCATTGGCAAAAAGCGTCTGTACATTGTTGAATACAGAGGTCATCCAGTTGGTGGTGTTGGCTACACTGGACCCGTTTTGCAGGTAAAGGTCGTGGTCCATTTCAAAATAAACAGTTACACACCGGTTGCTTTGTACGTTGTCAGGCTGTCTGTTCCATTGCGTGCCGAAATGCGTTCCGGGTTCGGGGGCATTACATTTAAATTGCAGCGGAAGTGTAACATTAGCGTCAGAATACAAGATGTACCTATTGGTATTGCCTTCCTCGAGCAGCCTGCCTGTTACCAGGTTATTCAGCCGCTTGCTTGAAACAATACCGTTAAACTCTCCCCTGAAAAAGTTGAACGAAGCAATGGACACCTCATCACCTTTAATAATCCCCCGGTAATGCAGCCCTTTTTCATACGGTACGGAATCTTCGCTGTCAGTAGCAACATGGAAGCCTTCGGCAAGCACTTCTGCCTTATAAAGCAAAATAGTAAGCGTTTCACCCTGATAGGGCAGTTCAAGCGCAATAGCCGGCGGCGCCGAAACAAGCAGTCGGTTTAGCTCAGACTTGTTAAGCGCTGCATACTGGGCTTCTGAAACTACTCCGCCCGGAACGGCAGGCCCATTTGTAGCAATAAGAGGCGAAAATTCCGGGAATTGTATTTTTGCGGCAATAAGCCGGTTAACTTCGGCGGCAATTTTCTGCTGTGCATTAAAAGGGAGTGCCAGCAGAAGCAGCACAAGGGTAAATTTTTTTTTCATAGCTGTGCGTTTCCCTTTTGGTAAGTATTACAGGCTTTTAAGGTCTTTTATTACTTTAAAGGCAAGGTCGACTTCCTGCTCGGTTACTAGTATGGTAAATTCATAAGAGGTAGAAATAACTTCACTTATTATTATGCCCTCCCAGGCAAGCCGCTGGAAAATGTAATAATAAACTCCCGGTGTTGATATATTATCCTTGGGCAGCTTTACGGTTATGGAAGCCAGGTCATCTGTACGTTCAATCTGTTTTTCATCGGCAAAAAGCCGCTCTACCACATGGTTCATGGATGAGCTTACCACTACGTTGGTTTCATTAACGCCCCTGGAAGAAGTGTAAAAAACTTCGGGATTGGCATTAATTACTGATATCAGTTCTGCCTGTTTGTTAAGAATAGTATCCGAAACCGCAAAGGTATAATCAGTAAGCGATGACCGGACAGTAATTTCGCCGATATTCTTCAGGACTTTCATTATCTTGTGGTTAACCCTGAAATTCAGGTCTTCAGAAAGCCTTTTGAGTGACATTACCACTGCACCCTGCTTTACGTCTTTTCCTATTTCCTGTTCCAGTTCCGGCATCATGTTTCTGGCCAGGGAAGTAAGATTTATAATTCCCTGCGAAAGCGCACTCAGTAAAAAAGGTTTTGTCTTAATGTAGTGTTCCACTACAGAAGAGATTGTTTTCATAAATTGTTGTGTGTTGAGTAGTAGTTGATTGCGCAAATATACGAAGTTAAAAACGTTGTTATATATATAACAATTAAAAATGAAAAAATGCATCCTGCAGATGTTCAATTTCATACTGGCCATTTTCTTTATATATTGAAATTATATCAAATCGTGTTTCAACATCAAGGCTGTTTTGCTCAATATATTCATTAACGGCTTTGACCAGCAGGCGTATTTTTTTTGGTTTCACAAATTCCTGTGGTAGCCCAAATTCTGTTGAAGAACGTGTTTTAACTTCCACTATAGCAAGTACATCTCCTAAACGGGCGATGATGTCAATTTCTGCTTTTTGATAGGTAAAATTGGTTTGGAGTATGCTGTAGCCCTGCTTCTTCAGGAAATCGGCAGCCATCTCTTCGCCAAGTTTGCCCAGTTCATTGTGCCTGGCCATTATTTAAATATTAATCGTGTTCCTGTTTCAGTTACTTCCAGTGTGGCCTCCTGCCCCAATACCAGCGCACGGTTGTCTGTTATGTGGCCTGCCGGAAAGTTATAACACACAGGGATATTATATTCTTTAGTTATATCTTTTATTATTTCAGGCGCGTTGTGCCCCCACGGTATGTCGTTGTCCCGCATTTTGGTCATCCCGCCTATAACAAGGCCTTTAATATTTTCAAAATACCCGCTGCGCTTCAGGCTCATCATCATGCGGTCAATATGATATAAATATTCATCCAGGTCTTCTATGAACAGTATCTTGCCCTTGGTATCAGCCTCAGAGACAGATCCTGCAATGCTGTACAATACCGAAAGGTTGCCAACTGTAAGTTTACCCGTAGCTTTGCCTGCCCGGTTAAATTCATGGGCGGGTATGGTATATTCAAGCCTTTCCCCGAACAACGCTTTCCGGAGGCTTTCTATGGCCTGTGGTGTTGCATTGGCTACGCTTATGCCCATGAGGCTGTGCAGTGTGACAATATTAAAATTGCTGATGTGGCTGTGCAGTACGGTAGTGTCGCTGAATCCAATAATCCATTTAGGCTTTTGCCTGAAGCGGGTAAAATTGACCCGGTCAATGATTCGCACGGTGCCATAGCCTCCTTTGGCATTCCAGATTGCTTTTATAGCCGGATTGTCAAGCATTTGCTGCAAGTCGGTTGCACGTTGCCAGTCCTGCCCGGCCAGCTGGTTATTGTCAAGCCCTATAGTTTTGCCTGTAACAACGTGAAGCCCCCATTCCTTTAACAACTTTATAGCAGGCTGCAGGGATTTAAGCTCTACTTTTCGTGCCGTTGCCAGTATGCCTACAGTGTCACCTTTTTTGAGATAAGGGGGTATTTTTATTATGTTTTGCGCATAACTCTGCCAGCCAAAGACAAGCAGCAGGAACATGTGTATATAAGACTTGTAATTTTTCATATATTACAAAGCTACAAAAATTGTATTGCAGCCTGTAAGGGATTACATGCGGGTTTAGAATTATTAATAAATTAAATCTTGGCTTCAGTGTTAAGTGAATCTTTTTAAAAATTCCAAAAAGGCAATATCATCCTTTAAATATTTTACGTTTCAAAGGACCTATACGCCATTGAGGAGAATAAATCACCTGAGTCAATTGCTGATGTTGCCTAAGGTTGATTGTTATGGCACTTTACAGGCACCTACAATGCAAAATTAAAAATTAGGCTTCAGTAAGTTTTGCTTTTCAAGTGTGTTCCTGATTATGGCTATCCAGCTGTCTATATCCCCGCAGTTGGTGTTTATTATAGTGCTGTTGTTGCCATAAGGCCTGAAGGCATTACTATCGGTAACACTAAAAAGGCCTATAGTAGGTGTGCCTGATGCCGAAGCCAGGTGCATAATACCACTATCGGCCCCTATAAACAGGCTTGTGCTGGCTATAACTCCGGCTATTTCCCGTATATCCCTGCTGTATAGCGATGGTGCCCTGAAATGCACCTGCGAAACATTTTCTGCCGGCAATATTTCTATAAAATCATAATTGCTGAATTCCTGTATGAGCCGGTTGTAAAATGTGTCCCACCAGTCCTCGCTGTAGCATTTTCCCCCTGTAGCATATGTAAAGAAACTTATTACCGGCTTACCCTGCGGCACAATGCTTTCCAGTACTTTCCTGCCGTGCGCTGCTTCGCCGGCATCAAGGCGTATGTCAAGGAGAGGTATCGGCTGTTGTGTACGGTCAATACCGATGGCAGAAAGGAACTTCCTCAAGGTATACAACGGGTATTTGGCATTGTGCTTAAATTCATTATTGATTTCTTCCTGTTCAGCGTCGCCAAACAGCTTGTATTTTGCTGAAGAGAACTTGGTAGAAAGCCTGCCTGAAGAAGAACAGGGCATAACATTGATCACAAGATCATAACGGTACCTGCGCAGGGAAAGCCATGTTGCCGCATAATTAATAAGATGCTTAAAAGGCTTGCCTGGCAGTTTTATGATGCGTTTAACAGATGGGTATTTCTCAAAAAGTATCGGGGCAAGGTTTCCGCGGACGAACAGGTCGGTTTTACAATCGGGGAAAACAGCTTCCAGTTCCCGGAGCAAAGGCGTTACCAGCAAAAGGTTGCCCAGGCGGTTATTGGGACGGATTATCAGGATACGTTTTATGTTAATGCTGCTGCCGGGCGTAATTTTCTGGGTTTTCTCCGAGGATCCTATCCACTGGGTAAGCCTTCGCATTACGATTCTCCTGAACCTGTTAATCTTGTGCTGGTTATTAATCATACTGTCATAGTAACGGATTAAATCAAGCCAAAATTACTACATAAACGTTAATAAACCCAAAAAAGTCATTAGGAATTTAAGTTGAATTTATTTC
>NZ_NOXV01000239.1 GCF_002251835.1 Flavobacterium cyanobacteriorum
TTTTTGTTTTGGTTGTTTTCACGTTGTATGAAAAACTGAAAAATGTGGAAGACAGGTTTTTCTTCTGCCAGGGCTGCCGGTATACGGGAGGCAGGCCGGTGAGTCCCTGCCGCCCGGGCCTAGCCCCGATGGAAGCGGCATCCTCCCCGCCGCCTGCTTTCGCGGCGGGGAGATAAAGCGGACAGCGGGAAGAGACGCCGGTAGAAATGCGCTGTGTTTCCTGCTCCAGATTCAAAATCTTAATTATAGCTTTTAGGGTACTTTTTCCTACGCCCAAACTTAAAGCTGCCGGATAACTATGGGCGGAAGGTGTTTCAATAAAAAAGGGCTATCGAATCACGACAGCCCCTGAGAATTATTTCCTGCTGTAGGGTGGGAGTAGTGTGCTTGCCACTTCGCCGAAGCCTATCCTTATTTTATCATTCTGGCAGTNAGAGACGCCGGTAGAAATGCGCTGTGTTTCCTGCTCCAGATTCAAAATCTTAATTATAGCTTTTAGGGTACTTTTTCCTACGCCCAAACTTAAAGCTGCCGGATAACTATGGGCGGAAGGTGTTTCAATAAAAAAGGGCTATCGAATCACGACAGCCCCTGAGAATTATTTCCTGCTGTAGGGTGGGAGTAGTGTGCTTGCCACTTCGCCGAAGCCTATCCTTATTTTATCATTCTGGCAGTAGCCGCGTATGATGATGCAATCACCGTCATTAATAAATTTACGTTCTGTGCCGTCGCTCAGCCTGATGGGGTTTTTGCCGCCCCAGGTAAGCTCCAGCATGGATCCGAAACTATCGGGCGTAGGCCCGCTTATGGTGCCGCTGCCCATGAGGTCGCCGCTGTTTACCCGGCAGCCGTTTACAGTATGGTGCGCCAGCTGCTGCGCCATGCTCCAGTACAGGTATTTAAAGTTGGAGTTGCATATAATATTTTCTTCGCCACTTTCGGGTTTTAGGATTACCTGCAGGTTGATGTCAAACGCTTTTTCGCCTTCCTGCCTAAGGTATTCCAGCGGCTGCGGGTTTTGGTCTGGGCCTTTGCAGCGGAACGGTTCCAGCGCATCCATGGTAACAATCCAGGGCGACATAGATGAAGCGAAGTTTTTAGCCAGGAAAGGCCCAAGCGGCACATATTCCCATTTCTGGATGTCGCGTGCGCTCCAGTCATTAAACAGTACCATCCCGAAAATATGATCTTCGGCTTCCTCTACAGGTATTGGCTCGCCCATAATGTTGGCATCGGTAGTGATGAAAGCCATTTCAAGCTCAAAATCTACCAGTTTTGACGGGCCAAAAACAGGCTGTGTTTCACCATTGGGCAAGGTTTGCCCCATAGGCCTGTGTACCGGTATACCCGAAGGGACTATGGTGCTGCTTCTCCCGTGGTAGCCCACAGGCAGGTGCAGCCAGTTAGGCAGCAAGGCATTTTCCGGGTCACGGAACATTTTGCCTACGTTGGTAGCGTGTTCTTTGCTCGAATAAAAATCCGTATAGTCGCCAATAAGTACCGGCAGCTGCATTTCAACATCCTGGATGTTAAAAACCACTACTTCCCTGTGGGCTTTGTTATCGCGCAATTTAGGGTTATTGGCATCAAAAATATCTGCTATGCGATTGCGTACCAGTCTCCAGGTTTTTTTTCCGTCAGATATAAAATCGTTCAGGGTGTCCTGCATGAACATATCATCAGTAAGCTCTATACCTTCAAAATAGTCCAATTGCTGGAGAGCGCCAAGATCAATGGCATAGTCGCCGATGCGTGTACCGATAGTAACCACATCGTCTTTAGTTATAAATACCCCAAAGGGTATATTTTGTATAGGGAAATCACTGTCTGAGGGTACATGAAGCCATGATTTCCTGGAGGGGTCATTTGCTGTTATAGGCATTTTTCTGAGTGTTTGTTTTGCGTTTTATTAACGTATCAAATATACTTTTAGTGGACGTTTTACCAAAGGTTTTTTGTACTTTTGAAAGCAAATTAACGAAAAATTATATAATGCAACGCGATACACAGATTTTTGACCTGATACTTGAGGAGCAGGAAAGGCAGGTACAGGGTATAGAACTAATAGCATCAGAAAATTTTGTGAGTGACCAGGTGCTGGAAGCCGCGGGTTCCGTACTTACCAATAAATATGCAGAGGGATACCCCGGTAAACGCTACTATGGCGGCTGCGAGGTAGTTGATATAATAGAGCAGATAGCCATAGACAGGGCTAAAGAGCTTTTTGGCGCCGGGTACGTAAACGTCCAGCCGCACTCGGGATCGCAGGCAAACGCATCGGTTTACCATGCCATCCTTAAGCCGGGCGATAAAATACTGGGCTTTGACCTTTCTCACGGTGGCCACCTTACGCATGGCTCGCCGGTAAACTTTTCGGGCAGGCTTTATAACCCCGTATTTTATGGGGTGGAACAGGAAACAGGCCTGCTAAATTACGATAAGATACAGGAGATAGCTGAACGCGAAAAGCCGCAGCTTATCATTGCCGGTGCATCAGCTTATTCCCGCAATATGGATTTTAAACGTTTCCGTGAAATTGCTGACAGTGTTGGCGCATTGCTGCTTGCCGATATATCGCACCCAGCGGGGCTAATCGCAAAAGGACTGCTAAATGACCCTATACCACATTGCCATATAGTTACTACAACCACGCACAAAACCCTTCGCGGCCCGCGTGGTGGTATGATAATGATGGGTAAAGATTTTGAAAACCCATTCGGCATCAAAACGCCTAAAGGCGAAATAAGGATGATGTCATCCCTGCTTGATGCTGCTGTATTCCCGGGTAACCAGGGTGGGCCGCTGGAGCACATTATTGCTGCCAAGGCGGTTGCCTTTGGCGAGGCGCTTAAGGATGAGTTTTTCCGTTATGCATTGCAGGTGCAGAAAAATGCCAAAGCTATGGCCGAAGCCTTTGTAAAAAGGGATTACAATATAATTTCAGGCGGCACGGACAACCATATGATGCTTATTGACCTTAGGAATAAAAATATTTCAGGCAAAGAGGCAGAGAACGCACTTGTAAAAGCTGAAATCACAGTAAACAAGAACATGGTACCTTTTGATGACAAATCACCTTTTGTAACCTCAGGTATCCGTGTAGGTACCGCTGCAATCACTACCCGGGGGCTGGTTGAGGCCGATATGGAAACCATTGTAGATATGATTGACAGGGTTATCGCTGACCATACTAATGAAGGGCTGCTGGAGCAGATAGCCGATGAGGTTAATGAAATGATGAGCGAAAGGCCAATATTTGTTTTTTAATAATCAACGTGATACAACCCTCTGGCATTCCCAGGGGGTTTTTAAATTTAAGGTAATGGGTTACTACAGGTACTTTACCGCCCAAACATTGCGCTGTTATTGCAATACCTTTATCTTTGCCCTCAACAACACAAACTACACTACATGAGTTCCGATACCAGCAAACGCTATAGCCTCAGGGGTGTTTCCGCCGCTAAGGAAGATGTGCATAATGCCATTAAAAACATAAATAAGGGGCTTTTTCCGAAAGCCTTTTGTAAAATAGTGCCGGATTACTTAACCGGAGATGAAGAATATTGTATCATTATGCACGCTGACGGAGCGGGTACAAAATCATCACTCGCCTACCTTTACTGGAAGGAAACAGGTGACATTTCAGTATGGAAAGGTATTGCACAGGATGCCCTTATTATGAACATTGATGACCTGTTGTGTGTAGGTGCTGTTGATAATATTATGCTGTCCGGCACCATAGGCCGCAACAAGAACCTTGTGCCCGGCGAGGTTATCTCTGCCATCATAAACGGCATGGAAGAACTTATCGAAGAACTGAAAGGCTTTGGTGTAACTATACATTCTACCGGTGGGGAAACGGCCGATGTAGGCGACCTGGTGCGTACTATTATAGTTGACAGCACAGTAACGGCACGCATGAAACGCGCTGATGTTATTGACAATGCCAACATAAGGCCCGGTGATGTTATTGTGGGGCTGGCGTCTTTTGGACAAGCGACTTATGAAAGAGAATATAACGGCGGCATGGGCAGCAATGGCCTTACGTCGGCCCGGCATGATGTTTTTGATAATTACCTGGCCCAAAAATATCCGGAGAGCTTTGATGCCTCGGTGCCTGCGGAACTGGTATATTCAGGCACGGTAAAGCTGACAGACGCAGTTGCAGGCAGCCCTGTTGATGCCGGTAAGCTGGTACTTTCGCCAACACGTACTTATGCCCCTGTAATAAAGAAAATACTTGGAAAGTATACGCCACAGGACATCCACGGCATGGTGCATTGCAGTGGCGGTGCACAAACAAAAGTGCTTCATTTTGTTGATAATGTTCATGTTATAAAAGATAACCTGTTCCCGGTTCCGCCGTTGTTTAAGCTCATACAGCAGCAAAGCGGCACCGACTGGAAGGAAATGTACCAGGTGTTCAACTGCGGGCACCGGATGGAACTTTATGTACCACAGGAAATTGCCGATGATATCATTACTATCTCAAAATCCTTCAATGTGGATGCCCAGGTTGTGGGACGGGTGGAGGCTGCTGACATTAAAAAACTTACAATTACCAGCGAATATGGTTTTTTTGAATATTAAGATAAACATATGAAAATCAATTTGAAATCAGGTGTGGGCGAACTTCTTTTCGGGATGAAGGAAAAGGATGTACAGGCTGTTTATGGCCAGCCGGACAGTGTGTATAAGGATGAGGACAAAAATATTATATACATCTATAACGCCCTTAAACTGCGCCTTACTTTTTACCATGATGAAGATTTCAGGCTGGGGTACATAATATCATCCAATCCCGCACTTGAATTTGCAGGACAGAAGATAATAGGACAGAAGTGGCCCGATGTGGAAAAGTTTGCTGCCGATAACAAAATC
The DNA here is from genome assembly GCF_002251835.1 of Flavobacterium cyanobacteriorum. Lineage (GTDB taxonomy): Bacteria > Bacteroidota > Bacteroidia > Flavobacteriales > Flavobacteriaceae > Flavobacterium > Flavobacterium cyanobacteriorum. The sequence goes on from NZ_NOXV01000239.1 coordinate 4,882, forward strand.
AGGGATTTTGTAAAGGAAAATTTTGATGCGTCCGATAACTACTTTAATGAGGACAACTGGATTATTTTCCAGGTGGAATTTGATGAGGTAATAAAAGTGGAACTTGGGGCCATCATTAATAATAAAGATGAATTTGAGTGGAAATTCAGATAGTGTATAATAAAAAAGGCCTTCAATAAGGCCTTTTTTATTATTGCGGTTTAGCAAGTACTTCCAGTTCAAATATAAGATTAGCATTGGGTGGTATAATCCCCCCTCCGGCGCCTCTTTCGCCATAACCTAAATGGGACGGGATAAAAATAACACCTTTGTCACCAACATTTAATTTTTCTATACCTTCTATAAATCCGGGTATCATGCCTGATTTTGTTCCTACAGCGAAGGGAATAGGCGTATAAGCGTTGGCTGCGGCCCTCGCAGGGTCATGCTTACCGTACTGCTTCGCAATTTCTTCCCGGCTTGAATCAAACAGCATACCATCTTCAAAATAGCCTGCATAGTGGATATATACCGTGGAACCCTCCAGTGGCTTGCCACCATTGCCTTTTTGTGTAATTTTGTATTGCAGGCCCGAAGCAGTTTTAGTAGCCCCTGCTTTTATTTGTGCCAGTTCAGCTACTTTATCTGCTTTTGTTTTGGCCAAGGCATCCTGTAATTTTTTCTGCTCTTCGGCAGCTTTTAGGTAATATTCTTTAAATACTTTTTGCGCATCAAATTTTTTGGCTTCTTTACCAATACGCAAAATTTTAACACTGGTCATTTCGTCGCCCTGCTCAATAGCATTTACAACATCCTGCCCCTGCACTATATGGCCAAAAACAGTGTGCAGCCCATCAAGGTGTGGCGTGGCATTATGGGTAATGAAAAACTGGCTGCCGTTAGTAGCCTTGCCGGCATTAGCCATTGAAAGGATGCCTGCCTTATCATGCTTCAGGTCGGTTATTTCATCGGCGAACTTGTAACCCGGGCCACCTGTACCGTCTCCGTTAGGGTCGCCACCCTGTATCATAAAATTTTTTATGACCCTGTGAAACTTTATTCCGTCATAAAAAGGCTTGCCTTTTTTTCCTGGTGTTGTAACCATGTCGTTCGTGCCTTCGGCAAGGCTTACGAAATTGGCTACGGTAAGGGGTGTTTTTTTGTATTCTAACTGTAAAACAATTTTCCCTTTGTTGGTCTGGATTTCGGCATACAGGCCTTCGCCAAGCTCTGCATCAGGCGGTGGGGTGTTTGTAGTGTTGCATGAAAATAACATGGCAACAAGGCTAAGAAATAAACTTGTCATTGGTTTCATTTAATTATTAGTTGTCTTTACTTCACTTTCTGGTTTAATGTCATTTAGCGTTACAGTGCACATAAGCGGCTCATTGATGCCAATTTTTTTATTGTCGCCATGGTAGCCATAGCCCATGTGGCTGGGAAAAAGGAAGGTTACGGTTTCCCCTTCGTTCATCAGCTTGATGCCATGGCGCAGCCCCATCATGATATTTTCTTTATCCACATAGTAAACCTGTGGCCGCAGCTCCACTTCAGAGTAGATTACGTTACCTTTAAGGTCTTTTACCTCATAATTAAAAAAGGCCACATCACCGCGCTTGGGAGTTATGGTGTCATTCTTGTTTTCTACATCATAATGGTACCAGTAGCCTTTATCTGAAGCAATGTATTTAATATTGGGATTGCTTTTTATGATGGAATCTATAAGAGATTCTTCACTGGCAACCAGCTTTTTATTCCTGGCAATGGATTCTTTCATAAACGTACCGGACGAATGCGATACAGGCTTACGTGCCTGCTGCTGGGAGCATCCGGTAATTATGCTGCCTAAAACCAGCAACAATAGGGTCATCTTTTTCATTTTATCCTTTTTTAATCTCTGCTAAAGTAGCAATAAATTTTTTTATGGTAGCTTCAAGCGTATCGGTTGATTTGCCGCCTGCAGCATTAACGTGCCCGCCGCCGTTAAAGTATTGCCTCGCGAATTTGTTCACGTCAAAATCACCCGTAGACCGGAAAGATATTTTAATGATGCCTTCTTCTTTATTTTCAGTAAAAAAAGCCGTAAACACTATATCTTTTATACTAAGCCCATAATTAACAATCCCTTCGGTATCGCCTTTGGCGTGGTTAAAGCTGCTAAGTTCCTCCTGGCTTAGCCATGTGTATGATGCATTATATTCAGGCAATACTTTTATGTTTTGCAAAGCCTTTGCCAAAATTTGTATACGGTTGGGTGAGTGGTTGTCAAACAACAGGCTGTGAATACGGCTGTTGTCAATGCCTTTGTCAATAAATTCTGCCACAATGCGGTGTGTGGTGCCTGTTGTGGAAGGATAACGGAACGAGCCGCTGTCGGTAACAATGCCAGTGTACAGGCAGGTAGCTATGGTCTTGTCAATCGCTGATGACTCACCAATAGCGTTTATAAAGTGGTAAACCATTTCGCAGGTAGAGCCATAAGCGGTGTCTGAAAAGGCAACAGTAGCATAAGTATCGGGCATCTGGTGGTGGTCTATCATTATATAGGGTACAGTTATGTCTTTCAGTGCCTGTTCCATTTGTTCACCTGTCCTCCCCAGGTGGTTAAAATCAAGCGTAAATATAAGCTCTGCTTCTTTCAGTATCCCTGAAGCCTTTTCTTTGTCGGCCTCAAAAGTCATCACTGTATCCGATGCGGGCAGCCATGACAGGAAATCAGGAAACTCATTAGGGGAAATAACCGTGGGCTGGTGCCCTTTGTATTTCAGGAAATGGTACAGGCCCAGTGTGGAGCCCATGGCATCGCCGTCAGGGTTGCGGTGTGGTATTATTACTATTTTTTTTGGGGTGGCCAGCAGTTCTTTAGCGGCTTCAATAGCTTCATTTGTCATTTTGCGAAGGTAATCAATTTTGAAATATTGCCAACAGGGCCTTAATCACCGCCACATCCTCCGCATCCGCTGCACCCGCTGTCGCCATACGATGAGCATCCACTGTGTGAATTGTCAACGTCACTCCCACATAAAACGGTATAATTGCTGTCGCCTCCAGGTTCAGATCCGCCTTTGCCATTATCCCAAAAAGTTCATTAGAGTAAATTTCTAACTGGCGGTCATTAGAAG
>NZ_NOXV01000032.1 GCF_002251835.1 Flavobacterium cyanobacteriorum
CCGCAAGGAATATGAGGCTAATTATGGGGTGGTATCGCTGAACCCGGCCTATGAGCAAGGGAATTATAAGTATAAGTACCAAGGGCAGGAACGGCAAGACGAGTTAGGGCTTAACTGGGACAGCTTTAAATGGCGTAATTACGACTATGCCATTGGCAGGTTTATGAGCATTGACCCATTGGCCATGGATTATGTGTATAATTCACCCTATGCTTTTCAGGAGAATAAAATGGGTATGGGCATAGAGCTAGAAGGCTTAGAATTATTCAGCCCTTGGTTAGGGCCATTAATGAGTAGTTCAACACCTGTAACTTCAACACCTTTATTAGGAGCTTCTGATGCTGTTAAATTAACAACGGAAGTATCAACAAAAGTATCGGNATTGGCCATGGATTATGTGTATAATTCACCCTATGCTTTTCAGGAGAATAAAATGGGTATGGGCATAGAGCTAGAAGGCTTAGAATTATTCAGCCCTTGGTTAGGGCCATTAATGAGTAGTTCAACACCTGTAACTTCAACACCTTTATTAGGAGCTTCTGATGCTGTTAAATTAACAACGGAAGTATCAACAAAAGTATCGGAAGTCGGAGGGAAAACAGAATCACATCATGTAATTCCAAGAGCATTAAAAAATAATGATGTTGTAAAAGCCGCTCGTAAAGAAGGCTTTAAATTTGAAGGAGCAGAAAATAAAGTACCTGTGGAAAAATTTAGCAGAACTAGTGGAGAAGGCCAACATGGTAGTCATCCAAAGTATAATAGTGCTATTAAAGAAAAACTTGATGCGGGACCAGCCGAAGGAGTAAAACCATTAGAATTTGTTAGAAATGTAGTTACAGAGGTTAAAGAACAAATCAAATTAAACCCAAAAACAAAAATAAATGATTTATTACGAATTAATACCTCTACTACTGTAACCGAAAGTACGGGAGTTAAAAAACCTGACCTACCCAGGAGAACAACACCTGTAAAAAAAGCAAGTCCGCCAAAAAATCCCTTTGAAATATAGATAAATTTAAAAATTATGATATACAAATATAAAACTCCTCAAGATGCAATAACATCATTGGAAATTGCATATACAAATAAAGATGACGAAGCCATATTAAATAGCAAAGACTTTGAAACTGAAGCACGATTAATTCTAGAACAAGCAAATTATAATTATGACTTAAATGATTCTGAGCTCATAACCGAAACTGCTGAACTTTTAAAATTGTCATTAATACAAAATCTACAAGAAAATGGCTATCCAAATTTTAACTCTGTCAAAAGAAATTTCTCAAATTTTGAGGAGGTTGAAAAAGACCTATATACAATAATTGAAGAGTTGATATATCCTGATGGAACCAAACTTATAAATAAAATTTATATGACTTGTAAAAGTAGTTTATGGAAAGTTGCTCTTATTGAAGAATAATATAATATTTCTTCATATTTAATACATTTTGAATTTTATAAGTATAAGTATCAGGAACAGGAATGGCAAGACGAGCTGGGACTTAATATGTATGACTATGGGGCAAGGAATTATGACCCTGCTTTAGGCAGGTGGCATAATATTGACCCGCTGGCGGAGGTAAGCAGGAGGTG
>NZ_NOXV01000305.1 GCF_002251835.1 Flavobacterium cyanobacteriorum
CACCAGATACTGGTGATAAAAGACTCCAGCAACACTTCTTTTTATAAAAATTGTTCAATTGTGAGACCGGTAGCCATTCACAGTGTTCTATCTGTTCCCCGAAACCCCATTTTGTCCAACATTTGCTTCATAAAAACCATTCCACCCACGGGGTAATCTCTTTATTGTAAAGGATAAATCGAATTTCATCACTATTTTTTTCTACTGCTACGCAGTTGGACTTTCAGGCCTAAAATATGCTTTTTTCTCTATTGCGTAATTTGGGTTAAATAAAACTATAATTAAAAAAATTGAGTTATATAGTTAGTTTCTGTATTATTTGATTATGATATATAGGTTTTGAGTTTATCATTCTTTCGATTGTTTTGTGAAATATATTCTCTTTAAAAATAGATTTATTCATTCTAAAAGAGAATTCATCAAAATACGACTGAACGTGCTTTTTACTAACATGAGTTGGAACTGTTCTAATCCAAGACTTTATCTGGTGTACTACAACGTGTATTTCTTTAAAATTCCTTCCTTTTTTGCTTTCTTTTTGCTCAATATTATACATTGCTTTTAATGGTGAATATCCTCGCCATTTGTCTGTAAATATTTTGGCACTTGTACTTATGTGTTCCTCAAAAATAGGTGTTAATGACTTAGCTGAATAGTCATCAATTGCTTTCACATAAACGCGTTTTATCTTGTTTTTTTCTGTTAGTTCAACTGCTATAACTGCCGTAGTCTTTTTTGTGTCATAACTTCTTCCTTGTTTTGCGTCTTCTTTCCCACCAACTACAAATTCATCTACATGGACAATTTGCGATAAAGGATATTTCTGACTGCTTTGCATTGCAACACGTACCTTCTGCATGAAAAACCAAGCTGTGGTTTGGCTTATTCCATAACGCTTTCCAACTTGAATACTTGACATGCTTTTAGTTGAAGTTGTCATCTCAAAAACAATTAAAAATGCTTTTTGCAAACCGAATTTTACTTTATGAAAAAGTGTATTTGCTGTTGAACTTTCAACATGATTACAAGAATAACATTGATAGTTATATCCCGCTTTTTCACATCCTTTTTCAGAACCGTATTTTGAGCATTTAAAGCCATCCATCCATTTGATTTTACTTAAATAAGCTTTACAAGCATCATCGTCCGGTAATTCTTTTACTAAGTTGAGTATGTTTTGACCTTTAAAAACTTTCATAATATAGTATTTATAGGTGCTAATATACAGAAATTAAATTAATAACTCGTTAAAAAAAATTGGAAAAAACCTTTTTAAAGCTTTATTCATTAATCACATTATTTGCTTTAACTTCTTAATTTTGATAAAAATATGATTCCGGATAATTTTATATACACTACACCTGTAAAAGAATAAGCAACGGGATTCCAAATAATAAAAAAATAATACTAATGGACGAGTTTCCTGTTATAAATACCTTTTACGGTAGTGATTTTTAGGAGTAATACCTGCTGTTTTGCCACAAGGCCATCCAGCAATACCTCTGTAGACATTAGCCTCTCACGGCTATACACCAGCCTTCCCCTTATGTCGTACACCTCAATACCTGTGATATCTTCCTGTGGCGCGCTCACCACAACCGTATCGCCCTGCCTGTATACGCTAAGGGACGTACCGGCAGTAATCGTGGGCCTGTTAAGTGTATTATTAGCAAATACTATTTCAAACCTGTTACTAAAAGTTCCCGCCCCGGTCGTAAAGGTATAGGCGCCATCGGCAAAATTGTGTACCGTGCCGACAGCATTATCTTTGAGGTACACGGTCTGGCCTTCGCCAAACAAACCGTTTACGCGGCCTATGGCTACCTCATAAGTACCAGACTGGGCTGTACGCAGCTGCAGCGGCACCACATCCGTATCGGTAAATGGCAATGCACGTGCGTGTATAATGAATTCCTTACCATTCAGTACAGGCGCAAGTACAAAATCTGCATCGTTAATGTAGGGCGCGTCAAGCCCCTCATCTTCTTCATTAGTAGCGCCGGCTACATAGCCCGTATACATCTGGCTAAAACGCTGGCCGGGGCCTGTAAGATTGAGCCATATTCCGTGGCTTTCGGTTTCCGGCGCATTCATCCTAAAGAACTGGTTGGCCGTGTCGGTGCTTCGCATACCGTTCGTAAATAAGGCATTGAGCGAACCGGGGCTGTTTTTCATCTTCACAATAAAACCCTGCCCTGTCCTGATGATGCCCAGGGGATCTTCCTGCTCGGGCTCCCCATTGGAAGTGTATATCCCCACACTGTTTATGGTGACATAGGCCGATGAAGGGCTGTTGTTGGTTTTCCTCCATATCCAAACATTGCCGTCTATAGCGTTGGTATTGGCCGCCCTGAATACCGCAAGGCTAATGGGTGACGGGTACGGGTTACCTACAAAATTATAGCCGTTTCCTGCCGTGCTGAGGCTTACTGTAATATTGCCGTTATTAGGTAAGCCGGAAAACCTACCGTTGAACGTCATGGTGGTGATTCCCTGCTGGTATTCGGCAGCATTAGTACTGAATGTACCTGTAGGGTTCCCCTGGCCGTCAAAGCTGCCGTTTGGCATTCGTATCAGGTAGCCAGTACCGGGTGTAAAGGTTGTGGCTGACGATGTGCCCAAGCCGGGTACCTGGATATACTGGTCAGTAGCAGTATTGTAAGTGTAAAAACGGTTGGGCAGCGTATTGGGTGAAAAACCGAAAAGGTTCTGCGCGGCTACCGGTGATGACCACATGGTGTAATCCTGCCTGAAAAGCGGCGAACTGTTCCTGAAAACTACTACATTACCCGAATTGTTGTTTGTGGTAGTGGCAGCGCCCTGCAGCAGGTTGGCATTATTAAGGAATGACACGTTGCCCCCTGAATTAACAAGGTTGCCCCCTACAGTAAGGTTTTGCCCCGAAACTACTGTTAAGGCCACATTAGTTACAGTGGCATTACCGGCGGTGACTACGTTGCCCGCAAGGGTTTTTGCCCCGGAGCCAGAAAGAATGAGATTACCATACTGTGACCCGCCAAGCGTAGAAACAGACTGCGCCCCGCCGTAATATTCCGTAGTACTGGTGGCTCCCAATGTGTAATTGGCGTAACCCGCAGGAAATGAACCTGTACCGCCTATACGCAGCGTGGCACCATTGGCGATGCTAAAGGTGGCCCCTGTACCAGTATTGGTAAGGGTATTGGAAGCAATGTCAAGCGTAGAGGCATTAATAGCTACATTACCCCTTGCTGCAGTGTTGGCCGACAAAGATTTTGTGCCTGTGCCTGATATAGTAAGGTTGCCATAGTCAGTACTGTTAAGCGCAGCCACTACCTGGTTACTGCCATAGTACTCCACTGTTGACGAAGCACCCAGGGTATGGGTGGCAAAGTTGGCCGGGAAAGTACCGGTGCCGCCTATGCGGAGGATGGCGCCGTTGGCAAGGGTAAGCGTACCGCCCGAGACAGCCCTGCTCAGGGTGTTGGCACCAATATCAAGCGTACCGGCGTTGATATTCAGGTTGCCCGAAATGGCCCTGTCTGCACTAAGTGTGATGGTGCCGTTATCTACCGTAACGTTATTAGGCCCGAATGTAGCAGGCCATTCAGCACCGGTAGTAAGGGAACCCGGAAGGTTATAAATAAGGTTGCCGCCCGTGCCGTAGCGTATAGCCGCGCCGGCGCCTAACGACAGGGTTGCGGAACCTGTTACGGTAAGGTTACCGTTGATCGTAAGTACGCGGCCTGCTGTTATGGACAGGGTACCGCCACTAAGGGTAAGGTTACCGATGGTTTCATCAAAACCTACATTAAAAGTACCTGATGAGAGGTTTACAGATGCAGCATCAGGGATAATGTTAGCTGCACCCACCGTAAACGTTCCGCCGTTGATGTTATAAACTGTTGATGCCATAGCCACCGCTGTGGAGAGTTCATCACCCGAAACCGTAGTGCTGCCGGTGTAGCCTTGTGTACCATAGAGCGAAAGGGTGCCACTGCCCTGCTTGGTGATAGTGCCGGAACCGCTTATGGAATTCTGGAAGATGGTGCCTGTCCAGCCCCCGGTAATGGTCAGGTTACCCGAGCCAAGCGACACCGAGCCACCATTATTAAAACCAGTTTCCCGTACCGAAGCTACTGAGGTATCTACGCCGTTAAGGTCAAATGTTGCGCCAGCGCTGATAAACACATTGGAGCCGATACCGGGCCTGCCTGAACCACTCAGCCTGAGTGTTCCGCCGGTAATACGGGTGTTGCCGGTATAGGTATTGGCCGCCGCGAGCGTAATGGTACCTGTACCTTGTTTTATAAGTTCATTGACAGAAACAATAGTAGTAGAATTGGCATCCGTGCCGTTGCTTATGATACCGTCAAAAGTTGATGAGCCATTACCGCCGCCTATTTCGACGGTACCGGTAGAGCGGATAGAAGCATTTTTCCAAAACATGTTATTGCTGTTCCCACTTGTCTGGTTCCATATAGCAAAACTGGTAATATTGTCTGTTGCCCCAAGTGTGCCGGCAAGTACCATATCAAAAGAAGTAGCGCTGTTAGCCGATGAAATGGTAAGGTTCGCCGTTCTCGCCGAAGTGAGTTTCAGCCTGAAGGTTACATCCTGGTTTGGCGTAGCGAATCCGCTACCTGCTGAAGAAGCAGCGGGAAACCAGTTGCCATTCGTATTGATCTGGAAACGCGCTCGTTGGTTTACCAGCAAAGCGCCATAGTTTGAATATGTTGTATTTCCGTTAAAAGAAATACCCGCAGTACCATTGTCAAAAAAATTAGTAGAATTATTTACGAAAGCCGTGATTACAAATTCGTCGCCTACCTGCATAGGGCGGGAAATACCCTGGGTGCCAAAGGTATTGGTGGTAAAAGTACGAAATGTTGCCACACCCGGATTACCTATAAAACCACTTCCGCTACCGTTAGCAAACACACCCAGTTCGGCAGCGCCGTTATCAAAAGTGCCTGCAAAATAATTACTGCCTGTAAATACGGTATGGGTCTGGTTAAAAGCAACTGTTTGCGTGGTATAGTTAAGTGTTACCTGCGCATTCAGGGTATTGGTTAACATAAATAAAAGCAGGAGTAGTTTTTTTTTCATTTCCATAAATCATTTAAAAAACATTATTACATTAAAAATGAAGCACTTGTTTGTGCTTCATTCATACTCAAATGTAAAAATACATACAAAAAGTTGGTTTTACATACTAACTTTTTTTAACATTTAAACTATAACGTTTTCGTGTTGAAAAGTTTTTTAAAAATGATTATTTTAAAAAAAAAGATACGGGTTTTAAAAAAAATTAAGTAATACAATAGCAAATGTGCAATTGATGTGCCGCTGCAATTCTGACAGTAAAGTTTAAGGATAAGAGACTACTCTTGTAGTGAAAGGTTATTGTTACTTATACAAAATATAGTTACTTTACCCTGTGCTTTAAGCCGGCCATTTTCATGGCTACTACTGCTGCTTCCGTGCCTTTATTGCCGTGTTTGCCCCCGCTCCTGTCTATGGCCTGCTGCAGGTTATTATCTGTAAGCACACAAAAGATTACAGGGACATCAGTAATAATGTTAAGGTCTTTTATGCCCTGTGATACCGCTTCACAAACAAAGTCAAAGTGTTTCGTCTCGCCCTGTATAACGCTGCCTATGGCAATTACTGCATCAACAGCCTGTGATTGTATCATTTTTTTGCAGCCGTAGATTAGTTCAAAACTTCCCGGGACATTCCATATTACCAGGTTTTCTTCCGGCACGCCATTATCCCGCAGCGTTTCAACAGCTCCTTTATATAGCCCAGAAGTTATGTTTTCATTCCACTCTGAAACAACAATCCCAAACCGGAAATTTTTCGCGTTTGGGATTGTGTTTTTATCGTAATGTGATAAATTCTTATTTTCGGTTGCCATATTATTCGGCCTTTGCGATGTAGGCATCAATGTTTACGCCTTCAGCAGAAGTATCATATTTATCTTTTATTTCCTGGTAATATTTAAGCGCGTCAGCCTTTTTGTTCATGGACATTAAAAGCTGAGCCGCCTTAAACAGGAATCGTGGTGTAGTGAGCTCATTGTCACTGGCCTTTATGGCTTTTTCATAAAATTTTAGTGCGTCTTCATTCTGCTTCAGCTGGGCAAAAGCATCGCCTTTGGCACCTTCGGCCATGGCAGTAAGTACATCATCGCCGGATTTGAATTCTTCCAGATGTTTCACGGCATCCTTATATTTACCGGTATTAAGGTACGCCATACCGGCAAAATAATGTGAAAGGTTAGCCGCGTCAGTACCACCATAATTTTCAATTATGCCCAGGAAACCGAGTTTACCTTCACCACCTTTTAGCGACAGGTTATAAAGTGAGTCATTTGCGGTGGGGGCATCAATAGCCTGTGTAAAGTATTCTTCTGCCTGGAACATTTCCCTGGCAGCCTCGTCTTCTTTAGGAGTGGCAACAAACTTGTCATAAAGCAGGTAACCCACAGTAGCAAGGGCTATTATACCAAGCACTACAAATATAGCTTTTTGGTTACGGGCTACCCACGCTTCCGTTCTGGATGCGCTTTGGTCCAGCGTATTAAACACTTCAGCAGTAGTACTTTTGCCATCAAATTTTTCTTCAGGCTCAATATCATTAACTTCAGCTACAGGTTTGGGTGCTTTATATCCTCTTTTGTTATACGTTGCCATTTATTTCATTTTTGTGAGCCGCAAAAATAAAATTTTTATTGAATATTAAAATATCTTTTTATTGATATTTTTTGAATAATTTGCAGCCACTTTAAAAAAAGCATATACCATAACCGTTCGCTTATACCGGACGCATTGCGCATGTACCTGAAACAATTATCCATACTTAATTATAAAAACATTGCTGAAGCAGTATATGTTTTTGACCCGAAGATTAACTGTTTTACAGGTAAAAACGGCATTGGCAAAACCAACGTGCTGGATGCGGTATACCACCTTGCTTATGGAAAAAGTTATTTTAACCCGCTGGCGGTCCAGAACATTAAGCACGGTGAAGATTTCTTTGTCCTTGAAGGCACATTCAGCAAGGATGGCCGTACCGAACAGGTTGCCTGCAGCCTGAAGAAAGGGCAAAAAAAAGTACTGAAACGCAACGGCAAAGTGTATGAAAAATTTTCAGAACATATAGGTTTTATACCTCTTGTGATCATTTCACCATCTGACAATGACCTGATTATGGAAGGCAGCGAAACCCGCAGGAAGTTCATTGACAGTGTCATTTCACAGCTCAACAGCCGGTACCTGCAGCAGCTTATAGCCTACCAGAATATTATAGCGCAGCGGAATGCCCTGCTGAAGTACTTTGCACTCAACCGCGTATTTGATAAAGAGCAACTTTTGGTTTATAATGAGCAACTGGAACCACTGGCACAGGCTGTTTTTGAAGAAAGGAAAAAATTCCTTGAAAATTTCATACCTATTTTTAGCCACCACCACAGGACCATCACTGACGCGGCCGAAAGCGTAAACCTCATCTACGAAAGCCACCTGCACCATAATAGCCTTAGCGGCCTGCTTGAAGAAAACCTGGGCAGGGACAGGGTATTGCAATATACCAGTACCGGTGTGCATAAAGATGACCTTTTGTTCGAGATAGAGGGCCACCCCATAAAAAAATTTGGTTCCCAGGGCCAGCAAAAATCATTCCTCATCGCCCTGAAGCTGGCGCAGTTCGAGTTTATAAAGCAGCAAAGCGGCGTGCTGCCCATACTGCTTTTTGACGATATTTTTGACAAGCTGGATGAGACGAGGGTAGAAAAAATAGTTCGGATGATAGATGATAAGGTGTTCGGGCAGATTTTTATATCCGATACCCATACCGGTCGCACGGAAGCTATAGTCAAAGCCACACACCAGAGCTATAAGATGTTTACTTTATAAGAGTTGATTGAATTATTGATTTGCTTAGCCGGTATCCTGCTTTTTTTACTTTAAGCAAAAACTTTGTTACTTTGTTACTTTGTTACTGGCAAACCGATTATGTACAAAAAAAATTCACGAATCCACAAATTATCAAAAACAGATGCTTCAAAAAGAAACCCTCCAATTCATCAGTGACCTTAAAGCCAACAACAACCGTGACTGGTTCCAGGCAAACCAAAAGCGGTATGACGCTTATAAAAAAGAGTACAAACAACTTATTGAGGCCTTTATTGCCGAAATGAGCAAAGGCGATGCTTCACTGGCCCAACTGGAACCTAAGCACTGCTCGTTCAGGATAAACAGGGACATCCGGTTTACGAAAGACAAGTCGCCTTACAAGACCAATATGGGCATATGGATGTGCGAAGGCCGCAAGGGTACTAATAAGGCAGGCTATTATGTGCATATTGAGCCGGGGGCAAGTTTTGTAGCAGGGGGGCTATACATGCCTGAGGTAGCTGACCTGAAAAAAGTGCGCCGCGAAATTGCCGGGTTTTATGAAGACCTTGAAGCCATTGTAGGACATGAAGTATTTATAAAGCTATTTGGGACGCTTGACCGTGATGAAAATATTGCGCTTAAAACCGCACCTAAAGACTTTGATAAGGAACATCCCGCCATTGAATTCCTGAAGCTGAAAAGCTTTACTGCCACGGCAAAAATTAGTGATAAGGAGCTTGATGATAAAAATTTTGTAAAGAAAACATCAGAAAAGCTGCTGGTGCTGAAACCCTTGATTGAATTTCTGAACCGCGGGCTTTCTACAGAGTAACAGAACAGCTGTAACCCCCTGAAATATCATCCTGAAGCTGCCCGGAGGATACTGCAGTCCCCTGCCCAGCCCCGACAGAAGCGGCATCCTCCGCGGCGCCTGCTTTTGCGGCGCGGAGATACAGCGTATGGCGGGACCAAGCCCTGCCCGGCAAGCCGTACGCGTGCCGCTCCAAATGAAGCAATTAGCGTGTGTGCATTTTTTTTACACATTGCTATTGCGTAAATCGGGATTAACGTACTTTTGCCACGGCAAAAATAACCGCAGGCATGGAAATTATCAAAGACTTTTCCCTGAAAGGCTACAATACCTTTGGCATAGACGCAAAAGCGTCAGCATTTGTCGCCGTACACACTGTTGCAGAACTCGCGCAGGTTTTAAAAGAAAATACGGGCAGGAAACTGTTTATCCTGGGCGGCGGCAGCAACATGCTGCTGACTAAGGATATCGACGCACTTGTGCTACATATAGACCTAAAAGGTAAAGAGGTGGTAAAGCAGGAAGAAGGCTATGTACACATAAAAGGGATGGCGGGCGAAAACTGGCACCAGTTTGTACTGTACTGCATTGAGAGTAATTATGGCGGGCTGGAAAACATGTCGCTAATCCCCGGGAATGTGGGTACTACGCCCATACAAAATATAGGCGCTTACGGGACTGAAATTAAAGATACTTTTGTGTCATGCGAGGCTATGGACACAGAAACGCAGGAATTAAAAACCTTCACTAAGGAAGAATGCGAATTTGGCTACCGGGAAAGTGTTTTTAAAGGCAGGCTGAAGAACCGGTACATAATAACTTCGGTTACTTTCAGGCTTACTACTAGGAACCATAAAATAAATACTGCCTATGGCGATATTGCTGCCGAACTTGCCCGAAATAATATAACCCTTCCGGGTATAAAAGATGTAAGCGATGCCGTAACTGCCATACGCCAGAGCAAGCTGCCCGACCCAAAAGAACTGGGCAACAGTGGCAGTTTCTTTAAAAATCCGGTTATCACAAAAGAACAGTTTGACAAAGTATACCGGCAGCACCCGCAGATGCCGCACTACATACTGAACGACGCTGAAGTAAAAATCCCGGCAGGCTGGCTTATAGAGCAGGCAGGCTTCAAAGGCAAGCGTTTTGGCGATGCCGGAGTACATGCCAAACAGGCACTGGTACTGGTAAATTACGGTAACGCTACCGGGAAAGAAATACTGGAGCTATCAAAGAAAATCCAACAAAAGGTACTGAATAAATTTGGTATCGCTATTGAAGCCGAGGTTAATATTATTTAGCCTAAATATATTTTCAATTACTATTTGAACGTAACTTTGCGGTAAAATTAAAAAAACAGAAAAGCCTATATGCTGAACATTATTTTCTATGCCTTTATCGGGGTTGTGGCCATACAGCTGTTTTATTATGGAGGTATTTTTTCGAAATTTGCTTTTGCAAAACCTAAAACCATAACGCCAAAAAAAATACCTGTCTCTGTGATTGTTTGTGCTAAAAATGAGGCTGAAAAAGTAAGGGAGTTTGTGCCACTTTTGGCCACACAAGATTATCCTGACTATGAAATTGTACTGATTGATGATGCCTCCAGCGATGAAACCCTTGATATTTTTGAAGCTTTTGAAAAGCAGTACAGCAACATCAGGCTTGTTAAGGTAGAAAACAATGAGGCATTCTGGGGCAATAAAAAATTTGCGCTTACCCTGGGCATAAAAGCTGCGCGGAAAGAATACCTTCTATTTACGGATGCTGACTGCTACCCTGCCGATAAATACTGGATAGCCAGCATGAGTTCACAGTTCACAATGAGTAAAACCATCATACTGGGCTATGGGGCTTATGAACGGGTGAAAAATTCTTTCCTTAATAAGATTATAAGGTTTGACAATATGCTTACGGCTACACAATATTTTTCGTGGGCAAAAGCCGGGATGCCCTTTATGGGCGAAGGCCGCAACATGGCGTATAAAAGGGAAGAGTTTTTTAAAGTAAACGGTTACATTGACCACATGAACATCCGCAGTGGCGAAGATTCGCTTTTTATTAACCGCGCTGCTACTAAAAAAAATACGACGCTTTGCTACGCACCCGGCAGTTTTACCTATTCTGAACCCAAACATAAGTTCAGGGACTGGTTCATGCAAAAACGCCGCGGCGCTTTTACCGCTTCCTTTTTCAGGCCATTGCATAAGTCCCTGTTACGGCTTTTTTTCTTGTCGCAGCTCTTGTTTATCATCCTGGCAATATTACTGGCCGTGTTGCAGTTCAGCTGGATGTTGCTGGTCCCCGTAATTGCCTTCCGGTATATTTTCTCCTGGATTACCATGGGCTACAGCGCCTCTAAACTAAACGAAAAAGACACCGTTTACTGGTACCCTGTTATCGAAATTATCCTTATCTTCACACAACTTAATGTTTTCTTTACCAATTTGTTTTCAAAACCGGTACATTGGAAATAAACGCTGATCAGATACAGGCCAACATAGAAAAAGCCAAAAAGGGCGACCAGGTAGCATTTACATTCCTGCTTGATTTTTTTTGGAACGAAGTTTATGGCTTTATGCTGAAACGTACCGAAAATGAAGCAGATACGGAAGATATTGTTATAGAAACCTTTGCCAAGGCATTTGATAAAATCGGAACTTATAATCCTGATTATGCTTTTAATACATGGCTGATAGCAATAGCAAAGAATGTGCATATTGATATGCTGCGCAAAAAAAAATCATCGCTTTTTATTGAAATTAATGACGTAAACGACCAGCAGGCTTACTATGTGGCCGACAGTACACCCACTGTGGAAGACCGGCTGATTAAAGAACAAAACCTCTCGAGCCTGCTAAACTGTATTAGACAATTGAAACCGCAGTACCAGGAGGTCATCCAGCTGCGTTATTTCCAGGAACTCAGCTACCAGGAAATAGCAGACCAGCTTGGCGAGCCACTTAATAATGTGAAAATAAAGCTCCTCCGTGCGAAAAAGCTCCTCTCAGAAATCATAAGGAAAAAATAAGCAGCATTATTTACTTTTTAAACATTTACAGGTATTTGTATAATATATACCGATACTTAACCGTTTTAGTAAATATAATTTACCATCAACCTTAAATTAATTTATTATGTCAAAAGCTAGCGTTTTCAACTACGGATGGATTGACCTTGTGTTTGAAGGCAGGAACCAGAATTATGGTGCCTACCAGCTGCGCCGACAGGATCCCAGAACTACAGTTATAGCCTTACTTTTAGGTATTGGCCTTATCGGGGTGCTTGTGGGCATACCCGCCACAATTAACTACTTTAGCAGGACAGGCAACGGCCCTGTAGAAATCCCGCGGCCTAATGTAATTAAAGTAGATAAAATATATACAATCCCTGAGCCTGAAAAACCAAAGCCACAGGAACAAGCAGCGGGGGCTGCCGCACCAAAAAGCCCTGAGGAGACAAAACGTTTTACGCCGCCAACACCTGTTTCAGGCCCCGCAGATGATGAAGTACCTACAACCCGGGAAGTACAGCAAACAAATCCGGGACAAATGACACAGGCGGGTACAGGCGCTAACGAGATTGTTACGGGCCCAACTTCAGGGACAGGCGGAACCGGAGGCACGGGTACTCCGACCGCTGGAACTGGAAATGAGGTTGTTAGCATGCCGGAGCTGGATGTAATGCCTGAATTTCCTGGTGGAATAAAAAAATTTTTTGATTATGTTGGAAAAAATTTCAGGACACCTGACAGTGAAACTGCCGGCACACTAAAAGTGTATGTATCTTTTATCATTGAAAAAGATGGTACCCTGACGGATATTAAAGTGCCACACGACCCGGGCAGCGGCATGGGTGATGAGGCTATACGGGTTTTGAAATCACTTAAGACAAAATGGAAGCCGGGTATTAGGAACGGAATGCCTGTAAGGACTAAATACTACATGCCTATTATCGTAAGGCTTCATTAACAAAGAGTTCCCCTTGGGAGCTTTTTTTATGCATATCATTTTACATTTGGCAATTTTTAACGCTAAATAAAGTATTGGGCTGCCGGATTACAGTTGCCGGATTCCTGCGAAACATTGTATGAGCTGCGGGTTGCTCGCTCTTTATAAAATTTATGTAAAAATAAATCGCCATTTCTTCTTACAAATAAAAAAAGTAGTACTTTAGAATTGTTTAAACTATCAACCAAAATGCAGGAAAAAGTTATTGTAGGAAGCGAAGAATGGTGCGCGTTCCCTCAATTAGGAATACCCACAATAAAAGCACGTGTAGACTCAGGGGCCAAAACCTCTGCCCTGCATGCGGTAAATATTATGCCCTTTGAAAAAGAAGGGGAAAACTGGGTAAAATTTGACATAAACCCGATACAGAATAATACCAAAACTGTGATACACTGCCAGGCGCCGCTGGTTGATAAGCGTATTGTAAAAAGCTCAAGCGGTTTCAGGGAACAGCGATATGTAATAGCTACAGAGATACAGGTGGGCGAATCAACCTGGGAAGTTGAAGTAACACTAACTAACCGTGACTCTATGGGTTTCCGTATGCTGCTGGGCCGTGAGGCCATGAGCGGAAGGCTGCTGGTAGACCCGGAACAGAAATTCCTGCTTGGGCAGCCTACAAAGGAAAAACTTCAGGAATATTATTCAAAATCGGACGAAGGCAGGAAAGGGCTGCGCATAGGGTTGCTGGCCAGCAACCCGGAGCTTTATAGCAATAAACGTATCATGGAAGCCGGGGAACAACGGGGGCACGAAATGCATTTCCTGAACCTGAAGGACTGCTACATGAAACTGGATGCCGACACCCCGGAAATTCACTACCGCGGCGGCCGCATACTTAATGACTTTGATGCTGTAATACCACGCATACGCCCCAGTATGACTTTTTACGGGTGCGCGCTTACAAGGCATTTTGAAGCACTGAAGGTTTTTTGCCTTAATTCGGCTATGGCCATAAGCCAGTCACGCGATAAACTGTACTCATTACAGTTACTGCTCAACAGCGGGATTGACATACCCACTACAGGTTTTGCCAACTCACCGCTTGATACCAACGAACTCATAAAAATGGTAGGTGGGCCGCCGCTTATCGTTAAACTGCTGGAGGGTACGCAGGGAAAAGGTGTGGTACTCGCCGAAACTAAAAAAGCGGCCGAGAGTGTTATTAATGCCTTTAAAAGCCTGAATGCCAATATACTGGTGCAGGAATTTATAAAGGAAGCCAATGGTAAGGACCTGAGGCTTTTTGTAATAGACGGCAAAGTAGTTGCCGCCATACAGCGTGAAGCATTGCCGGGCGAATTCAGGGCCAACATACACCTGGGTGGTACTGCATCTGTTATTAAAGCCACGGCAGAGGAAAAGAAAATCGCTATAAAAGCAGCTAAGGCCATGAACCTTAAAGTTGCCGGTGTTGATATTATCCGTTCTTCTAAAGGGCCGTTACTGCTTGAGGTGAATTCATCTCCGGGCCTTGAAGGTATTGAAGGTGCTACCAATAAGGATATAGCAGGCGAAATGATAAAAGCTATTGAAAAGAACTTTAAATGGAAATTATAGGGAAAATACTTGTAGCGCTTGTAGCCCTCATACATGTTTATGTTCTATGGCTGGAAATGTTTGCATGGACTACACGTGCACGAAAAGTATTCCGCAACTTTCCTGAAGATATGTTTGCCAAAACCAAGGCCATGGCGGCAAACCAGGGTTTGTATAACGGTTTCCTGGCGGCAGGGCTTATCTGGTCATTGTTTATAACAGAGGCTGAATGGGGCGCTAATACAGCCATGTTTTTCCTGGCGTGTGTATGTGTAGCGGGTGTTTATGGTGCGGCAACAGTGCAAAAGAAAATTTTTTATGTACAGGCAGTACCGGCGTTATTGGGAATAGCAGCAGTATATTTTAATTTTTAGCATAGCCTGACACATTATTTATTTAAAATGCTGTACTAAAACAGTATTAGGACGTAATAGCTCAAGATTTTTTTGCTGAAGTCTTCAACCTCATTGTTCCGGCGCAGCCTGCCAGTTTCTTTTATCTTGGTGAGCACAACTTTTTCGGGATTAAGAAATTAAACAGGAAAAGGCTATTCAAACACACTCTCGTCGAGCTGCAGGTTTTGAAGGAAAGCAACGGTGTTTTCGATATCATAATGCAGTATCCTGTCTTCACCCACCAGTGGCACTTCCTCACGATACGATTTTACAAAAGATTCTAAAAACCCGCTTGATTTTAGTGGGCGGCGGTATTCCAGCGCCTGTGATGCGTTCATAAGCTCAATGGCAAGTATGCGCTCCAGGTTTTCCACAATTTTTAGCGCTTTTGTAGCGGCATTGGCACCCATGCTCACGTGGTCTTCCTGCCCGTTGCTTGAAACAATACTGTCTATACTGGCAGGGGTGGCAAGCTGTTTGTTCTGGCTCACTATGCTTGCTGCCGTGTATTGCGGTATCATGAAGCCCGAGTTAAGCCCCGGGTTCGAAACGAGGAACGGCGGGAGGCCGCGGAGGCCTGATATAAGCTGGTAAGTACGCCTTTCCGATATGCTGCCAAGTTCGGCCAAAGCCATACCCAAAAAATCAAGCGTTAGTGCCAGCGGCTGTCCGTGAAAATTGCCTCCTGAAAGTATCTGGTCACTTTCGGTAAATATATTAGGGTTATCTGTAACCGAATTTATCTCTGTCCTGAACACCTTTTTTACATATTCAATAGTATCTTTACTGGCGCCGTGTACCTGTGGTATGCAACGGAAAGAATACGGGTCCTGCACATGTTTTTTTGGCTGTATTATTATTTCACTGTCTTCAAGCAGTTCGTTAAAGCGCCTTGCCGTAACAATCTGCCCCTTGTGTGGGCGCACCATGTGTATCAGCTCACTGAATGGCTCTATACGGCCATCAAAACCTTCAAGCGACAGAGCCCCGATAACATCGGCCAGATAACTTAGCTTCACAGATTTCAGCAGTACATAAACACCATAGGCACTCATAAATTGTGTGCCGTTCAGCAATGCAAGCCCTTCTTTAGATTGTAATGCGATGGGCTGCCACCCCATTTTGTCAAGCACTTTTTGTGCAGGCTGGCGGAAACCGTCCCTATATACTTCCCCTTCACTGAGTAACGGCAATGACAGGTGTGCCAGCGGGGCAAGGTCGCCCGATGCGCCAAGTGAGCCCTGGGTATATACCACAGGCAGTATATCATAGTTATAAAAATCAATAAGCCTTTCCACTGTTTCGAGTTGCACCCCCGAATAGCCATAGCTCAGGGACTGTATCTTCAGCAGGAGCATTATCTTCACAATATCAGCAGGAACTTCGTCTCCTGTGCCGCAGGCGTGGGAGCGTACAAGGTTTTCCTGTAGCTTTGTAAGGTTTTCATTAGATATTTTTACATTATATAAAGAGCCGAAACCTGTGTTTATACCATAAATAGGATCATCATGCGACTTCATTTTTTCATCAAGGTATATACGGCACCGCTCTATACTTGCCCGTGCTTCTTCTGACAGTTCCAGTGTAAGGCCCTGTGAAATAATAGTGTTAACTGTTTCCAGGGAAAGAAGCTCAGAGCTTATATAATGTATGGTTTCCATAGTGGTGTGGTTTGAGGGGTCAAAATTCACAAAACCATAATTAAAAAACAAGGTTTTTAGGAGAAATCATTTTACTGGCAGCTGCTTTCTGCCTGCAGGTAGGCCCTGCCCAGGTAATGCAGTATTGATGATGCCGTAAAAGCCTGTGTACCTGTTTCGGCAACGCCTATATCAGCAGAAAGGCCATGCAGGTATACCCCGAAAACAGCCGCATCGGCAGGAGTGTACTGCTGTGCAATAAGCCCTGTGATAAGCCCTGCCAGCACATCGCCGCTGCCCCCTGTAGCCAGTGCCGCGTTGCCCGTGCTGTTTACATATACAGCATCGCCATTTACTACAAGTGTGCGGGCATCTTTGGCTACAATAATAACAGAATGCTTTTTTGAAAATGCTTTAAGCTTGTCTATTTTATCGAAATCATCATTCCAGGTGCCCATAAGGCGTTCCAGTTCTTTAGGGTGTGGCGTTATTACAGATTTTGGCGGCAAAAGCTCAAGCCACTGCAGATTTTCGGAAAGTATGTTTAGCGCATCGGCATCAACAACCATGGGAATCTTATTATCAAACAAAAAGTTATGCAGTGCCTGCTGTGTCTCTTCATCGGTACCCATACCCGGGCCAATAGCTATTGCTGCCGGCTTCAGTGCAAAAGCAATTTCCTGCAGGTGTGTTTCGCCGTTGGTAAGCACCATGGCTTCAGGGAAGGATGCCTGTAAGGGCACATAGCCACATTGGGGCACTAAAGCCGTTACCAGGCCGCAGCCCGAGGTGAGCGCTGCCCTCGCTGCAAGATGGACTGCCCCGGTTTTGCCGTAGCTGCCACCGATTACAAGCACATGCCCCCGGGTACCTTTATGTGCATAGTAAGGTACAGGCCTGTAAAGCCTGTAGGCCTCAAACTTGTCGGTAAAATAGTAGCCGGTAACTGTATCATTAATAAAATCTTTATCAAGGCCTATATCAATAATATGCATTTTATTAATATACCTGTAATTACCGGGAAGGAAAAAAGCCAGCTTAGGGAACTGGAAGGTAAGCACCTCATCAGCTTTTACGGCAAAACCTGTAGGCCTGTCAAGAAAAAGCCCCGAAGGCACATCTACTGAAACCACATAGGCGCCGCTATTATTTATCTTCTCTATAATACCTTTATATTCACCGGCCGGCTCCCGTGTAAGGCCGGTGCCGAAAAGGGCATCAACCACTACAGCTTTCCCTTTGCCGTAGGATGAAATCTCTGTAGTAGTGTTATAGGGTATGCCTTCCCTGTTTATTTTTTCAAGATTGGCGGCAAAATCAGGTGAAGGTGTATTTTCACCTGCAATGGTAAGGTGCAGCGTGTATTTGTCATTGCGCAGCAGCCGGGCAATTACCAGCCCGTCTCCCCCATTGTTGCCTTTACCGCAAAAAACATGAAAAACAGTCTCTTTATCGGGAAACCGGTTTTTCAGCCATAAATAAACCTCGTTCCCGACGCGTTCCATAAGGCCTCCGGAACTTATGCCCTGGCGTATAATTGTTAATCTGTCAGCTTCACGTATCTGGGCGGCATTAAAAATTTTCATACTTCAAAATTGAGCAGGCATTTATAAAAAATCCGTAAAAGTGATTCTCAGGCTTTTAGCGCTTTGTAAAATTATTACATTTGTTACGATATGTATTACAAAAGCAACAAACATTTAACTCAGTTTTATACAAGCATGGCCACGTTGCCGTGCAATGTTGCCTTTGCCCTTGCTTCTACAACTGCTACAACAACTACTACCCCGTTAGGGGTATAATCATTTACATATCAGCCAATAAAGGGATTATTTAATAATAATCAAAAAATAGTTGTTGTATAACCAATCCAGTTACTATCATGCACATAATCAAATTTGGCGGCACTTCGGTTGCCAACCCGCAAAATATACTGCAATGCATAAGCATAATTAAAAATAAAATCAATAACGGCCGTGTGGCGGTGGTAGTTTCCGCGCTTGGTGGAATAACCGACCTGCTACTAAGTGCGGCACTTGATGCCTCGGCTAAAAAATTAAATTACAAAGAACTATATAACGAAATAGAAGTACGGCATGTTGACGCAGTTGCCGGCCTGATTCCTGAAAAGAACCAGCCTGAATCGCTGCAAAATGTAAAGCAGGAACTGGAGCATTTGCAAACCCTGCTTGACGGCTGTTACCTGCTTGGTGAGCTTTCTGAACGCACAAAAGACCTTATCCTTTCTTTTGGCGAGGTGCTTTCCTCCTACATTATGGCTGAAGCCCTAAAAGTACAGGGGGAGGACTGCCGGCTTGCCGACTGCCGGGAACTCATAAGGACCAATAACCGGTTTGGCCGCGCCATTGTAAATTTTGAGATAACCAACCTGCATATTCAGCATTTCTTTGACAAGAACAGGAATACTGTTATAGTACTGCCGGGGTTCATAGCGCAGTCAGAAGACGGTCATGTTACCACACTGGGGCGGGGAGGATCTGATTATACCGCGGCTATTGTTGCTGCTGCGCTCGATGTGCCGCACCTTGAAATATGGACTGACGTAAGTGGCATTTATACCGCTAACCCCAAGCTGGTAAAACAGGCCAGGAGCATAAGCCATATTACTTTTGAGGAAGCTATGGAGCTGTCTCATTTCGGGGCAAAAGTATTGTATCCACCTACTATCCAGCCTATTATTAATAAAAATATTACGCTTACCATAAAAAATACCTTTGAGCCGGAGGCACCGGGCAGTATCATTACAAGGCAGGTGCCGGAAGAGAGCCGCAACCCCATTAAAGGCATCAGTAATATTGACGGTATAACACTTATTACGCTCGAAGGGCCGGGTATGGTGGGTGTATCGGGTTTTTCAAAACGCCTGTTCGAGGTTATTTCCAAAGAAAGCATCAATGTTATCTTCATAACACAGGCATCTTCTGAGCATTCTATATGCTTTGGCATTTCTGATGCAGAAGCGCCAAAAGCAAAAGCGGCTATAGATGTGGAGTTTTTATTTGAGATACGCCAGCAAAAAATAAAGCCTGCCATAGCAGAGAACGGGCTTTCAATTATAGCCGTAGTAGGCGAAAACATGAAGAACCACCAGGGGCTCAGCGGCAGGATGTTCAGTACCCTGGGGCGCAATAACATCAATATAAGGGCTATTGCACAGGGTGCAAGTGAGCGTAATATTTCAGCCGTAATAGCAAGCAGGGACGTTAAGAAAGCGCTGAACAGCCTGCATGAGGAATTTTTTGAGGAAAGTACTGTACAGCTCAACCTGTTTGTAATGGGTATTGGCAATGTGGGCGATAAATTCCTGGAACAGGTGCAGCAGCAACGTAAATACCTTAAAGAGCACCTCAACATCAATGTAAGGGTTATAGGGCTCGCCAATTCACGTAAAATGTATTTTGATGAGTATGGCATTGCCCTGAAAGACAGGAAGGCGCTCCTTGAAAATGGTGAACCATCAACACATACCGGATTTATAGGGGCTATAAAACGCTTTAACCTGCGTAACAGCATATTTATTGATAATACTGCCAGCAACGAAGTAGCCATGACCTATGGCAGCTACCTGAAACAAAGCATAGCCGTGGTAACCTGTAACAAGGTGGCCTGCTCATCAGCTTACAGCCACTATAGTGAACTAAAAAGCCTGTCAAGGCAGTATAGCGCGCCCTTCCTTTTTGAAACCAATGTAGGTGCCGGCCTGCCAATAATCGATACGCTGAAGAATCTTGTTGCTTCCGGCGACAGGATACGTAAAATACAGGCGGTGCTTTCCGGCAGCCTTAACTTTATTTTTAATAACTTTAATGAATCGGTTTCTTTCCATGATGTAGTGAAACAGGCGCAGGAAGAAGGCTATACAGAACCCGATCCTAAGATAGACCTGAGCGGAGTTGACGTAAAACGAAAACTGGTAATACTAATCCGCGAAAGCGGATACAAAATGGAAATTGAAGATATTGAAAACCGCTCATTCCTGCCCCAAAAATGCCTTGATACGCAAACCGTTGAGGATTTCTTCAGGTCACTGCAGGACAATGCAACGCATTTTGGGGATCTTTATGCCCGGGCAAAAAGTAAAGGGTGCAGGCTGAAGTTTGTAGCTACTTTTGAAGAAGGCAACGCGCATGTAGGGCTGGAATTTATACCACAGGAGCACCCCTTTTATAACCTGGAGGGCAAAGATAATATTGTGCTGTTTTACACCGACAGGTACGCAGATCAGCCGCTTATAATTAAAGGTGCCGGTGCCGGTGCGGCAGTAACAGCTTCGGGCATTTTTGCAGATGTAATACGTATTGGCAATAAATAGTATGGAAGTAAAGATTTTTTGCCCGGCCACTGTTGCCAACGTTTCCTGCGGGTTTGATGTGCTGGGCCTTTGCCTTGACACAGCAGGCGACGAAATGCTGGTGGAACGTACCATGCAGCCGGGCGTAAGGATAAAAGAAATTACAGGTGCAAACCTGCCGCTTGACACAGCGCAGAATGTAGCGGGTGTGGCCGCGACAGCACTGGTGGAAAAACTCCATCCGCCCTATGGATTTGACATTACCATACACAAAAAAATAAAAGCAGGGAGCGGACTGGGCAGCAGTGCAGCCAGTGCAGCCGGAGCGGTATTCGCTGTAAATCATTTGGTGGGGAATCCGCTCACGCCTAAGGAACTGGTGCATTATGCCATGCAGGGTGAAAAACTTGCCAGCGGCGCTGCCCATGCCGATAACGTAGCCCCTGCCCTTTTAGGCGGATTTACACTGGTACGGAGTTATGAGCCACTGGATATTATAGAAATCCCGGCTCCCGAAAACCTGTATGTTGCCATTATACATCCGCATATTGAGGTAAGGACGAAAGATGCACGGGCAGTGCTGAAAGACAGAATTGACTTTAAAAAAGCCGTTATACAAACAGCTAACCTGGCAGGGCTTATCAGCGGTCTTTACACAGCTGATTTTGACCTTATAGGGCGCTCGCTCCACGATGTGCTGGTAGAGCCGCTCAGGGCGCATCTTATACCACATTTCAGTTTTATAAAGAAAGCCGCGCTTGATGCCGGCGCGCTGGGTGCCGGTATATCAGGCTCGGGGCCATCTGTTTTTGCGCTGGCTAAAGGTAACGAAGCCGCAGGGAAAGCCGCAGGCGCTATGGCACAGGTACTGGAAGGCACTGGCATTGATTATGAGATACATGTTTCTAACATAAATCCCGTAGGGATAAAAATAGTATGAAAAGAACACTATTAAAAATTATAACAATTGTTTTTATCGTACTATTCGCTTTTATATATATTTGGCTTGAAAGCTTTTACTATACGGATTTAACTTGTGGATGTAGCTCGGCATGCTCAAGTTTTTATATATCTAAAACTGATAAAATTATTGGTTATATTATAATTTTTTTATCCGTCATTGTTATTACTGTCAGCCTTTGGAAGTTCCGCAAAATTTCTCGTTGGTGGTCTATTTTAGGATTACTTCTACTAGGCACTGCAATATATGGTAATAGTTTGATGTTTTTTAACCCAAATATATGCGGTTCATCTCTTAATGAATCGTACTTGTACTTCTTTAGTAATAAGATTGGTGATTGGGCAAAAACTGATTCAGAACACATTAACATGGACAGCCTGAAATTGCGAAAGCTTGATGGTAAATTTTTAGGATATTATTATCTAAATAATGATTTAATTATTTACAGGATTGGTAAAAAGCCAATAACTCTTCATACAAATTTTTTATTTTGGAATATTTGTAAACAAGAAATTACAAAACATATATCTTATGGATTAGATTCTTACCATCTGCCTGATAATAGTGAAGAAATGACAATACTTTTAGGTGGACAAGATATGCCTATTCAAGCCTTTATGCAGGAAGTAAACTACAATAACTTTAGTAAGGGGTTGAAGTACCAAAAACTTTTAAAGTTTGATGACGGAACAACACGCCTTTATATTTACAGATAACTCATGAAATACTACAGCTTAAACAACCATAACAGCAAAGCTTCCTTCAAAGAAGCTGCGGTTACAGGCATTGCACCTGATAAAGGCCTTTATTTCCCTGAAACAATTCCGCAGCTTGAATCAGGATTTATAAACAATATTGAAGACTACAGCAACACTGAAATTGCCGTTAAAGCCATTACACCCTTCATCGGGGACGAGATACCCCCGGATAAACTGCGGGAAATTGTGGAGGAAACCCTGGCTTTCAGTTTCCCACTGGTACAGGTAGATGAGGATGTATATGCGCTTGAGCTTTTCCATGGCCCTACCCTTGCTTTTAAAGATGTAGGCGCAAGGTTTATGTCGCGCTGCCTCCGTTATTTTTTACAGGACGATAAGAAGGAAGTAACCGTTTTGGTAGCCACTTCGGGTGATACGGGAGGGGCGGTCGCCAGTGGTTTCCTTGGGGTTGAAGGTATAAAGGTTGTGATATTATACCCCTCAGGCAAAGTAAGCGATGTTCAGGAACGCCAGCTCACAACGCTTGGGCAGAACATAACAGCACTTGAGGTAAGCGGCACTTTTGACGATTGCCAGGACATGGTAAAGCAGGCTTTTCTTGATGATGAGCTGAAAGGGCTGAACCTTACTTCGGCCAATTCCATAAATATTGCCCGCTGGCTGCCGCAAATGTTCTACTACTTTTTTGCGTATAAAGAACTCCGAAAAAACGGCAGGCCTTTAGTAGTATCAGTGCCAAGCGGCAATTTCGGGAATATCTGCGCCGGTATGATGGCAAAAAAAATGGGACTGCCCATCATGCATTTTATTGCCGCCACCAATGCCAATGATACCGTTCCCCGGTATATGGAATCGCGCCGGTATGTCCCCATGCCTGCTGTTGAAACACTTTCAAATGCCATGGACGTAAGCAACCCCAGTAATTTTGTACGCATATTGGAGCTTTTTGGCCCTGAAAGCCTTTCACAGGAATTGTCGTCCTATAGTTTCACGGATGAAGAAACCCTGAAAACCATTGCACAGCTGCACAAAAACCACCACTACCTGCCTGACCCGCACGGTGCGGTAGGGTACCTTGGCCTGAAGAAGTTCATGAAAACCAATCCCGGTGTTACAGGCGTGTTTTTAGAAACTGCACATCCTGTAAAGTTTGGCGAAAGTATTACAGGCAATTTCGGGATTAAAATTGCGCTGCCCGGGCAGATTAAAACCTTAATGTACCTGGAAAAAAAGAAAATTCAAATAGAAAATTATGAAGGTTTGAAAAAAGTTTTAGCCAAAATATAACCTGTAACATTTGCATATACAGGATTTTTTATCCTATATTTAAAATCTTAAATAAATGTTAATGGAAAATTCTACGCAAACTTTAGACTCAGACAAGGCCCATGCACTTGCTGCCAACATGATTGTTAACCAGAATAAAAACAATTATGAAGTAAAACAGGCATTAATGCTTCAAGGGCTTTCTGAAGCTGATGCTGCCATTGTTGTTGATAATGTTGAAATAATGATAGACGATGCCCAGAAGGCTAAGGCAAGAAAAGATATGTTATGGGGCGCGGTATGGTGTATAGGTGGTACAATAATAACTATAGCTACCTATTCAGCAGCCAGTGGCGGAGGCCGTTATGTAGTGGCCTGGTGAGCCATTTTATTTGGAGGTGTCCAGTTCATAAGAGGACTGATAAACTGGACAAAATAGCCTTTCTCTATAAATAAATCATAATCTTTTAACATACAGATTCTACAATGCTGAATTTTCAATAATTTAGCATTATCTAACATTTCCTGACCAATAATGAAAAATACTGCGCTTACGCACATTCATGAACAACTTGGGGCCAAGATGGTTCCTTTTGCGGGTTTTAACATGCCCGTTCAGTATGAGGGGGTTAATATTGAGCACGAAACCGTGAGGAACGGTGTAGGTGTTTTTGATGTTTCCCATATGGGTGAATTCCTGCTATCAGGCCCTAATGCACTGGAGCTGATACAGAAAGTAACCACAAATGATGCTTCTGTACTTACCGTGGGCAGGGCTCAATATTCGTGCCTGCCAAATGAAAACGGCGGCATTGTAGATGACCTTATCGTCTATAAAATCAAGGAAGACCAGTATTTACTGGTAGTTAACGCGTCAAACATTGAAAAAGACTGGAACTGGATTTCCTCTAAAAATGATATGGGAGTAGATATGCGCAACATATCAGACGAGTATTCCCTGCTTGCCATACAGGGCCCAAAGGCTGTTGAGGCCATGCAGCCTTTAACGTCTGTTGACCTGTCTGCCATTAAATATTATCATTTTGAGGTAGCTGATTTTGCGGGTATTGAGCATGTTATTATTTCCGCTACGGGATATACCGGCAGTGGCGGATTTGAAATATACGCTAAAAATACCGAAATTGAGCAGATATGGAACCGCGTATTTGAAGCCGGGGCTGCTTTTGGAATAAAACCAATAGGCCTTGCTGCCCGCGATACACTTCGCCTTGAAATGGGCTTTTGCCTGTACGGCAACGACATAAATGACAGCACGTCGCCGCTTGAGGCAGGACTGGGCTGGATAACTAAATTCAATAAGGAATTTGTAAACGCTGAAGCGCTTAAAAAGCAGAAAGAAGAAGGCGTACAGCGAAAGCTGGTAGGCTTTGAATTAACAGAAAGAGGCATTCCGCGCCACGATTATGAAATTGTGGATAAAGACGGCAACATTATTGGCATTGTAACATCAGGCACCATGTCGCCTTCCCTTAACAAAGGTATCGGCCTGGGGTATGTACCGGCAGGGTTTGCCACTCCTGATAGTGAAATATTTATCCGGATACGAAATAAAGATATCCCTGCGAAAGTTGTAAAACTGCCTTTTTACAAAAAATAACCGCTATGAAAAAACTGATCGCAATTACCTGTATGCTTCCGGTTGCCCTCGCGGCCCAGAATCATGAGAAAGCCTGCGATATTTTTTCAAAAGTAAATTTTGTGCTTCAGGAAGCGCACATCAAGCCTAAACCGGTAGACGACAGCCTGTCGGTTTATGTTTTTAATACCGTCATGAATGGGCTCGATGAAGACAGGATGCTCTTCATCCAGGAAGATGTAGATAAGCTTTCTAAACATAAATACCTGATTGACAATTATATAAAAAACAAAGATTGCAGTTTTTTCAATGATTTTATTTCTATTTATAAAACTGCGCTCGCGCGAAACAAAGAAAATGTCACAGCAATAAGCAGCCAGCAACTACCCGGGGCTGCTGTTGACACATTATATTTTTCCAAAAGCCATTTTCCTTATCATAAGGATGCGGCACGGATCAGGAAGTTTATTCGCAAGAAACTGATACACGATATTTTTGAAGACATTGCCAAGCAAAGTAAAAACAGGGATTCGCTAAGACTAAATCTCGTGAAGCTGGCAAAAGCGTCCCAATCAAAAATTGTGGAGCTTTACCTGTGCAGGGCAAATACCCGGCTAAATCCTCCAGGAGGCTTTGAAAACAGCATGTACAACAGGTTCTTTTCTGCCTTTTGTTCATACTATGACCCCCACTCTACTTATTTGAATAATGATGAAAAAACATCATTCATGTCTTCGATATCAACAGAAAATTATTCCCTGGGACTGATAGTGAGCAAAAATGATAATGAAGAAATAATTGTTGAAGACATTGTTCCCGGGGGGCCGGCTTATAAGTCAAATAAGATAAGCAAGGGAGACCAGATTATAACGTTAATCTCACAAGGCAAAGAATATAGTGTGAACTGTGCTACGTCAGAAATGATAAGTAACATAGTCCTGTCTGATGATTATAAAAAAATAGGCTTCACGCTCAGGAAAAATGACGGGACAGTATACTCCGTCATGCTTGAAAAAGCCATCATGAAGGCCGAAGACCACAGCGTATACAGTTTTATACTCAGTGACAGGGGCGAAAAAGTAGGCTATATAAAAGTACCGAGTTTTTACAGTGCTGCGGATAACAGCATCAGGGGCTGTGCCGATGATGTGGCAAAAGAAATCACCAAACTTAAAAAAGACAATGTAAATGGTATAATCCTGGACCTGCAGTATAACGGCGGCGGCTCTATGGAAGAAGCCATCAAATTGTCAGGCATGTTTATAGACTATGGCCCGCTGGCAATTGTTTCAGATACACGCCACAGTTTCACAACTATAAAAGACCAAAACAGGGGAACGTTCTACAACGGCCCGCTGGTAGTAATTGTAAATAATTTTTCTGCGTCGGCAAGCGAATTTTTCGCAGGTATAATGCAGGATTACAACAGGGCGCTGGTTGCGGGCAGTACCACACTGGGAAAAGCAACCATGCAAACCATTATACCGCTTGATGAAAAAAATCCAAAGGATTTTGTTAAAGTAACGATTGACAAGTTTTACAGGGTGACCGGCAAGAGCAGTCAGTACACAGGCATAAAGCCTGATGTTGTGATGCCTGTTTTCCTGGAAAAATTAATGCCCCGGGAAAGTACTATGCCCAATGCGATGGCCAATGACAGCATCAATATGAACCTGAGATACAAGCAACTTTCCAGGACTCCCCTGTTACAGGCTGCGGAACTTAGCAAAAAAAGGATTAAAAACAATAGTGATTTTGCAAAAGTAGAAGACATCAATAACCAGATTGACAACCTGATGCTCAAAGACAAGAAACCATTGCTGCTTACCTTTGACGCTGTTTTTGAAGATGTGCATTCCATGGACAGCGTCTGGAAAAGTATAAATGAAGCCTCGGAAAAAGAGCAGCCACTGACAGTTGACAATACATCTTTTGCTTCAGAAGTAATGATGTACGACAGTTATCTTAAAAGTACCATGGAGCATAAAATCAATGCTTTAAAAAAAGACCCGTACATCTACGAGAGCCTTAAAATCCTCTATGACCTTAATAAATTAACCAATCCCTAACATACCTATGAAAAAAACGTTATTTTATATTTTCTTATTTGCCTATGCCGCTTCGTTTTCAGCAGTGGCACAAAATTTTAAAACACCTATAGAATATTTAAACTATATCGGCAAAGAAACAGAACAAATTTCGGCAAGTACATGGAAATATACCAAAGCTGTAGCCCATAGCAAAAGGGCCAGGAAAATAGAAGCTACACGCAAAGAGCTTATTAAATCCATACAGTCGGCCATCAAAAAAATTGAGGCCGCAAAAAACGGATATAACGGAGATACTGAGTATAGGGACCAGTTACTGGCCTACCTTACTGTTACAGAAAATTATATAAATGAAGAATATAGCAAAATTATAAACCTGCAGGAGGTAGCCGAGCAGTCATACGACTTTATGGAAGCCTACATTACAGCACGTGACCTGATAAACAATAAAATAAATTCTGAAGTTGAAAAATTAAATATTAACCAAAAAATATTTGCAAACAAATACAACATCCAAATCACGGAAAATAACAGCAAGCTGTCCCAAAACATGAAAATATCAGATGAAGTTTTTGACCACCAGTCCGAAATGTACCTGATTTTCTTCAAAGTTTATATTACTGATGAAAACCTTATGAAAGCCGTTGCTGCAAATGACATAAACAGTATCCAGCAAAATGCCTCAGCTCTCGAACAATATGCTGATGAAGGCCTTATGAAACTTAAGGATGCCAAACCTTACAAGAATGACATGTTATTGGTAAACGCTACAAAGAAAATGCTTGAAACTTATAAAAAAGAAGCTGTTGAATATGCGCCGCAGGTTGTAGACTTCATGATGATGAAACAAAAAGCTGAAGAGGCCGGTAAATCCATTAATAGCAAGTCATCTCCCAGTAAAGAAGAAATCGCAGCATATAATAAAACAGTTGCTGACTTCAATAAACTCATATCAAACTATAACAACCTGAACACAAACTATAATAACGATAAAAACAAGGCTATAAACGACTGGAACCAGGCCAGTGAGACTTTTGTATCCAAACACGTTCCAAAAGATTAAATAGCCTTTGCAGAAATTACGAATAAGTTTATTTTTGTGCCGTTAACTAAAATTTTATGGGAAGAGCGTTTGAATTTAGGAAAGCCAGGAAAATGAAGCGTTGGTCGGCTATGGCCAAAACGTTTACAAGGATAGGCAAAGATATTGTTATGGCCGTTAAGGAAGGCGGGCCAAATCCTGAGACTAACTCACGTTTAAGGGCCGTCATACAGAATGCCAAAGCAGCAAACATGCCCAAAGACAATGTAGAAAGGGCAATAAAAAAGGCTTCAGACAAGGATACGGCCAACTTTAAAGAAGTATTATTTGAAGGTTACGCGCCGCACGGCATAGCCATACTGATAGAAACGGCTACCGATAATAATAACCGTACTGTGGCTAACATAAGGAGTTATTTCAACAAATGTAACGGTGCGCTGGGCACACAGGGCTCCGTAGAATTTATGTTTGACCACACATGCAATTTCCGCATTCCTGCCGATGGGCAGGATGTAGAAGCGCTTGAACTAGAAATGATAGACTTTGGCGTGGAAGAAATATTTGCAGATGAAGACAGTATTATAATGTATGCCCCTTTTGAAAGTTTTGGCGCCATACAAAAAGAATTGGAAAACAGGGGAATAGATATATTATCATCAGGTTTTGAAAGAATTCCGCAGATAACTAAGGAACTTACCCCCGAGCAGGTGGCCGATGTGGAGAAATTGCTGGAAAAGATCGAAGAAGATGATGATGTGATGAACGTGTACCACACCATGAAAGAGTAATCCTGAATCGTATTATCTGAGTATATACGGCAAAGATGCAACCCATTAAACCTGCATCAAAAAGGATTTGTCCTTCAAGCGTGGCTTAATTATTGATTTTCAGTACCGACACGTAAAATAAAAGCTTTTTAGTACGCTAAAAGGCTTTTATTTTTTTAATTTTACCAAATGCTAAAGCGTATAGCCCATATCACCGACACGCATATTGACGACCCTACCGCACTTGAACGCGATGCCGACCCAAGGGCCAATTTGGAAGCAGTACTGCGACATACCGCGGACTATGGCACAGACGAAATTATTTTCACGGGAGATATTGGTGAGCCGGGCACAGCGCCTTGGCTTCTGGACAAACTGAATGAATACAAACCCGGATTTAGAATTGTTTTAGGGAACCATGACAACCTGCAGGAAGTACTAAGCCTGTACACCAATACTGCTTCTGCCGGTAAAGACGGATTATACTACGCATATGAAGATGACATTTATAAATACATATTTCTTGACTCGTCCTCCTCTGCTATAAGCGACGCACAACTACAATGGCTGGCAGCAGAAGCCACAACGCTAAAAAAGATAATTGTTTTCATCCATCACCCAATACTTGATGTAGGTACTGCAATGGACAGGATTTACCCCTTGCAAAACAGGGACAGCCTGAGCAGTATCCTGCAGCAATGCAAAAAAGAAGTAATTGTTTTTTGCGGACATTATCATTTGCCAGATAAAAGGACAGACAGGAATATAACACAGTACGTGACGCCGGCTGTATCTTTCCAGGTGAAAAAGAATGCCCCGGATATTACTATTAATGTATCTTCTTTTGGGTACAGGCTCATAACACTTACTGAAGACAAGGTAAGCTCTCAGCTTATTATTAACCGGTATGACTACTTTAGCCCTGAAAAACTATAACGGTTAAAATATTGATAAATACAAAAGATGAACTGAAGTTTTGGCTAACTTTAAATATCCATAAATCACGTACTATGAAAGACCTTAAAGACTATGAGATTTTTTATGATCTTGAAGATGAAATAAACGACGCCGAACTCGTAGAAATACACATAGGCGAACTCAACCTGCCCACAGGCCGTGTAATAGCCGCAGACCCTTTTTTTACAGATACACAGCAGCCTTTCGCCCGTACGGTAGAGCCTGATAAATATCCTGTATTTATCTATATGGCTGAGATTGACGGGCTGCACCACAGGGTTGCTTATGCCAAAATTAAATTCAGGCCTGAACAAGCAAAAAAATGGATTTTAGCCATAACGGAAGACCTTACCGACGAAGAACTGAATGGACTGGCTGAAGATGAATTTTACGGTTTTGCCGTAGAATCAGGGATTGCGGCCTTTGTTGATGCGAAAACCAATGAAGAACTGGTTGCCAAAATCAATGAATTACAGGAAAAAAATCCGGAATCAAACTATTATGATGAGGTACTTGCAGATGAGTTTCGTGACTATTCAGGCAAAAACCAATTTTCCCGGTCCCTTGGCGACTGGAATGACCACCACCCCTACAAAGAATCTGACAACAACGTCATCATGTTTGCTTCGGGTTGGGGAGACGGCTACTACCCTGCCTACTGGGGCCTTAATGAAAACGGTGACACCATAGAACTTGTCATTGATTTCCTTCTTAATGATTTTACTGAAGAAGAGGATGAACTTTATACCACCGATTAGTACAGGAGCCGGACTTCTTTAAGGCCAAACAAGGCTGTGGTGTCATCTTCAAGGGTAACTTTAAGGTTTCCGGTACGGGACACTTCCTGAATAATACCCATAAATTTCTGTCCTTCTTTTTCAAAAGGCATGGGTATACCTTTCCTGTACAATTTATCATGATACTTCTCCCAAAGGGCATTACTGCCGTTATGCATGAGAGCCGCAATGTTTCGCTTCAGGTTATCAGCTATTGCCAGCATAATGGTTTCTTTATCAAAATCATGCCCAGCCACAACAGCCATTGATGTAGCTTTGGGCAGGCCCTCAAAATTATGCTGGTTAACATTGAGCCCTATACCTGCCACTGAAACAATTTCGCCGTTGTTTTTAATGCTGTTTTCAATTAATATCCCGCCAATCTTATAATTACCTGCCAAAATGTCGTTAGGCCACTTAATACTGATATCGGATAAATAATGTGCCAGAGTGTCTGTTATACTAACCGCAACAGCTGCATTCAGGTAAAATATCTCATTGATATCAAGCAGTAAATCTTTGATTAATATACTAAAAGTTAAGTTTTTACCGGGTTCAGCATACCACTGAGCGCCCCTCTGCCCCCTGCCGTTCAACTGGTGTTCGGCAACTACAAGTGTCAAATGTTCTACGTACCTTTCAGCAGCGAGCGTTTTTAGGTAATCATTAGTGGAGTTCGTGGCACTGAGTTTGATAATATTCATTTACAAATAATGTAAGTACTATGCTTTTAATCTTGTATTAAGTTTCAAAAGTAAATACAAAAATGATAACTTTGCGTAATAACTAAATTTTTAAATGGCGAAAAAGAATATAAACAATGATGCGTTGTTGGCCAACATCATCAAAGGGATTGAAGAAGTAAAAGGAAATGACATAGATATTCTTGACTTGAGGGCAATCGATAACACCGTTTGCGACTATTTTGTGATATGCAACGGTACTTCAAATACACAGGTGAACGCTATAGTTCACTCCATCCAGAAAATAGTTTCCAGGGAATTGAAAGACAAGCCTTGGCATGTTGAAGGCACTGAAAATGGAGAGTGGGTACTCATGGACTATGTTAATATTGTAGTCCATGTTTTCCAGAAACACATACGCGAGTACTACAACATTGAAAGCCTCTGGGGCGATGCAAGGATAACTTCAATAGGAAACAACTACTAATATTAACATTCATGTCAAAAGATAATAAACCTAATAAAGTTAAAATAAGTCCATGGCTTATATATGGCGGTATTCTGCTACTGTTCCTGGCTATTAACCTCCTTTTTGGGAATTCTGGCTGGAGCGACCCTAAGCCAATATCACTCTCAAAATTCTACAGTTACCTTGATAAAGGTGAGGTAGGCAGGGTGATATATGACAAAACCCAGGCAAAGGTGTTCCTGAAGCCTGATGCGGTTAAAGACAATGCCCATAAAGATGTTCGGGAAGATGTTTTTGGAAAGCCTAATAAAGGCCCGCATTATACAGTTATACTTGGTGATAAAAACGAACTTTTTGTAGATAAACTGTACCAGGCTAACAAAGATGGTAAACTCAATGACTATTCGGCTGAGCAGGAAAGCCAGTGGGGGGAACTGTTCCTAACCCTACTACCGGTACTAATTATAGTAGCGCTGTGGATTTTCATGATGCGCCGCATGGCCGGTGGAGGTGCCGGCGGGGGTGGCGGGCAGATTTTCAATATAGGAAAATCTAAGGCGCGCCTTTTTGATGAAAAGAATGATATTAAGGTAACTTTCAAAGATGTTGCCGGCCTTGAGGGCGCCAAAGAAGAAATACAGGAGATTGTAGAGTTCCTTAAAAATCCCGAAAAATATACAAGTATAGGTGGTAAAATCCCCAAAGGTGCGCTATTGGTAGGCCCTCCGGGAACAGGCAAAACACTACTGGCCAAAGCAGTTGCCGGCGAGGCAAAGGTACCCTTCTTTTCACTTTCAGGTTCTGACTTTGTAGAAATGTTTGTAGGTGTAGGCGCATCAAGGGTACGCGACCTTTTTAAACAGGCTAAAGAAAAATCTCCGGCCATAATTTTTATTGATGAAATTGATGCCGTAGGCCGTGCCAGAGGTAAAAATAATTTTTCGGGATCTAATGACGAACGTGAAAATACGCTGAACCAGCTGCTTACAGAAATGGACGGTTTTGGCACCAACACCAATGTTATTGTGCTTGCCGCGACTAACCGTGCGGATGTACTTGATAAAGCACTTATGCGTGCCGGTCGTTTTGACAGGCAAATATATGTAGACCTGCCGGACATTAGGGAACGAAAGGAAATTTTTGAGGTACACCTGAAACCGCTTAAAAAATCCGAAGACCTTGATACTGACTTCCTGGCCAAGCAGACTCCGGGATTTTCGGGAGCTGACATTGCCAATGTATGTAATGAAGCGGCGCTTATTGCGGCCCGCAAAGATAAAAAATCTGTAGACCGCCAGGATTTTCTTGACGCAGTAGACAGGATAGTAGGCGGGCTTGAAAAGAAAAACAAAATTGTATCACCCGAAGAGAAAAAAGCAATTGCCATACACGAGGCCGGGCACGCTACCGTAAGCTGGATACTAGAACATGCCGCACCGCTGGTAAAAGTAACTATAGTACCACGTGGGCAGAGCCTGGGCGCTGCCTGGTACCTCCCGGAAGAAAGGCTGATTGTAAGGCCTGAGCAGATGCTTGATGAAATGTGTGCTACAATGGGTGGCCGAGCCGCCGAAAAAGTAGTGTTTGACAAAATATCCACCGGAGCCCTCAGCGACCTTGAAAAGGTGACACGGCAGGCTCGCGCCATGGTTACAATATTCGGGCTCAACGAAAAACTGGGCAATATCACGTATTACGACTCAACAGGGCAGGCCGAGTACAGCTTTAGCAAGCCTTATTCGGAGGAAACGGCAAAACTTATAGATGAAGAAATTTCAAAACTAATCGAAGAGCAATACCAGAGGGCTATCGCGATATTGAACGAAAATAAGGACAAGCTGAACAGGCTTGCTGATATACTTATCGAAAAAGAAGTTATATTTAAGGATGACCTGGAAGATATTTTTGGCAAAAGGCCTCATGAAAGGACAGATACAGAAGTAGTTACAGAGGCATAATAGCCGTGAAATAATTTATTTTCAAAAATCTTAATTCAGTTGAAAAATTGAATTAAGATTTTTTTATCTTTGAGTAATATCAAAAAAATGAAAATATAGGGAGCAGGTATGAGTCTTTTTAAAAAAATCTTTGGCGCCGCTAACGACGTTTCGAATGAGGAAAAAAATTCTGATGCGAACCCTTTCCTGCCTGAAAAACAAGTACCTGCTGATGAACTTTTTACCTATAACTTCAAGAAAAACGGCGGTAAATTCCTCTACTGCGAAAACCTCCCGGAAGTACATGACCAGTTCCTGAATATCCTGGAAGAAAATGACTGGTTTGAATGTGAGGCCCTTTGTTTCGAGCCAAAATTATTTAGCCTGCTCGATGAGAACAAACTATCTTATCAGAAGCCTTCTGATCCGAAGTTTTTACTCGCTACCTGCGAAAACCTTATTGCTGATGAAGGCTCTATACTGTTTTCATCAAATCAGATAAAGCAAAATAAACCCAATGAGCTGCCGGCCAGTATTG
Organism: Flavobacterium cyanobacteriorum; assembly: GCF_002251835.1. GTDB lineage: Bacteria > Bacteroidota > Bacteroidia > Flavobacteriales > Flavobacteriaceae > Flavobacterium > Flavobacterium cyanobacteriorum. The sequence goes on from NZ_NOXV01000305.1 coordinate 34,351, forward strand.
TGATATTTGCCACTACCAGCCAGATACTAGGTTCAAAAAGTGACGGATTAAGGGAAATCAAAAAGAAATATGACAAAGATTATCCTACCAATATAACTACTATAAAATATTTCGAAAAAGCTAAAGAGGAAGATTTCCTTCAATATGGCAGTGCTGCGAAAAATCTTTACCTGTTGCTTTTAGAAGATCTTTAAAATGAATGAAAGCATTGTCAGGGCGCTCTCAGGTATTGTTTATATTGCTCTCCTAATTTCTGCTACCTTATTTTCAGGCTTAACATTTACCCTGCTGTTCGGCGTTTTCCTCTTTACTGCGGTATCGGAATTTTGCAGGCTTGTAAGCCTTAATAAGGTTTTACCTTTTATTATAGCGGCAACAGGCTATATCCTCTTTGCTGTTTTTATCTCTGATAATAAAGTTTACAACCTTATGCTGACTGTGGCGGCGCTCTGTGTAGGCTGCACGCTTCTGTATCGCCTGTTTAATCCGGCACGTCACACAAAAGTTGATTTTCTGGCTAAAATTGTCCTTCTTTCAGGATATATAATTATTCCGTTCCTGCTGCTGATCAGGATGCCTTTCAGTACTGGCGCTTATAACAGGTGGCTGCTTATAGGTATTTTCATCCTTATCTGGACTAATGATACATTTGCTTATATAGTAGGTAAAGCCTTGGGTCGGACAAAATTACTGGAAAGGATATCCCCCAAAAAAACAGTTGAGGGCTTTGTGGGAGGTATGGTGTTTGCGGTAGCCGCTGGCTTCACCGTCAGCCTGTTCCCCGAATTTGGGCAATCATCCCTATTATGGATCTGCACTGCTTTGATAGTGGTTGTATTTGGGACACTTGGGGATTTAGTGGAGTCCAAATTCAAACGCGATGCCGGAGTTAAAGACAGCGGTGCTATAATGCCCGGCCATGGCGGAATACTTGACAGGCTCGATAGTATTATATTTGCTATACCTTTCTTATTTTTGTTTTATCAAATCATCCATTATGTTTCATAAAGAAGGCGCTAAAATTATTTTTATTGCAATGGCAATAACTGTGGCAGTCATACTGCTTTCAGAAGAATTTATTCAAAGTTACTGGCTATTAAAGTTTATCCAGATATTTTCGCTGGTATTCCTCATACTGATACTCCAGTTTTTCAGGAATCCGAAAAGGCCGGTAAATGCAACCGATACTACTATTATAGCCCCTGTTGACGGGAAAGTTGTAGTAATTGAAGAAGTTTATGAACCGGAATATTTCAAGGACAAGCGCCTTCAGGTATCTATTTTTATGTCGCCTATCAATGTACATGTTACCCGCTATGCGGTTAACGGCCTTGTTAAGTTCAGTAAATACCATCCCGGTAAATACCTTGTAGCATGGCATCCAAAAGCCAGTGAAGAAAATGAACGTACGACAGTAGTTATTGAAAACCGTACATTTGGCGAAATATTATACAGGCAGATAGCCGGTGCCCTTGCAAGGCGTATTGTGAATTATGCCCGCGAAGGCATGCATGTGGTACAGGGTACTGATGCCGGCTTTATTAAGTTTGGGTCGCGGGTTGATATATTCCTTCCTGTAGGGACGCCTGTTGATGTGAAGCTGAACCAAAAAGCCATTGGCGGAAAAACAATAATTGCAAGAAGAGCTTAAGATGGAAGAAAAAGATTTGGATACCCTTTTTCATGAAGCTTATGAAAAGGCTTCAAATCTGGCGCATCCACTGCCTCAGGATGTCATGCTGAGGCTATATGCTTATTATAAACAGGCAACTATTGGCGAGGCTAACCCTATGTACCAGCATAGTTTTGACCTCAGGAATGCCTTTAAGATGAATGCATGGATGCAGGTACGGCATCTGCAGCCTGATGAAGCTAAAAAATTATACATAGAAATTATCGATTCAGTAACTAAAACATAATATTATGAAAAAAGTAAAAATCCTTGTATTTGCATTAGTAGCCCTTTCGTCCATGCCGTCGTGTAAAGATAAAGGCCATCTTGAAGAAGTGGTTCAGACACCGGAACCTCAAAAAGAAGAGAAAGCAGTACCGCTTGGCAACCCTGACGATGTAAAAGCGGAAGGAGGCCCTTTCCAGATCGCTAAACTTGGTTATACCTATGATGCGCTTGCCCCCCACATTGACGCAAAAACGATGGAAGTGCATTACTCCAGGCATTATAAAAAATATACTGATGAACTTAACAAAGCCGTGACCGGCACTGACCTTGAAAAGAAAACAATTGAGGAAATACTTAAAACCCTTGATATGGAAAACAAGGCTGTCAGGAACAATGGTGGCGGATACTACAACCATACACTCTTTTGGGAAATAATGGCCCCTAATGCGGGCGGAACACCAAAAGGCACCCTTGCAGAGGCTATAAACAAAGATTTTGGTTCTTTTGACGCTTTTAAAACACAATTTACAGAAGCTGCTACCAAACAGTTTGGCTCAGGATGGGCATGGCTTGTAGTGAATAAAGACGGAAAACTTGCTATTGGCAGTACCCCGAACCAGGACAATCCGCTAATGCCTAATGCCGGCATAGCAGGCACACCGGTTCTTGGACTGGATGTATGGGAACACGCCTACTACCTAAATTACCAAAACAAAAGGCCTGATTATATCAATGCTTTTTACAATGTTATAAACTGGGATGCTGTTGCCAGGAAATACGACGCAGCCGTAGCGAAAAAATAATTTATCAGCACATACTGATGTATATAATCCGCCTGTGGGTGGATTATATTTTTTATAGTATTGCGAATTTTAAAAAAATAACAGACTTTTGGAATACAAACTTATCCTGTAATGAAATATTGTCCCTACCTGTTTACCCTACTGTTTTTGTTGTCATGCAGCAAAAAACCTGAAATAGATTACTCAGAAACCGACTGGGCTTTTTATGAACTAAAAGGCAATGTCAAGAGCATGAGCGAAAAATCTTTTGCCGCTACAACTATTCCCGGTAAGCCTGCAATGAACCGTGAAAACCCGGCGGAACACAATACAGACCTGTATTTTAGTGAACAAGGGAAACTAATACTGGAAAAGAAATGGATAGACAATGGCCAGCCATTTGAAGAAACAAAATACAACGGAAAGAACCAGAAACTCTCTGCCACGCAGTATATAAACGGCAAGCCCTATACTATTACAGAATACAAATGGGATAAAACCGGAAAAATAAACATTGTTGCCGAACGGAAAAATCCCGACAATACTATTATTGAAAAAACCATAATCAAAGTAGTAACCGGCCTCCCTTTTGAGCGGCTTACCTACAATGCCCGGGGCAACCTGAAAGAAAAAATTCAATATTTTTATGATAATCAAAGGAAATTGTATGCCGAAAACCTTTATTATAATATTGAAATTTTAGAACAGCGTACCCAATATGAGTATGATGCCCAAAACAGGAAGATTGCAGAAATCAAAACAGGGAACAATGGGGAATTATTGTCAAAAACTACCTACCAGTATGAAGGGCAAAATATTTCTACAATTATAAATTATAATCATAAAAACGAAACAGATAATTATGAAAAATACGAATACGACTCAAAAAATAATATGACGGTAAAAGTATTTTATTCAGAATTTGATAAAATAGAAAGTAAAGAGTTGTTTATGTACAACAACAAGAATAAAAAGACCGGCAATAAATCATATGAAAACGGCTTACTCCAGTCAATAACCCTCATTAATTACGATAAATCGGGTAATATTAGCGCCATATCAACAACAAATGCGGAGGGCAGGGTTACGGACGAGAAAAGATATACTTATACATACGACAGTCAGGGAAACTGGATAACCAAAAATATTATGTATACAACGGGTGATAAACGTTCGTATCGCATAATAAGGAAAATTGAATATTATTAAAAAAATTAACCGCCTGAATATATTTCGGGGGAATTGATAACAGAAGCTTTTATCCATACTACTGTGAATCTTTGGGATTTGCGCTAAGGTCTAATATGGTTAATTCTTTTATATCAGTTAATTTGTTTAAAGGTAATATTTGCTCTTTTATTTTATCATTGACTGCTGTACTGTACACAAGATATACTTTCCATATTCCTTTATTATCATTTTTAGGCGAAGAAAAAACAAGATTACAATATTCATTGTTATTTATAAATCTTTTAAGCGTGTTGTACTTTTCTATGTCTTCTGCTTTAGCCAGCTTTATATGGCCCTTTAAAGTCCTTTCACCATTTGAATTGAGATAGATATTTTTAAAATTTCTATCTAATATGTATATTGAATCATTTGTATTATTAACTGCATACAATTCATGTATATCAAAGTTACTGGCGGCTTTATAAACAGCGTTCACATTTGCTAATGCAAAAATATGGGTTGTGTATGGTGCTGATTCATAAAACGGCCTGTAATATTCGACTCTCTTACTATTTGAAACTTCAATATCAGCACTTACTTTCTGGGTTCTACATGCGTTTAACCCCATTGACAAGCATAGTACAGCCATTATCCAAATAATATTAGTGGTAATTTTCATATATAGTAATTGTGAGATTATTAGTTGATTTCAGCAGCGCTTTTATTGAAGCTTAAATTGAGTATTATGATTTCATTAATATCATTAAGTTCCGTAACGGGTAAAGTTAATTTTCGAAGTTTTTTGCCCAGAAAAGTAGCATACGATATATAAATATCCCATGTTTTCATAGTGTTGTTTTCCCCCGAGAAAAATATCATTTTAGAAGATTGAGCAGCATTTATAAAAGCTTCAAGGTTTTTAAATTCCTGTTCATTTTTCAGGGTGATGTAACCATCTATAACATTATTATTAATATCCTGAATATTGTCCTGAATATCTTCAAAACAATCTAACTGATAAATTACGTTGGTTTTCCTGTTTTTGATAAATATTTTTGGAACCCCAATGTTACTTAAAGCCTTGCCCGCCGCATCATAATTGGAAAGTGTATAAATTTTTAGCGCGTATTCGTTATCTTTTAAAAAAGGCCTGTAATATTCAATAACCTCAGTGTCGGGTTTTATGGTTATTTCAGTTTTTTCCATTCCAAAATAGGTGCGCTTAACTGTTTCGCAGGAGGAAAAACTACTGATGATCAGGAACAGTATTATTTTTTTTACCATGATTATGTATTAATAAAAAAACGCCCAGTTTCCCGAGCGTTTCAGTTACTTTTTATCCTCCATTATCTGTTTAGTCTGCAGCTTGAACCGTTTGGCATAGATGGCATCCTCGTGGCTTATTGCGTGTTCAATAACTTCACTTACGTTTTTCACATAATGGAATGTAAGGCCTTTGAGATAATCCTGGTTTATTTCATCTACGTCGCGCCTGTTTTCTTCGCAAAGTATTATCTCCCTGATATTGGCGCGCTTTGCTGCCAGTATTTTTTCTTTAATGCCGCCTACGGGCAATACACGGCCACGCAGGGTAATTTCGCCCGACATCGCGAGGTGTTTTTTTACCTTTTTCTGCCTGAATGAGGATACTAAAGATGTAAGCATGGCCACACCGGCACTTGGGCCGTCTTTTGGCGTGGCACCTTCCGGTACGTGTATGTGTACATTATAATGGTTGATCATATCGGGGTCTATGCCCAGTACCTCCGCATTCGATTTTATATATTCCAGCGCAATGGTAGCCGATTCTTTCATTACCGTACCCAGGTTGCCTGTCATGCTCATGTGCCCCTTGCCTTTACTTAATATCGACTCAATATACAATATATCGCCTCCTACGCTCGTCCAGGCCAGCCCTGTAACTACCCCGGCAACATCGGTATTTTCATACTTGTCACGTTCCATCTTTGGTACTCCAAGTATCTTGGTTATGTCCGCGTCCGTCAGCTTAATATTGTAATCTTCGCCCAGGGCAATAGATTTTGCCACATTACGCACCGCCTTGGCAATTTGCTTTTCTAGTCCGCGTACACCGCTTTCACGGGTATAGCCGGTAACAATCCTTTCAAGCTGCCTTTTACCTATGGCAACGTCTTTATCGGTAAGGCCATGCTCTTTTATCTGTTTAGGAAGCAGGTGGCGTTTAGCAATCTCAATTTTCTCTTCAATAGTATAGCCTGTCATGGTTATTATCTCCATCCTGTCCCTGAGGGCAGGCTGCACGCTGCCCATATTATTTGATGTAGCAATAAACATGACCTTGCTAAGGTCAAAACCCAGCTCAAGGAAGTTATCATAGAACTCCTTGTTCTGCTCAGGGTCCAGCACCTCAAGCAGTGCACTTGAGGGGTCTCCCTGGTTGCTTATGCTAAGCTTGTCTATCTCATCCAGTACAAACACAGGATTACTGGTACCCGCTTTTTTAATACTTTGGATGATACGGCCCGGCATAGCGCCAATATAGGTTTTCCTGTGTCCCCGTATCTCTGCTTCGTCCCGGAGGCCGCCCAGGGAAATACGGATGTACTCCCGGCCTAACGCTTCGGCTACTGATTTACCTATAGAAGTTTTACCCACACCCGGAGGCCCGTAAAGGCAGAGTATCGGTGACTTCATATCATTACGGAGTTTAAGCACCGCAAGGTATTCTATGATACGCTGCTTCACATCTTCGAGCCCGAAATGATCACGGTTCAGTATTCGCTCTGCCCTTTTCAGGTCAAAGTTATCCTTGCTGTACACGTTCCAAGGTAAATCAAGTAAGAGTTCAAGGTAATTGCGCTGCGTACCATAGTCGGCCGCCTGTGGGTTCATCCTTTGCAGCTTGGCGAGTTCTTTCTCAAACTGGAGTTTCGTTTTATCGTTCCACTTTTTCAGCTTGCCCTTCTGGCGCATCTCTTCAATTTCCTGATCGTGGCTTACCCCGCCCAGCTCTTCCTGTATGGTTTTCATCTGCTGGTGCAGGAAATATTCGCGCTGCTGCTGGTCAAGGTCAAAACGTACTTTGCTCTGTATATCATTCTTGAGTTCCAGCTTCTGCAGTTCAAGGTTCATATACCGCAGCGTTTCCAGGGCTCGGTCTTTCAAATCATTCTTAGCCAGCAACTCCTGCTTTTCCTTAACTGTAAGGTTCATGTTTGAAGATACAAAATTCACCAGGAAGGAATCACTCTCAATGTTCTTTATAGCAAAAGTAGCCTCAGTAGGAATATTGGGGCTCTCCTTTATAATTTGTATGGCCAGTTCTTTGATGGATTCAATAATAGTGGCAAATTCCACATCGGCCCTTTCAGGCCGTGACTCATGTACCTCTTTTATAGTGGCTTTTAAGTAGGGCTGTTCTGTGGTTACCCTATCAATTTCAAAACGCTTCTTTCCCTGCAGGATTACTGTTGTGTTGCCATCGGGCATTTTCAGTACGCGGAGTATCCTGGCTACCGTACCTATAGGGTGTACATCGCCGGCTGCAGGCTCTTCTATATTTTCATCTTTTTGAGCAACGACACCTATAATCTTGCTTCCATTATTGGCATCATTAATAAGTTTAATCGACTTATCCCTGCCTGCAGTAATAGGTATTACTACACCGGGAAAAAGTACCATGTTCCGCAGTGGGAGTATGGGCAGGTCTGCCGGCAACTGCTCATTGTTCATCTCCTCTTCATCTTCCGGGGTCATTAGCGGTATAAGTTCCGCATCAGTATCCAGTTCCTGGAGTGACAAACTGTCAATATTTAAAATCTTTTGGTTAGACATATCTGGTTAAAGGTCATTTTGTCATTAAACATTAAATTCTTACAACGCCTGAAAAAAGCCAGGCCTGATATAAAGCATTGACTTTTAGATAATTTTAATAATCCTGAGTTTGCTTTCCGGATGTATAAGTCAATCTTTATGCCATAAAAAGAAGCCGTCTCAATACTTAAATTTTGAGACGGTTTTTTATTNTATTGAAGAATACAGGAAGAAATTAATTGCTAAACAACTTGCTGAAAAAAAATAGCTATTTGAATTTTTCAAATTCTGCCTTAAGGTAAATCTTTTACCGATGACATCCTCGGCTCATCAAATGCGTGAAGGATTTAGACCTGCGAAAGCCTTACGAAATAACTTTCTGTCAATGTAACTATCAGGGTGCATAAATGTGGAGTTATTGTGTTTTACCGATTCCTCATTAGCCGTTTAAAGTGGTTTTTTGGCACATGAGATGTTTATGCGGTATAATTGCCTTTAAGTACCTAAGAAAGTAAAAAAGGGCTCTTAATTTTCGGCAAACTTTCGCATCTTTGTATAAAGAACCCTAAAAACAATTATGCGGCTACTTTTTATAGCATTCCTGCTTTTTCACCTGCCTGTTTCCGCACAGCAGGGCCTTGTGCTTACTGGTACAAAAAATGATACTATTGCCACCCCTGCAGATACTTTGTATCGTGAAGACCAGATGTATGCTTCGATAGCCTATAACCTGTTGCAGGGGAAGCCGCGCGACTTTTCGCAGAATTCGTTCTCCAGCAGCTTTACCATAGGTTTTCTGAGGGATATGCCCATCAATAAAGCCCGTACTTATGCTGTGGCTGCCGGATTGGGTTATGCTTACAACAATATAAAATATAACCTTAAAATTAGCGGTGCTGACGGTGGAGGCTATGGTTATGAAGTAATTCCTGAAAATTTATTCAGCCGTAACAAACTGGTGCTGCATTACGCCGAATTGCCGGTTGAACTGCGATGGCGCGATTCGAATCCTCTGAGCCACCAGTTCTGGCGGGTTTACCTCGGCTTTAAAGTTAGCTTCCTGCTGGCTGATAATGCAGAATTTGAATCAGGTGAAGAAACCATTAAAATAAAAGGTAATAACGACCTGAACCGTTTTATGTATGGTGCTTATATCGCTGCGGGATGGAACACCTGGAACCTATATGCCTATTATGGGCTCAATCCCATTTTCAAATCTTCCGCAACATTGCCCGGCGGCGAAAGTATAGATCTATATTCGGTTAATTTCGGGCTGATGTTCTATATATTATAGCTGCCATGGACGAACTGAGGCGCCATATTGAAAAAATAGTATCACTGACCGAAGATGAATTCATTGCCGTAAAGTCTTTTTTTACGGAAAAACAATTTAAAAAACATCGTTTCCTTATTCAGGAAGGTGGCAATGCCACTAATGAATTTTTTATTTTAAAAGGGCTGGTTAAACTGTATTATACTAATGCAGAAGGTAAAGACCATATACTCCAGTTTGCTGCCGAAGACTGGTGGGTTACTGATTATAATGCGTTTTTTAATCAGGCTGCCGCCACGCTTAATCTTGATTGCCTTGAAGATACCACAGTACTGTCTATTTCATTTGATGGCAGGGAAAGGCTTTGTGCTGAATTTCCCAAGATGCAGTACTTTTTCCTTAAAAAATCAAATTCAGGCTATGTAGCGTTACAACGCCGGATACTTTCCCTGCTGGATGGCACTGCCGCCGAAAGGTATGCACAGTTCAGGTTGTTGTACCCCGGGCTTGTTAACCGCGTGCCGAAAACACTTCTTGCCGCTTATCTGGGTGTTTCAAGGGAAACACTGAGCCGCCTGGCCTGATGTGATACAGGTCACAATAAATACGTGATATACTTCCTTTACTTTATGGATTACCCTGCCGAACTTTGCCCTGTAAAATCATAAAACTATGAAACAAATCAAAAACCTGCTTGCTGTAGCGCTGCTTATTGCGTTACCGGCACAAAACGTTTTTTCACAAACTAAAAAAGCAAAGAATATGGCAAAGAAAGTTTTATTTGTGGTAACAAGCCACGACAAAAAAGGCAATACAGGTGAACCTACAGGGTTCTACCTTGGCGAAGTATCTCACCCGTGGGAAGTACTGCACAATGCAGGCTACGATATAGATTTTGTAAGCCCTGAAGGCGGTAAAGCCCCTGTAGATGGTTTTGACCTTACAGATCCTGTTAACAAAGCTTTTTGGGAAAATAAGGAATACAGGCATAAAATAGAAAATACTAAAAAGCCTGAGGAAGTAAACCCGGCAGATTACAGTGCTGTTTTTTATGCAGGAGGCCACGGCGCTATGTGGGATTTTGCCGATAACAAAGCCCTGGCAGCCATTGCCGCTAAAATATATGAAGCCGGAGGGATAGTAGGGGCAGTATGCCACGGGCCGGCCGGGCTTGTAAATATTAAATTATCGGATGGTTCATACCTGGTGAGCAACAAAAAGGTAAATGCCTTTACCAATGAAGAAGAAATTGCTGTAAAAATGGATAAGGAGGTCCCGTTTGCTCTGGAAAATAAGCTGATAGAACACGGGGCTAAATTTGAAAAATCAGGTTTATGGCAGCCGCATGTAACAGTTGACGGCAGGCTGGTAACAGGGCAAAATCCACAATCAGCAAAAGGGGTAGGGGAAGCAATATTAAAACTTTTAAAATAATGAGGAAGCCGTCTCACAACTTGAGACGGTTTTTTTACGTTTTTCTTGCATAAAAGAGTTGTAATTTGTATATTTATATCTGATTTACAGATTATTAGAAATGAATTTCAAACACTACAATCAACGTCAAACTACACTTTTACCTTATTCGTTTGNGTATCGAGGAAACTCTTTTACTGGAAATCAGCAGGAGTAACGCCTTCGTTTATCTTAACTTCAGAAACAGTAAGCTCTATGTCAATGCCCACATTCATGGTCATTTTATGAGGTACTTTTATACCTTTTACATCTTTGTAATCACTGTAAAAAGTAGTTTGTGTCATTTTCTGGCCCATCTGCTCTTCCTCTTTTGCTTCACCTACTCTATACCCTGTTTTTACATCATAGTAATAAGTAGTATTACCTTTTTTAAGAGCATAAGCATCACTACCGTTGATAGATTCAATGCCTGTAAGGGTAACGTCTTTGCTGTTTATCAGCGAAAGCTCCTCAAACGGCACGGCGCTTTCCTGAAGTCCTTTAAGCTCTTCACCGGTAATGTCAGATTTTTGTCCCTGCTGAACCCTGTAACCTGACTTATCAGTTACTACCTGCTTCATCATACTCATGCCCATAGCTTTCATTTCAACAAACTGTTTTTTGTCAGATGATGCTTTTACGGTAAGTTCAAGGGGTGTTCCCTGTACGGTACCTGTAGATTTTGTGTAAAGTGTTTTTACACCTTTAACTGCCTTTTCGCCACCAATTGCCTTAATGTAGTTATCAAGTACTGATTTAGCTGTTACACCGGCAGGAACTGCTTTATTAGCAACAGGCTTCTCAGTCGGGTTACCAAATTTGTCAAAGTAGAAGATAGGGATTTTAGTCTTTTCAAGCCCTGGAAGTACATCAGCAGCTTTACCAACTACAACAACACGTGCATTGTCTGCAAGGAAAAATCTCTTAGCTGCATTCCTTACATCTTCAACAGTTACTGCATTAATGTTCTTGATGTAGTTTTCATAAAAATCAGCAGGTAAGCCCTGTGTTTCTGTTTGTAGTGCATAAGTTGCAATAGTTGATGGTTTTTCCATCTGCATTACAAAGTTGCCTATATATTTAGCTTTGGCATTTTTAAGGTCTTCCTCTGTTACAAGGTCGTTCCTCATTTTTTTGATCTCATTAAAGATCTCTACCACTGCGCTGTCGGTAACAGTATTTCTAACCTGTGTTGAAGAACGGAAAGAAGTTACATATTTTCCTGCACCGATTGAAGAGTAAGCGCCATAAGTCCATCCATGGGCTTCACGCAGGTTAAGGAATAAACGGCCTTCACCGCCACCGCCAAGTATCTGGTTGGCAAGCAGTGCAGCAAAATAATCCTTATCAGTCCTTTTCAGGTTAACTACGTTCACTACCGAAATTTCAGACTGTACTGCATTCGGCATATCAACAAAATTGATTTGTGAGTATTGTACATCTTTAGGATCAGTATAGCTTACATTTGGTGCTTTGGCCGGTTTCCATGAACCAAAAAGTTTCTCAACCTGTTTTTTTACATCGTTAAATTTTACATCACCAACCACAACAAGGTAAGCGTTGCCCGGCACGAAATAAGTTGAGTAATTATCCTGAATATCTTCAAGTGTTACATTATTAAGGGTCTGCTCGCTTACAAATTCGCCATTCGGGTGGCTTTTTCCGTAGGTAAGCACATTAGTTACCCTTTGTGCAATAGAAGGAACACTTTTTTCATCGGCTTTAAGGCCCTCAAGCATTTTAGCTTTTTCTTTTTCAAACTCTTCTTTAGTGAATACAGGATTAAGGGCACCATCGGCCATCAGCTCAAGTATTTTGCCTGAATATTTTGAAAGGCCATTTGCAGAAGCACCTTCAGCCCAAAAATTAATATCAGCGCCAAGGAAATCTATTTCTTCATTATAAGCATCCTTAGCCATTTTTTTAGTGCCGTTGCCAATCATGGCGCTTAGCATGTCAGCCACACCCTTTTTGTTGCCTTCAGCATACGGGGCGTTATCAAGCGTAAGGGTATATGAAACCCTTGGCAGTTTGTTATTTTCAACCACAAGCACCTTAAGGCCGTTTTTAAGCGTAAAGGTTTGCGGCTTGCCCACATTTACTTTAGGTGTCGGCCCCGGTTTAGGCATTGGCCTTTCCTGTTCCTGCCTGTTGACAGTAAGCGATTTTGTTTTGTCCTGTGCCTGCATAGTAATGGTAATGAACATGCCGGCTAATAGATATATAACTTTTTTCATGATAGTTTATGTACTTAGTTTTGTGCTTTGTCTTTAGCTGGTACGTAGTCAAGTAATAATCTCTGGTTAGGGTTAAGGTATTTCCTTGCCACATCCCTTATTTCTTCCCTAGTGATAGAACGGTAAATGTCAATCTCAGTATTGATAAGGTTTATGTCTCCGTAAAGCATGTAGTATGTTGCAAGGTTTTCAGCAATGCCTTCTACGCTTGAGTTGCTGCTTACATAGCGGCTTTCAAACTGGTTTTTAAGCTTCTGGAATTCTTTTTCAGAAATTAGCTCGTTCTGTAATTTAACGATTTCTTCGTCAGCTTCTTTAACAAGCTCCTGTGCCGTGTGGCCCTGCATAGGTATTCCGTATATTATATATAGCCCGTAATCTTCCTGGCTGTAGTTGAAGGCGCCTATCTGAAGGGCAATTTTCTTGTCATCAACAATTTTCTTGTACATCCTTGAGCTTTTTCCGTCGCTAAGGATTGAAGATATCATGTCCAGTACGCGTGCATCCCTTGTTTTCATTGATGGGGTCCTGTATGATGCCACCACCATCGGAAGCTGGATGTTTGGATCTTCGTAAGTTGCCTTAATAGTTTGGGTAATAGGTTTCTCTTCAAACTTTTGGCGATTTATTGGAGCTCCTTTAGGAATAGGGCCAAAATATTTTTGTATCCATGCTTTTGTCTGCGCAATATCAATATCACCGGCTACAACAAGAACAGCGTTGTTAGGTACATAGAACTTGTGGTTGAATGCCAGGAATTCATCAAGCGTAGCGGCGTCAAGGTGTTCCATTGAGCCTATGGTAGCCCATCGGTAAGGGTGGTTTACAAACATGTTCCTCTTTACCTCTGCAATAAGGTTGCCATAAGGCTGGTTATCAACACGAAGCCTTTTTTCTTCTTTGACTACCTCATTCTGCGTGTCAACACCAATCTTATTAATTACAGGGTGCATAAGCCTTTCTGATTCCATCCATATAGCCAGTTCGGTATTGTTTGAAGGGAAAACTTCGTAATAATACGTCCTGTCATCGCTGGTATTGGCGTTGTTGTTACCGCCATTGGCAGTTACAATTTTAAACCACTCACCGCGCTGGATATTCTTTGTCCCTTCAAAAAGCAGGTGCTCAAAAAAGTGTGCAAATCCTGTTCTTTCAGGGTTTTCGTCTTTAGAACCCACATGGTACATTACCGAAGTAACCACTACAGGAGCTGATTTGTCCTGGTGTAAGATTACGTGCAACCCGTTGTCCAGGTTATATTCCTCGAATGCTACTTTCTGAGCCGAAGCTACTCCGCCAAGCATCAGGAGGGAACCCAAAGCCATTAAAGATTTTTTCATAAAGATTACTAATATTTTGATTTTGATAATAGGTACGCAATTTCGATATTTTGTTACAATAAAGCTAACTTTTTTTATGATTTCATTAGCTTATGGCGGTTTTTTTGTTTGTTGCCAGCTATTTTTATGGCCGGAAGTTGTATGGTAAATAATTAGTTGTATATTTGCAGGCTCAAAAAATAACCAAATTATATTGTTATGTACGCAATCGTAGAGATAGCAGGGCAACAATTTAAAGTTAGCAAAGACCAGAAGGTATTTGTTCACCGTTTAGAAGGTAAAGAAGGTGATGCAGTTACATTTGCAAAAGTTCTTTTACTGGACGATAACGGTAACGTTACCCTTGGCGCCCCGGCTATAGAAGGTGCTTCTGTTGAAGCCAAAGTGCTGCAGCACTTAAAAGGAGACAAAGTAATCGTTTTCAAAAAGAAAAGGAGAAAAGGTTACAAAGTTAAGAACGGCCACCGCCAGGCTCTTACTCAAATCGAGATTACCGGAATTACCGGTGCAGGGGCCAAGAAGAAAGCCACTAAAAAAGCGGAAGCGGAATCTGCAGAATAATATTAACAATTAAAAACTAAAACATCATGGCTCACAAGAAAGGTGTCGGTAGTTCCAAGAACGGTAGGGAATCAGAGTCGAAACGTTTAGGCGTTAAGATTTTTGGCGGCCAGGCTGCTATTGCCGGTAATATTATAGTTAGGCAAAGAGGTTCTAAGCACAACCCGGGCGAAAACGTTTACATGGGTAAAGACCATACGCTACATGCAAAAGTTGACGGTGTTGTGAAATTCCAGAAAAAGGGCGATAACAAGTCGTACGTTTCTGTAGTTCCGTTTGAAGCTTAAGACGTAAAAGAGAAAGATAAAGAAACCCATTCCCCGGTGAATGGGTTTTTTATTTCATACCTGTGATGATACAGATGGCAATGGCCATATTCTCCGAAAGGCACAAGGGTGATAGCTTTATCCCGGCAGGTTTGATTATAGGCCTTGTGTCTCAGTCAATATCTTAATGAAAGTTTCACGGCTTATTTCGCGTGCGCCAAGGCTCTCCAGGTGGCTGTTGTGCACCTGGCAGTCAAGCAGGGCATAGCCTTCCCTTTCAAGCTGCCGCGCCAGGGCTATAAAAGCTGCTTTAGACGCATTTGGCACTTTAGAGAACATGCTTTCGCCACAAAAAACATGGCCAAGGTCCACACCATACAGCCCGCCCACAAGCTCTTGGTCCTGCCATACTTCATAAGAGCGTGCCAGGCCCAGCTCATGAAGCCTGCAGTAGGCCTCTACCATTTCACCGGTTATCCAGGTGCCGTCCTGCCCTTCGCGCTCAATATGCCTGCATGAAGTGATTACATCATTAAATGCCGTGTTAGATGTTACCCTGAAAATGCCGCGGTTTAAAATATTCCGCATGCTTTTTGATACCTTTAGCTCGCCGTGAAAAAGCACCATGCGCCGTGGCGGGCTCCACCATAGTATTGGCTCATCGTCCTCAAACCATGGAAAAATACCGCTTCTGTAGGCCAGCATAAGGCGCTCAGCCGACAGGTCGCCCCCTACGGCTACCAGCCCTTCAGGCGATGATCGTTCTACAGATGGGAAATAAAGTTCCCGTGTGAGGAAATACATGCTTTAAATACCGAAGTTTATAGCTTCAAATTTAATTTAAATTTAAATCAAAAAATTACCGATGTTACTAAAATGATAGTTATCTTACCGGGATGAAGTATATCCTTATTTTTATAATCATGGCTGTAGCTGTTGGCAATGCCCAGGTCAGTGATATAGTAAAAGACACTATCAGGCTTGATGAGCTTGTGATAACCAAATACAGTAGTAGTAACTACAGGATCAGGGATATTGCACGCCGTGGCAAATGCTATGCGCCCGATAATCTTAGCGACGCTTCCGAAATTATTTCCCTTGTAGATAATCTTCCGGCAGGCGAACTCAACAGTATAAGATTTTACTTCAATGAAATGTTTGATGCTTATAAGCGCCTTCCACAGAATGTTACCGACCGGGATTTTGAATTGTTGCTGTACCGTGTAAATGATAACAATACCCCCGGAGAACGGCTGGTGCACGAAACCATGCTTTTACGGCTGAAAAAATCACATACAGGAGGTGTAGTTATTAATATTTCTGCGCTTGGCATTAAAAGCCCTGACAGGCTTTTTATCGGGCTCCGGCTTTTAGGCGAAAGGGGTAAAAATGATTTTTATGTAGACTGCCTCTGCAACGGCTATGATAAGTACCTCACCCTGTTTAGGGATTCCGCATCAAAAGACTGGAACCGCCGGTGGGCTTGCGCGGCCTTAAAAATTGATGTAAGCGTGGCAGTAAAAAAATAATATATTTACCCATTATTTTAAAAAGAACTATTGTGCCATTCAGCAACCAAATATTTTTAATCCTGGCGCTCACTTTATCGAGTAATATGCTTCTCGCACAGGATTTGTCTAAAGATACTATTTTCCTTAAAGAACTTATTATAGAAAAGGATAACAATAAGAAGAAGAAAAAAATTAAACTTGGGAAAGGGCAGCATAAACACATGTGGTTTGAAATGACTGCCAGTAGGGTTAAATTTCCTGTATATTTCGTAGTTGAAAACCTGCCCCAGGGTAAATTATCCGATCTTACATTATATTTTAGTTCATTTAGGCAAAATACTCCAACCGGTAAATCGGTAAGGAAAGATTATTTGAACCATAAAACAGTTTTTAAAATAATGGTGTACGATATGCCTGAAGACGGAAATGTAGGAGCGCCTTTAAACTCTGTGCCTATCATTGCTGTTATAAATGAGGATCCTAAAGGCAAAGACAAAAAGTTTATGATGGATGTTGAGGAATTTGATTTCAAAAGTAATGCCTTTATGTTATCTATTGAAACAGTTTCTGATACCTCATGTCACAAGTGCTATTATTATGTACCTTTATTATATGTTGGCGAAACGTCTACTATGTTTCTTAATAAAGAGGACAAACTTGTTGGCATTCAAAATTATACAAGTTTAAAAAACATCAACCTCAGGGTTGATGTAAGCTACTATAAATAGTTTAATATAAATAAAGAAGCCGTCTCAATACTTAAATTTTGAGACGGTTTTTTATTTGATTAAACTTTCATCAAAAGTTTACTATTTTAAAATGAGTTTAAAATTGCCTTTAAGCTGTAATTTTTTTTCTTAAGTTGTGTGCTAAAGNTTCATTATTATGTTTTGCAGGTTCAATATTAGAATTTGCGGATACGTTTATAGGAATTGCAGGTTCGTATTTATTAATTTACTATGTGTTATTATAATTTGCAGGTTTAATAATAGGAATTGTAAGTTTGTTGTTTGGTTTTTGCTATTCGTTATTGTTGTTTTACTTTGCGTTATTATAAATTTATGATTGATTATTAGTATTTTACTATGGCTTATTATTAAAAACAGAAAGAATAAAACAAAAGGGCGGTAGCCCTTTTGTTTTATCTATTTTTTATTTTGTTTCTTTGAATTGTAGTTTTACGATTGCGTTGTAATATGGTTTACCTGCATCTCCTAAAGATTTTAAATAGGCTTTAATATCTTTAATTAATTGTATTACATTAACTTCATTGTTGTATAAAATATTGTTTCTGTTTGCTCTTGCAGTAATTAAGGCATTACCCGCTGAATTAACTGCTTGACTTAATGTAACCAAGCTAGAATGTAAGGTTTGTAAACTTGCAATTTGTATTTCTGTTTCGTTGGGTGCATATTCTGGATGTGAAGCTAATTGAGTTATATAAGCGTCTAAATTAGCAATACGGCTGTCATAACTCATTTGAGAAGTTGAAATACCGTCTGTTTCTGTGGTTTCAGGGTTTACTGATTTAGGTTTTTGGTCGCCTCGTATTTTTTTAGCTTGATTGGCTATGTTTTCTTTATCAGTGATTGAAATATCTAATGATTTTGCATAATTTAATGATTTTGTCATTAGTTTTCCAAGTGGTGCAATAGCAACTTCACGGGCTGAAACTGCATTTTTATAAATTGGTTTCTTATTGTTTAGTTCTGTTATTACAGTTTATAAAGATGAACGGATAGGGTCGAGGTTTACTAACTGTATTTTTGCATTAGATGGATTGTAAAGCGTACCTGTAAGCTCCCCCAAAAATAGTACAGTTTAAAAGTAGAAAAAAAGTATNTTCAATATATAATAATTTTGATAACATCTTAATAAGAATAATTAATGAAAATTAACTTTGTTTATTTAATTTTTTTTGTTGAAGTGGTTTAAACTTATTTGTTAAATAAAAAAGGGTTGACGAAANACAATTAATAAATCTGTAATCAATTCGTGAAAATTAAAGAATTATTACATTAAATTCCTGCTCCAGCGGCTTTAGGCTCCTCAACAGTTCGTCCAGCAGCTTCCCGTCATGCTCCAGGTAAAATTCTGCAAAATTGGCTTTACGTTCCTGTAAGCTTTGTGCGGGGAATAATTCATTTTGCAGGGCTGTAATGCGCTCCAGTTGTTCTGCATGCTTACGCTTTTCGGCCTTCAGCAGGCGTTTCTCCAGGTTCTCAAGCCCTTTAATTTGTTTTACTTGCTGTGCTTTTACGGCGCCGGTAAACGAGGCATCGGTTTTGGCCGCTATTGCATTAAGTTTGGCAAACTGTTCTTGCAGGTACTGCTTCTGCTCGCTGAAATTCAGTTGGAATTCCGAGAACAACTGCACTTTTTTATTCAGGAGCTCGTGCTGTCTGCTGAACATATCGGTCCACGTCAGCCCCAGCTTGTCCAACTTATCAGCCTGTTTCTGTGTGGCAAGCAGCACAGAATTGCGCAGCAACAGCATGGGGAACGGCACTTGTGATGCCTCAAAGGACGACTTGAGTTCCAGCCAGTAGGCCAGCTCACCCCCGCCGCCTATGTAGCACAGGTTGGGCAATATCACTTCTTGGTATAGCGGTCGTGTGATAACGTTTGGGCTAAACCTTTCGGGATGTTCTTCCAGCAGTTGCAGTATTTTACTTTCGCTAAATGTCAGTTCGGTGTTGTTTATGTAGTACACGCCGTCCCGCAGTATGATGCGCTCCCTAAGGTTATCTTCAATGTAAAACAGGTTTATCTCCCGCGGGTTTACCTGTATGTTATAATCCTTCAGTAGTTCGGCTGTTTCGGCTACCTTGTGGTGCGACGTTTGGTGCAGCAGCTCCTCCTTTACGTGTGGCGCGAAAAGCTTTTTAAGTTTTGGCGCATCGGCATCAATAATTACAAGTCCATGATCTCCAAACAGTTCATTGGCTAGGTAGCGGGTGGCATCGGCCAGGGTGATATGTTTCAGGTAAGCATTTTCAAATAAGTCTTTTAGCCACCGGGCATTATTGCCGGGCCCCAGTTCTTTGCTGAAAACTTCCAGCACGGCATCAAGGCCCTCAGTAGATAATCGCCCCACGGGGCCTGAGCTTTCACGCGGCCATTTTATCTTCTTGTTGCGGAAGTTAAAGTAGTTTATCTCCTCAAAATCGTGGTCTTCGGTCGCCATCCAGTACACCGGTACAAAGTTATAGCCCGGGTATTCCGCCTTTAGCTGCTTTGCCAGGTTAATGGCTGAAACTATTTTGTACAAAAAATAAAGCGGACCGGTAAACAGGTTCAGCTGGTGGCCCGTGGTAACAGTATAGGTAGTATCCTCCCAAAGGGCGGCAATGTTTTGTTTGGTAAGCACCGAAGCATCAATGCCTGCGTACTGCTTTTCCAGTGTTTCGGCCAGTATACTGCGGTAGGTATGGTTGTAGCGGCGGTGCTTTTCTTCAATTTGTGCCTTAAAGTTGGGCAGGGTGGGGAAGCGGTTGTACAGCGGCTTCAGTGTATCTTTCTGGTTTAGGTAGTCAACAATTAGTGGCGTGAAATATCCTGAACTCTGGTAGCTGATACAGTCTGATGGCATTTGTAGAAAAAATTTCCTGTAAAATTAAGAAAAACTATAAGATAAAGATGGTAAGATTACTCAATAGTCTTTACTATTTTATAAATAATTTTACCAGTGTAAGGATCGTCAAAATGATTTGAAAAAACGATAATAAGGTTTCCGGTCAATGGATTATAGAAATTTCTTATTTTGTAGGAGAAATTATCTCCGCTATGTCCATACAGTATAGCTCTTTTGTTGCTATTTAATTTTAGGTCATACTTTTCAATTCCAAGTCCATATTCACTATTTGTCACCATCATCATATTCAAAGTTTCTTTTTTTAAAAAAGTATTTTTATTAAATAAATTGTTAAAAAAAGATTCCAAGTCATAAAGCGTAGATGATATCCCGCCAGCTGAAAAAGCATAATTTTTATAATAGTAAAAATAAACCTCCTCATTAAGGTCTTTACCCCTAAACATAGGATGCGCGGTATTTACCAATGATTTTGAATAGTAGGCATAACTGTTTTTCATATTTGCCGGATTAAAAATCCTTTCCTGAAGCAAATCCTGATAAGGCCTATCATTACCAATTTCTAAAATATATCCAAGGAGAATATAATTTGTATTGCAGTATCCGTACTTTTCTCCGGGCCGGTTTTTTGGTGCAGGTATTTTATAAAAAAGATTGATATTGTTATATTCATTAAAAGGATTACGTACTGCATTATTTATTAATGTATCTATAACTACTTCGGCAAGACCACTTTCATGCCTTAAAAGTTGTTCTATTGTTATGGTGCCATCTACATTTTTATTCTTATGTATTGGGAAAAAAGTCCCTATAGTATCACTAAGTTTTAAGTTGCCTTTTTCTACTTCCTGCATAATTAGCACAGCAGTAAATGTTTTAGTCAGGCTACCAATGTTGAAGATTTTTTCAGGGGTCATTAAAATAGAGTCTCCGGCAAACCCAATAGAGTAGGTGCTTGTTACCCCATTTTGCTGTAAAAGAGCACTAATCCCAAATTTTTTTGTATTAACAGAGTCTTTATAATCATTCATTATTTCAGGTAATACATTTTCCCCGATAAAGATTTTTCTAGAAGAAGAACAGCCTGCCAGCATTAGTATAGCAAAAAAAATAATTAAAGATCGCATTATTTAATATAAAGTTTTAGAATTTTAGTTATATAACTTTTTTTGCCTTTGTCCAAAAGGGTAAACAATAATCATTAGACAATACATATATTAGCTAAAAAAAACCTTAGGCACGATTATGTATTGATAGATTCCCTTTAGCCTTACTCTCGTAGTTATTTTATTAATTGTTTCAAAAGTATAAGCACATTTCTTGAAACGCACAACTCTATGAGACATGAAATAGAAGTCGGAATCTTTTACACTAACTGTGAGCATATCAAATGTAATTTCAAAATCAGCAATATCACTTGCCTGAGAAAATGTTGTACCGGTCAATACCAGAAGTAATAAACAGATATACAATTTCATGCTTTAGTTTTCGCCTCAAATATACTAATTTCCCTTTCCCGAAAATATCCCCTAACTTTGCAGCCTTAATTCATTCCCCTTGAATACTAAAGCGTTTTTAATAACACCGCCTTTTACGCAGCTCAACACGCCCTACCCGGCCACGGCCTACCTGAAAGGTTTCCTCAACACCAAAGGCATTGCCGCCACACAGGCCGACCTGGGTATTGAAGTTATTATAAAGCTGTTCTCCAAGCAGGGGCTAACGGATATGTTTTCTTATATAGAAAATTCCAAAGCACAAATTCCAAATCACAAACAGGTTGAGGCCAACTTAACGCAAAACGCCGAACGTATCCTCGCCCTCCGCGCCGACTACCTAAAAACCATCGACGCAGTTATGCTGTTCCTGCAGGGCAAGAACCCCACGCTGGCGCACCTTATCTGCCAGGAAGATTTCCTGCCTGAAGCCTCACGTTTTGCACAGCTGGAGGAGCTGGACTGGGCGTTTGGCACCATGGGCACGCAGGACAAGGCCAAGCACCTGGCTACGCTGTACCTGGAAGATATAAGTGACCTAATAGTGGAGTGCATTGACCCGCACTTTGGCTTCAGCCGCTATGCCGAAAGGCTGGGACGTTCGGCCAACACGTTTGATGAACTGTACGAAACGCTGCAACAGCCCCTTACCTATATCGATAGAATTTCCCTCGGCCTCCTGCACGAGAAGATGCTGGACATCAACCCACAGATGGTGTGTTTTTCAGTACCATTCCCTGGGAATTTGTATTCGGCTTTCCGGTGTGCTCAGTTCATAAAGCAGCACTTTCCGCAGGTGAAAACAGCCATGGGCGGAGGTTTCCCGAATACCGAGCTACGGTCGCTGAGCGATGCCCGGGTAATGGAGTTTTTTGATTTTATTACACTTGATGACGGAGAAGCGCCAATAGAATGCCTCATTGAACACATAGAAGGAAAGAGGGAGCTAAGCCAGCTAAAGCGGACTTTTACTTTAGTTAATGGCGAAGTGGCGTATATAGACA
This sequence comes from Flavobacterium cyanobacteriorum, assembly GCF_002251835.1. Classification (GTDB taxonomy): domain Bacteria; phylum Bacteroidota; class Bacteroidia; order Flavobacteriales; family Flavobacteriaceae; genus Flavobacterium; species Flavobacterium cyanobacteriorum. Next base: position 56,730 of record NZ_NOXV01000305.1, read on the forward strand.
ACTCCGGCTGCAAAGATTACAAGCAGTCGGAAGTTGGCACACCCGATTATTCTGATTTACTGCTCGACCAGTATATTTCAGTCATAGAGATCGTGAACCCCATGCACCGCATGTGGAGCGATGGCCGCTGGAACAAGCTCACCATGGCGCACGGCTGCTACTGGGGCAAGTGTACGTTCTGCGACATCTCACTGGATTACATAAAGGTATATGAGCCTGTGGCCGCCAGGCTTTTGGTTGACCGTATGGAGGAGCTCATCGTTCAAACCGGGCAAAACGGCTTCCACTTTGTAGATGAGGCTGCGCCGCCCGCCCTGATGCGCGAGGTGGCCCTGGAGATACTCCGCCGTAACCTGGCCGTATCCTGGTGGACGAACATCCGCTTTGAGAAAAGCTTCACGCGGGACCTTTGCCTGCTGCTGAAAGCTTCAGGATGTATTGCCGTTTCAGGAGGTTTGGAAGTGGCGTCAGACAGGCTTTTAGAACTGATACAAAAAGGCGTTACGGTAGCACAGGTGGCTCGTGTAACCCGTAATTTTACCGAGGCAGGCATCATGGTGCACGCGTACCTTATGTACGGCTTCCCTACACAAACGGCGCAGGAGACTATTGACTCGCTTGAAATGGTACGCCAGATGTTTGAGGCCGGGATACTGCAAAGCGGATTCTGGCACCAGTTTGCCATGACCGCGCACAGCCCTGTTCGCCTGGAGCCTGAAAAGTTCGGTGTAGTAAAAGATAGCGATATTGTGGGTATCTTCGCCAATAACGACATCATGTTCAGCGATAAAACGGGCGCTAACCATGATAAGTTCAGCTTCGGGCTGAAGAAGTCGCTGTTCAACTACATGCACGGCATTTGTTTTGATTATGACCTGCAGGACTGGTTTGATTTTAAAGTGCCGCGTACTAAAGTAAATCCTGATTTTATTTATAACGCCCTGCAGGAAGAGAACAATTTCAATATAAAACCTACCGCTAAAATTGTATGGCTGGGTAACAAGCCCTCAATACGTTATAGTACCAAAAACAAAAAAGGGCAGAGTTTTGAAATGGCAGAATTAGCGTTTCATAATAAAAAAGGGAATTTTACCATTCAGGTACCGAAGGAGCAGGGGGAGTGGCTTGTAAGAATATTTGACAGTATGGTTATTTCATATAAGCCGGTAACTTTTCAGCAAATTAAAAAAGCTTATTATGATGCCGGCCTGGAGGATTTTGAATTATTCTGGGACAGTAAGCAGGTAAGAAAAATAAAAAGTGCGGGGCTGTTGCTACTGTAGCTATAGTTTCCGCTCTTTAATGATTTTATTGTATTCCTCAAGTTGACCTTTCGAAAGCAGCGGAATAATTTTTGTATCAATTTTTTCGGTAATTTCCCTTATTTTTTCCTCCTTTACAGCCATAGGGCTGTCTTCGTGGCTGACAGCTATCAAACTTTCTTTATTTTCCTGAAGGATTTGTACTATTGCCGCTTTTTGAAAATCATCGAGTTTTAGCCTTTTGTCAAGCTGTTGCATATATACCTCAACGGGGTCTTTTTTCTCGTACGCTTTTTTATTTTTAGTACGCGGCGCATTTCTCTGGCGGTCTATGCTACGGTCAACCTGTGAAAAAGCGGAAACGGAAAAAAGAACGAGAGCTAAAATAAAAATATTCTTAAGTTTCATAACCTGTATTTAATTATTGATGGCAATATCTGCCGGTACGCCATAAAGGTCAAACTCGGTAGCATCGGTAATCCTTATAGTAACAAACTCACCCGTTTTCAGGTAGGCCAGGGAAGCATCAATAAGTACTTCATTATCTACGTCAGGACTGTCAGATTCAGTACGCCCTACAAAGTGCGCTCCTTCTTTACGGTCGATGATGCAACGAAAAACTTTACCTATTTTCTCCTGGTTGAGTTCCCATGATATTTGCGACTGTATCTCCATGATTTCATAGGCACGCTGCTGTTTTACTTCAGCGGGCACATTATCTTCCAATAAATAAGCATGAGTGTTTTCTTCATGCGAATAGGTAAAGCAGCCAAGGCGTTCAAACCGCATTTCCTTGACCCAGTCTTTAAGTGTTTGGAAATCTTCTTCTGTTTCACCCGGATAGCCTACTATCAGTGTAGTACGGATGGCAATACCGGGAACCGTTTCACGGAACTTCCTCAGCAGGTTTGTGGTTTTTTCCTGTGTAGTGCCACGGCGCATTGATTTCAAAATTTTGTCGGATATGTGCTGTAGCGGGATATCAATATAATTGCAGATTTTCGGCTCGCGGTTCATCAGTTCAAGCACGTCCGTTGGAAAGCCCGAAGGAAAAGCATAATGCAGCCTTATCCATTCAATACCTTCTACTTTTGCAAGGTTTTCAAGCAGCTCGGCAAGGTTACGCTTTTTGTACAGGTCGAGCCCGTAGTAGGTTAGGTCCTGGGCAATTAGTATAAGCTCTTTTACACCGTTCCTTGCCAGGCCTTCAGCTTCCTTAACCAGTTTTTCAATAGGCTGCGAAACGTGTTTGCCCCTCATCAAAGGTATAGCACAAAAACTGCACGGCCTGTCACACCCCTCAGCAATCTTAAGGTAAGCATAATTCTTAGGGGTAGTAGTAAGCCTTTCGCCCAGCAGTTCATGCCTGTAGTCTGCGCCAAGCGCTTTTAAAAGCAGCGGCAGCTCTGTAGTGCCGAAATACTGGTCTACATCCGGTATCTCCTTCATCAGGTCCGGCTTATACCTTTCCGAAAGGCAGCCTGTAACAAAAACTTTGTCCACAAGGCCCTGTTCTTTCTTGTCGACATAATTCAGTATCATGTTAACCGACTCTTCCTTGGCATTATCAATAAAACCACATGTATTTATTACTATTATGTTTCCCTCCTCGTGTGCGGGGGCTTCGTGGGATACATCTTTGCCGCTGGCGCGCAGCTGGCCCATGAGCACTTCGCTGTCATACACGTTTTTGGAACACCCCAGGGTTATAACGTTGATTTTATTTTTCTTTAATGATTTGGTTCTCATTTATTTAAAATTGGAGTGCAAAAGTACGGTTTTTATTGTTATTGCATACAAGCCAACTTAAAAATGTATATGTAAACAAGCCTGCCAGATTATATGGACAGGCTTGTTTTTATATAGCAAGATGACATGAATTACAGGTCTATTGTATAAGAAAGGGTAATATTATTGTTGATGCCCCTTACGCGGGCATTACTGTTAAAAAACGAGGAATTTAACGGGTCTACATCTGTAGTGCGCCTGAAGTAGGAGTAAGCCAGGTCAAGCCTTGAGTTGCCGAAAGCAAATCCCAGGCCCGTTGAAAATCCGTGCAAATCTCCAATAGTTCTGCTGTTTTTGTACGGGCTTTGCTCAAAGCGGTAACCTCCCCTTAAGCTAACGTTTTTGTACCGCAATTCACCACCTACACGAATTTCGGCAGCTACATCGAGCTGGTCGTCAATTTCAGCGTTGACATTGCCAAAACCATTTGAAGTAAATTTTGCCGTATTGTAATCTTTAAGGGCAGCATCTATGCTTAATAAGCCTGTCTTTCCAAATACATATGCTGCGCTTCCTGTCCATTTTGAAGGTGTCCTTAGGCTATAATCTTCTGTAATAAAGGTTAGGCCGGGATCGGTAATAAAAATCCTGCTTCCCGGGCCATTACAGTTTACGCATTCTGAAACGATGCTCTGCCTAATCTCGTCCTGAAGATTGTACCACGTAGGCGATTCATAAGAAAGCCCTAACCTGAATGCTTCGGTCACTTTTGCAATTGCACCGACATTAAGTGAGAATCCGCCCCCGTAAGTATATAGTTCGTTATTGAAACGGACTGACTGGAGGCCTGTAGCCGCGGGGGAGTTGTATTCTTCAAAAAAACTTGTAGAGGTTGTATGGTCAATAAAATGCAGGTTCAGGTTCATACCCAGGTATAGCCAGTTGCTGTATTGGGTAGCAAAATTAAGTGCTATTTTGCCGTTAAAGCCGTTAGAAGTAATACTGTGTTCCTGAAAATACCCATTACTACCGGTTATATTAGGGCTGGCGATGTATGATGTATTCGCAGGGTCTGTAGCGTTAACGGGATTAAATATATATGCGTTGTAACCCAGGTAAGCCTGCTGGTCGGCATAGTTGAGTTCGTCAAAAAACGCATTGTCCAGTACGTTAAGCGGTACTCCCTGAGCGTATGCCAGGAAGTAATCTGAAAGGTTATCCTGCGGGCTTATTCCCCTGCTGCGTATGCTGTTATCTAAGTTATTGGTATTTTCATAATTGAGGCCCAGGGTTATTTTTTTCCATTTTGCCTGGTCATTAATGTTATTAAATACCCATACGCCACCAATCTGGTTTAGTTCAAAAGAATTATCATTCCTCGAGGTGCCCGTACCATAATATTTTGCATTATTATTAATATTGTAATTTGTTAATGAAACAGTACCGGAGTTATAGTTGAAAACTGCCGAACCTGCCGGGTTAACCATTAAAGCCGATACATCGCCCCCAAGCGCGCCAAAAGCACCGCTCATACCCCTGAAACGGGCTGTACCATTCATGTTATCGTTTGAATACCTTACGGCATCAGCAACTGTCTGCGCATGTAATGTAGCCCCGGTTAATGTTGTCAGGGCAAAAAGTATGTATTTTTTCATAGTCAGCTTTTATTTTATTATAAAAAACGCCCCACGTCTATCGTCTATAGAATTGTTTATATAAACATGGGGCGCAGATATATTTATCCCCTTCGCCCGCCACCGCCACCGCGGGAGCCGCCACCAAATCCGCCACCACCGCGTGAGCCACCAAATCCTCCTGAACTGCGAGACGGAGTACTGAAAGTTCCGCTGCTTCTTGAGGGTGAAGAACTCCTGGACGGTGTAAAACTATTGTTGCTGCGTGTAGAAGGTGTAAAGCTGTTACTCCTTGAACCATTACTGAAGCTCCTGCCCCTGCTGCCTTCAGAGTATTGTACATCACCTCTTGAGCGTACAGTAGTGCCGTTTGTAAACCTGCGGCCATTAGTCACTGTTGCCCTGTTACCGTTATTATATATTGAGCTATTCCTTCCGGCGGAGTAACGATTAGTATTATAATAGCCTGCCCTGGTGCCGCTGTAAAAACTATTGTTCCTGGTGCCATAATAACGAGGATTATATACGTAATGGCCAGGAGAATACCAGTTGTTCCATCCCCAGTTGTTCCAGCCCCAGCCCCAGTTATTCCATCCCCAGCCGATGTTCCAGCCCCATCCGCCGTTCCATCCCCAGTTGTTCCATCCCCAGCCGATATTCCATCCCCATCCTGGGCCGTACCATCCGCCCCAACCCCAGAAGGGGTCATTCCATCCCCAGCCCCAGTTATTGCCATACACATTTACGGTAACATCATTACTGTTATCACCCCAGCCGCTATTGGCGCTGTAATTGCCGGCAGCTGTTGTTGTTGTACTGTTACTGTCTACCGCATCGTATGATGAATAATTGTCCACATCAGTTAGCGCTGTTGCGGGATACTCATTCTGAAGCGACCTGAAGTAGGATTTATAGTTCATGTTCTGGCCGGTAACATCGCCATCCCTGTATTGTGCCACGTTACCATCATTGTAGGTGTACTGGCCATTGTTATCCGATGCGGGAAGCGACCCGTATATGCCATCATTATCATATCTTGAAGTATTCTGGTAAGAGCCACACGAAACAGCGGCCAGGCTCACAATTCCCACCATTGAAAATAGGGAAATTTGTTTAAAAGGGGAGTAGTGGGTTTTCATATCTCTGCATTTTTTTTATTGTTGTACTGGTTTAAAATAGTTAGTTTTGCCAAAAATATTTCTTTAATAAATAAAGAAAACAATATTTGTGCCAAATTAATCAAAATGAGTAAGAATTTAACCAAGCGATCAGAAGATTATTCAAAATGGTATAACGAACTTGTGGTGAAAGCCGACCTTGCCGAAAATTCAGGAGTTCGCGGATGTATGGTAATAAAACCTTATGGTTATGCCATATGGGAAAAAATGCAGGCTGAACTCGACCGTATGTTTAAAGAAACCGGCCACCAGAATGCTTATTTTCCACTATTTATACCTAAATCCTATTTTAGTAAGGAGGCAAGCCACGTAGATGGTTTTGCCAAAGAATGTGCTGTGGTAACTCATTACAGGCTCAAAACTACAGAAGACGGCAAAACTATAGAAGTGGACCCTGAAGCAAAGCTTGAGGAAGAGCTTATTGTAAGGCCTACTTCCGAAACCATTATATGGGATACCTACCGCGGCTGGATACAGTCCTACCGGGACCTGCCCATCCTCGTAAACCAGTGGGCCAATGTGGTACGCTGGGAAATGAGGACAAGGCTTTTCCTGCGTACGGCTGAATTCCTTTGGCAGGAAGGCCATACTGCCCATGCTACAGAACGTGAGGCTATAGCCGAAGCCGAGCAGATGATGGAGGTATATGCGGACTTTGCAGAGCATTTTATGGCAATACCTGTAATAAAAGGGGTTAAAACTGCCAATGAACGTTTTGCGGGTGCGGTTGAAACTTACTGTATTGAAGCGCTTATGCAGGATGGCAAGGCGTTACAGGCAGGCACATCGCACTTTTTGGGACAGAATTTTGCCAGGGCTTTCGATGTTAAATTTGCCAATAATGAAGGAAAGCAGGAGTATGTATGGGCAACTTCGTGGGGCGTATCTACACGCCTTATGGGTGCGCTGGTAATGACCCACAGCGATGATAACGGGCTGGTACTGCCACCAAACCTTGCGCCCATACAGGTGGTTATTGTGCCAATATACAAAGGAGATGAACAGTTAGATGCCATATCGGTACAGGCTAAGGAGCTCATGGCAATGTTAAGGAAGCTGGGCATTACTGTAAAATATGATGACAGGACGACCCATAAACCGGGATGGAAGTTTAATGAATATGAACTCAAAGGTGTTCCGGTGCGTATTGCTATTGGCCCAAATGACCTGGCTAACGGTACATTTGAAGTAGCACGCCGGGATACCCTCACCAAGCAGACAGTAAGCCATGCGGAGGTAGTACGCTATGTTGAGGGGCTCCTAAAAGACATACAGGCAAACCTGTTTGATAAGGCACTTGCCTACCGGGATGAGCATATTACTCCTGTAAATACCTTTGATGAGTTTAAGGAAGTACTTGAAAATAAAGGAGGGTTTGTTGCCGCACACTGGGATGGCACTACGGAGACCGAAGAAAAAATAAAGGAGCTTACTAAGGCCACCATCCGCTGCATTGCGCTGGACAGCATGGAAGAGGATGGCCGATGCGTCCTTACCGGTGCGCCGAGTGCCAGGAGGGTATTGTTTGCTAAGGCTTATTAATACTGGCATTGCGGGAACAGCCTTAATCCCGGACTGAGCCTCTTTGGCCTGTTCACATATTATTGGGGCGGCTGCCTAAAAAAGTTGGCTGAAACATCACCAGCGTTGAAGTTTAGCCACGATGGCAGCGGCATCCTCCCCGCTGCCGCGCCTATGGCGGCGGGGAGATATAGCGGACAGCGCGTCCGTACCATTACGGAATAGCCCTGAATATGCTGCTCCAGATACAGAAATTTTACCATGGCGGGTGGTGAGAGGGGCGTGCGGGGAAAAAAATAAAAAAAAGTTATTTTTGAATTTGCAAAAGTGAAAATTAGTTGTACTTTTGCATCCGCATTAAAGAAATAAATGGCCCGTTCGTCTATCGGTTAGGACTCAAGATTTTCATTCTTGCAAGAGGGGTTCGATTCCCCTACGGGCTACAAGACAAGGCGTTTTCTATGAGCGCGACCGCTGGTCCGTTCGTCTAGGGGTTAGGACTCAAGATTTTCATTCTTGCAACAGGGGTTCGATTCCCCTACGGACTACAAAAGGATTATTAAGACAATAAGAAGAATAAAATGGCAAATCACAAGTCAGCTTTAAAAAGGATAAGGACTAACGAAAAGAAGAGGGTATTAAACAGGTACCAGCACAAAACCACGCGTAATGCGATAAAAGCTATACGCCTGGCTACTGAGAAGGGTGAGGCTTCGGCTAAGCTTTCGGCTGTTATCTCCATGATTGATAAACTGGCCAAGAAAAATATCATCCATGCCAACAAGGCTTCAAACCTGAAGTCAAAACTTACCAGGCATGTGAACGCCCTGTAATATAGGTTGTATAATATTGTGAAGCTCCTTTTGGGAGCTTTTTTTGTTTATAATAGTTTAGGCTTTGATACAAGTATCGTACTAAAAGGACTGGATTCCTGTAGCAGCATTAAGGAATATGCAGAGGGTGTTTCACCTGCACTTTTTTCTTTTTCTGCAATTTGGACACTACTTCTCCGGTTTACATTGTCTTCATTTTGCTTGTAAAAAAGGTAACATGTGGTATAACAATAAGTTAAAAGTATATTTTTAAGATTTTGATAATTAGTTTTTATTACTTTTTTTATCTTTACAGAAATGTTAAAAAAACTTGATTATGAAAAAACAATTACTTTTTAGCTTACTATTGGCTGCAACGTGTATGCAGGCACAAACAACACATCATGTGAACTGGGGGCTTGGTGAAAATGCTGCACAGTTTAGCAGGACTATTGAAGTTGGTGATACCGTAATGTGGATGTGGACTTCACCACATCCGCACAATGTTACATCAAATACAGGCAGTACTGAAACTTTTGCCAGTTCAAACTTTACAGGAATCGGCAACAGTTATTCAAAACAGTTTACACTGGAAGGTACTAATCCATACAGGTGTACATTTCATAGTTCTATGCAGGGTGTGATTACTGTAACGGCTGTTGCGGGTACAAATGACCATAGGGCTACTGATTTTGAATTTTATCCTAATCCCGTTAATGATATGCTTACCATAAATGCCGCCCAGGTGATAGACAGGGTTGAGGTTTATGACATGAACGGCAGGCTTATAATGGATTCACCAAGCGGCAATCCTACCAGTATCATTTACATGCAGAACTATAACGCCGGTACCTATCTGGTAAAAGTAACAGCCGGAGGCAAAGTAAAAACGCTATCGGTAATAAAACAATAATTTGCTTTACAGTACAAAATCCCCTTAGTAAGAAGTTAAGGGGATTTTTTATGATAAATAAAATTATAAGGCTTTTAAAATTTAAAGTTTTAAAGTTTCCTGTATACAGGATATTCCATATGTGTTTTTTCATAGTAAACTGAATTGCGGTATATCCAGTCAAGCTGTGCATCGCCATCTTCGGCAAAGCCTTTGTCTTCCTGCTTTTTCTTTTCAAAAGCAGCTTTAAGGGTGGCATCTTCTTTTAAAAGCTTTGCAGCCGTATCTTCAAACACATAAGCCGAAAAATATTCTTTTTGCTGTAATATGGCATCAAAAAAGTTCCAGTTAAAGTAGGAGTCCACTGCCTGCGGCTCCAGTGTTTCCAGTAAATATTTAACTCCCGGCTGTTTAGTGCTGATAATATAATCCCCTTTACGAAACTGCACTGTTTGTGTCTTTGCCGCTACCTGCGTACTGTTGTGCGGGTAGTGTCCCTCATAGGGAAATTTTGAAGTTTTATAGTCGGCAATGCGGTAACTTTCCACTTCAAGAACCTTATCTTCCTGAAGCTGCTCCATTATAATATTGTTCAGCTTAAGCAGCTCAATAGCGTTCCACCACTGCTGCGGGATTACGTAAGCTTCTGGTATTATAACTTCAAGGGTTGGCTTGTACTCCTGGTAGTAAGTCACATTTTTGCTGAACGGCTTGTTACGGTCATAATAAAGCCTGGGCTTGCCTGATACCTTGCTTGGTTTGTAGCCGCCTTCATAACCAAGAAACGGCAGCTGTGTGACTTTTGTTTTGTCAAGTTCCCACTGAAGGGTGTATTTGAGGCCCGGTTTGTACTGCTGCAGGTTTTCCTGCCTTAGCTGTTTAATCCTGCTGTGATTTTTGTCAATATATTCTATTGATGAGAGCATGTACTCATACGTTACCTTTACGCGCTGGCTGTATTCCTTAAGCATATGGGTTTCGGGCATAGAACCCGGAACGTTGAACATAGCTGCGTAGCCGGTGGAGTAGCGGGGATAATCCATAAACTGCTCAAAACCGCCATCAGGCTTTTCATCATGAATATTTACATAGGGTACTGACTCTATTTTCTTCTTTTTCAGGTTGGCCAGTATCTGCGGGAGCATCTCGTCCTTCCAATAAGCACCTAATTTATCACCCAGCTTTTGGTGGTGTGTGGCTATATAGGTAAAGGTGTACTGGTAATCAGCGCCGTTGCTCACGTGGTTATCAATAAATACATCAGGCTGTACCTTGTGGAAAATCCGGGCAAAGCTGCGGGCGTTTTTGGTGTCGCTCTTTAAAAAGTCCCTGTTCAGGTCATAGTTCCTGCTATTGCCACGGAAACCATAGCTTTCGGGCCCGTTCTGGTTTGCCCGGCTGTAGGAGTTGCGGTTAAGCGCCCCGCCTATGTTGTAAATGGGTATGTTGACAATAACGGTATTGGCAGGCACTTTTACTATGCCGGTAGCCAGGTCGCGGTACAACATCATCGTAGCATCAATACCGTCAGGTTCACCGGGATGGATGCCGTTATTTAGCAACAGTACCGCTTTGTTTTGATGTATCTTTTCAAAATCAAAAACCTTTTCAGGATTAAAGATCACAATGTGAAGCGGCATTCCGCTATCTGTTGGATCCATTTCCAGCATACTGATGCTTTCAAAATCCTTATCAAGCAGTTTGAAAAATGCTATGGTTTCGGCATAAGTGGCTGTCTGGTTGCCGTTGCCTTTTTCATAAGGTGTTGTATACATCTTTTTTTGTGCGAATAGGGGTAATGATAAGAACAGGAGCAGGGTTACCTTTTTCATGGCCGTTATTTTACCCTTACCGAATCAGGTACCAGTATGGTATAGTCGCCGCCGTTGCGCAGTACATCGCGCACAATGCTGCTGCTTATGTAGGAGGTGCGGGCTGCTGTAAGCAGGAAAACCGTTTCAATCTGCGAAAGCTCCCGGTTGGTATGTGCAATGGCTTTTTCAAACTCAAAATCGGCAGGGTTGCGAAGGCCCCGGAGTATGAACTGGGCACCTACTTTTTTACAAAGGTCTATAGTAAGCCCCTGGTAGGTAACAACCTCTACTTTAGGCTCATTGGCAAAAGCTTCTTCAATAAATTTCCTTCGCTCTTCCAGCGGGAACATGTATTTCTTTTCGGCATTAACGCCTATGGCAACAATTATTTTGTCAAACAGGCCCACGCCACGCTTTATAATATCATAGTGCCCTAATGTGATGGGGTCGAATGAACCGGGAAATACTGCAATCTTCATGATTATTTTATTTCAAGACATGCAAACTCAGCATAGTGTTTTGAAGAAATAAATTCTTCGATAATGCTACGTTTTGCAATAATTAATTGTGCAAGTAAATCAGTGGTTGTATTGCCAAACCGTAACCAAATTATCTTTGGGGGATGTCCTTTTAGGTTGCTTATATCCAGAAAGTCAGCATCAAAAGTTACTATTGTATAATGATTATCTTTGGCAAACTCCCATATTTTAATATCAGGATAATTTTCAATTTCAAGCTGCTTTACCTGTTTTGCTTCAGGAAATACAGGAACAATCTTATTTATTAACCTAAATGAAATATTTTGATCGAACAGTAATTTCACGAAGCAATATTTATCTTATGTTCTCTGTCTGCTGCATAGGCAAGACAAGCTTTAATTTGATTTTCATTCAATTCGGGAAAATCGTTTATAATATCATTTGCTGTCATGCCATTAGCAAACCAGCTCAGTATATCGTAAACCGAAATCCTTGTCCCGGTAATAACAGGTCGGCCAAATCGTATGTTAGCATCAATGGATATATATTCTTTATAATCTATCATAATCATCAAAGATACATTAAATTATCATTTCTTCCACAGCACTTTCCTGTTTAGTGCCAGTTGCACCTCACTATCCAGCAAATCGCTGAAAGGTATGCCGGCATGCTGTGCCTGCTGTGGGAATATGCTTTGCGGCGAAAGCCCGGGATTAGTATTCATTTCAATAAAATGAGGTATGCCATCCATAATTATAAAATCCGTACGGGAGAAACCACTCATGCCCAGTACCTCATAAATTTTGGCTGCCATTTCCCTTACCCGCTGATCTGTTTCGGCATCAAGGCGCGCAGGGGTTATCTCGTCTGACTTGCCCATGTATTTGGCCTCGTAATCAAAAAAATCATTATGTGGCACAATCTCCGTTATGCCCAGCACGGTTATTTTTCCATTCAGGTTTAGCACCCCTACCGATATTTCAGTGCCTTTAAGGTAGGCTTCCAGCAGTATGTCCTTATCTTCGGTAAAAGCAAAATCAAGGGCTTTGTCAAGCTCTTCCATACTGTTTACTTTTGATACGCCCAGGCTGCTGCCGCTCTGGTTCGGCTTTACCATAAAAGGCAGCCCCAGCTCTGCTGCTATACTTTCCCTGTTTATTGTTTCGCCTTTTGTAAGGTAAACAGATTTTGCTTTCGGTATATTGAATTTCGACAGTACAGACAGCGTATCCCTTTTATTGAACGTTAAAGCGCTCTGGTAGTACCCGCATCCGGTATAAGGTATTTCCAGCAGCTCCCAATAGGCCTGCATGTGGCCGTCCTCACCGGGTGTGCCGTGTATGGTATTGATAACTACGTCGAATGTTATTTTCTTTCCCTCTGTTTCAAACGAAAAATCTCCTTTATTAACAGGGTACTTCTGCCCACCGGCCAGTACATGCCAGCCTTCGGGCAGTATGTGTACTTCAAAAGGGTTGTATCTGTTCTTGTCAAGGTTGTTAAGGATGAGCTGCCCGCTCCTTATAGAAATAACGGATTCCTCTGAATATCCGCCCATTACAACTGCTGTATTCATGTAGTGTGATATTATGTGCTTTACCGGTTGTGTTAAAAAGCACTTACAAATGTATCATTATTTGCTTAAACTTATAAAGTTTGGTATTATTTATATCTTTGCGGAAATCAAAATAAGGATGAGCGTTAGAGAGTTCCTGACAAGCAGAGTTTTTTTTAAGCACCTTGCCATAGCCATAGGCATAATTGTAGTTTTCGTCTTTTTAATGATACAGTGGCTTAGCTACACCACTAACCACGGGCAGGAAATACCTGTGCCTAACCTCGCTAAAATGAGTGTTGAAAAGGCAGGCGAAAAGCTTGAGGAGCTTGACCTGGAGTATGTAGTGCTTGATACGGTAGATTTCAGGCCGGAGTTCCCGCCTTACAGTATTGTACAGCAGGATCCGCTGCCAAACGTAGGGGTAAAGCAGGACCGGAAGATATATATAAAAGTGAACGCGGGTACATACTCAACCGTAACGCTGCCCGACCTTATACAAAAAACCTATCGCCAGGCCGTGCCTACACTTCAAAATATTGGCCTGGAAGAAGGCAAGAAAACCTACAGGCCTTACCTGGCCAAAGATGTTGTGCTTGAAATGTGGCAGAACGGAAAAAAACTAAAAGCTGGCGACAAGGTAATGAAAGCATCAAAAATTGACCTTGTGCTTGGTGATGGAAAAGAAGGTTTTGACCAGAGCGAGCTTGACTCTGTAAGCGGCGGAAATAATGATAGAGAACCTGCTGCAGGTGAAGAATAATGAGTAAGGTTATAGCAGAACAGGATACGGAAGACGAGCTGTACGAGCATTATCGTTTTGAAGCAGGGAAGGGGCAGCAGCCGCTAAGGGTTGATAAGTTCCTTATGAACCTTGTTGAGAACGCCACACGCAACAAGATACAAAAAGCTGCCGAGGCAGGGAATATCTATGTAAATGATGTTCCTGTAAAAAGCAATCACAAAGTAAAGGCTAATGATGTGGTGCGCGTGCTGATGGAGCATCCGCCGTATGAATACCTGCTGGAACCTGAGAACATTCCCCTTGATATTGTGTATGAAGATGAACAGTTGCTGGTGGTTAATAAACCTGCCGGTATGGTAGTTCATCCCGGCCACGGCAATTACAGCGGCACGCTGGTTAATGCACTGGCCTACCATTTTGAGAACCTGCCCATAAATAGCAGCGACAGGCCGGGGCTGGTACACCGCATTGATAAGGATACGTCCGGTTTACTGGTTATTGCCAAGACTGACCATGCCATGGCCCACCTGGCACAGCAGTTTTCGGATAAAACATCGGAGCGTGAATATATTGCACTGGTTTGGGGCAATGTAGAGAAAGATGAGGGCACCGTTGAAGGCCATATAGGCCGCCATCCTAAAGACAGGATGCAGAACACTGTGTACCCTGATGGCAGTGAGGGTAAGCCCGCTGTAACGCATTATAAAGTACTGGAACGATTTGGTTATGTTACCCTCGTATCATGCAGGCTTGAAACCGGCCGTACGCACCAAATACGCGTACATATGAAATATATAGGGCACACGCTTTTTAACGATGCACGCTACGGAGGCGACATTATACTGAAAGGCACTACCTTTACCAAATACAAACAGTTTATAGAAAATTGCTTTAAGGTACTGCCAAGACAGGCACTCCATGCCAAAACGCTTGGTTTTGAACATCCTGTAACCAAAGAATTTTTGCGTTTTGACACCGAACTCCCTGCTGATATGCTGGAGTGCATTGAAAAGTGGCGGACCTATGCCAAATCACATACGGCGGAAGAGGAGTAAATTTTATAATTATTATATTTAATAAAATGCCCCTATTTTTAAATACTGAAAGTCTAAACAATTATATGGGTCAAATAATTGATGAAACAGAAAGAGAGTTAATCATTATTTCACCTTATTTACAAATCTCTGAAGAAATATATCTAAAACTTTGCTATGCTAATTCAAGAGGTGTTGAAACAATTTTAATTTATCGAGAAAACCAATTAAGTGAATCGGAAAGAATAAGGCTGTTATCATTAGATAATCTTAATTTAATGCATCATCCTACCGTACATGCGAAGTGTATGTATAATGAAAAATTTCTTTTAATTGGTTCAATGAATTTATATGAATATTCTGCAAAAAACAATAGAGAAATGGGAGTTGTCTTTGAAAGAACTATTAATGATCCTTGGGGTTCAGATGATGAAGATGTATTTGAAGATGCACTTGAAGAAATAAACGAAATAAAAAATAGTGCTGAAATGGAACGTGCAAGTAGAGAGACAATTACTGAGGGTTTCGAATTAGAAATACTCAAAAGTAAAGTAGAAAAGTCAGAAGAATATTTAAGAAACATAAATAAAATTTTTATCTATAAAAAATTTATATCTCATGATTTAGTACACGACAAAAAACATAATTGATTAAAAATCAATAAAATA
>NZ_NOXV01000281.1:0-20937 GCF_002251835.1 Flavobacterium cyanobacteriorum
TTAAAAACTAACCATTCTTTTTTTTATTGTTTAGGACGCTATTGGTTCTGAACCTGAAACCTGAAACTTAAAACAAATTCACTCCAACAGATCCGGCCTGCGGTTCCTGGTGTGCTCATAAGCTTTCTCCTCACGCCATTTTTCAATATTGGCATTGTGGCCGCTCAGCAGCACATCGGGTACTTTCCAGCCTTTATACTCGGCGGGGCGTGTGTAAATAGGAGGGGAGAGCAGGTTATCCTGGAAACTGTCGGTAAGGGCTGAGGTTTCATTGCTCAGGACACCGGGGATAAGGCGTATTATAGAATCGGATAAAACCGCAGCCGCCAGCTCCCCGCCTGACAGCACATAATCGCCAATAGAGATTTCTTTTGTTATAAAATGGTCGCGCACCCTTTGGTCAACGCCCTTATAATGCCCACACAGGATAATTATGTTTTTGAGGAGCGACATCCGGTTGGCCATGCCCTGGGTGAGGGTCTCACCGTCGGGTGTCATATATATCACTTCGTCATAATCGCGTTCACTTTTAAGCTTGCTGATGCAGGCGTCAATAGGTTCTATCATCATAACCATACCCGCACCACCGCCAAACTGGTAGTCGTCTACATTTTTGTGTTTGTTGGTGCTGTAATCGCGCAGGTTATGCACATGCACTTCCACAAGGCCTTTTTCTATAGCGCGCTTGAGTATTGAAGCCTCAAAAGGGCTTCGCAGCAACTCCGGTAATACAGTTATAATATCTATACGCATAATGGGATATATAATTTCAGGTTCCGGGTTTCGGGTTTCTGTTTCGCAACCCGCAACTCAGAACTCTGAACCCGTAACTATTTAGCGAAGCTGCGCTCCTGTTTCTTTCTCCAGGTTTTGCCTTATTTTGCCCATTATCTTATCTATCTGCTCATCAGTAAGCGTTTTGGCACTATCCTGGAGCGTAAAGCTTACTGCATACGATTTCTTTCCTTCCGGCAGATTGTTACCTTCATACACATCAAAAAGGTTAATATCCTTTAGCAGCGACTTTTCCGTTTGCCTGGCTATATTGAAAATATCTTCAAAAGTAACGTTAGTGTCAACAAGCAGTGCAAGGTCGCGGCGTACTTCCGGGAATTTTGATATTTCTGTAAACTTTACTTTACCGGTTGTTAATTTTAAGATGGCATCCCAATTAAAATCAGCAAAAAGCACCTCCTGTTTTATATCAAACTGCCTGGCAACCGTTTTCTTTATTATACCCAATTCTACAATCAGGTCAGTGCCTGCCATAAAAGCGATGCCTTCAGAAAAAACATCATTGCATACAGGCTGAGACTGCAGCTTTAGAAGTCCCAGGCGTGTAAGCACCACCTCTACAAGGCCCTTGAACATGAAGAAACCTGCCGGCTTTTGCGGGTGTGACCAGTTTTCCGGAAGCCGGTTGCCGGTAAGCGTCATAGTGAGGTGTTTCTTCTCATCATATGCCCCCGCCACTTTATGGTATGTTTTACCGAATTCGAACAATTTCAGGTCGGCTCGCTTCCTGTTGATATTGAATGATACTGCTTCAAGCGCACTGAAAAGCATAGACTGCCTCATAGCAGCAAGGTCGTTGCTCAGCGGGTTCAGCATCATTACGTTGTGTTCTTCTTTGAGGCTTTGGGTAAGTTTAATATATTCAGGAGAGGTAAGCGAGTTAGCCATCATCTCATTAAAGCCTAATGATATCAAGTTGTTAGCCACAAGTGTCTGCAGCTTATGGTCTTCCGTACGCAACGAGTTGGAAATAGAAGCGTTGAGTTTTTGTGTAAAGGCAATATTATTATACCCATATACACGAAGTATTTCTTCAATAACGTCAACTTCACGGGTTACGTCCACGCGGTATGCCGGTACTACAAGGCCAAGCCCAGCATCACTCATCGTGGCAATTTTAATATCAAGTGAGGCAAGAATTTTTTTTATGGTTTCTTTTGGAATTTCCTGCCCAATAATCCTGTTTACATTGCTGAAGTTCAGCAGTACAGAATGGTCTTCCAGCTTTTTAGGGTAAATATCTGTAATGTCAGATGTAATTTCCCCGCCTGCGGTTTCCCTTATCAGGAGTGCCGCACGCTTAAGGGCATATTCGGCGATGGTAGGGTCAATACCTCTCTCAAAACGGAAAGAAGCATCAGTGCTTAGCCCGTGGCGTTTGGCAGTTTTGCGTATTGCTACCGGATTAAAGTAAGCGCTCTCTAAGAATATGGCCGAAGTATTTTCGGTAACACCTGAATTTTTACCGCCAAAAACGCCTGCAATGCACATAGGCCCGTTCTCATCGCATATCATGATGTCTTCTTCATGCAATGTCCTTTCCACATCATCAAGCGTTGTAAATTTAGTGCCGGCAGCCACAGTCTGGACAATTACCTTATTACCCTTGATTTTAGAAGTATCAAACGCGTGCAGTGGCTGGCCAAGCTCATGCAGTACGTAGTTGGTTACGTCAACAACATTGTTTTTAGGTGTCAACCCAATGGCTTTCAGCCTGTTTTGCAGCCACGCCGGCGATGGTTTAACCGTTATCCCAGAAATGGTTACGCCGCAATATCTCGGCGCCAGTTTACTGTCGGTTACCTTAACATCTATTTTCAGGGTACGCTTATCAATCCTGAAATTACTTACGGACGGCGTAATAAGCTCTGTATGTACATTCTTCTGGTTTAGCCCGGCCCTTAGGTCGCGCGCCACACCCCAGTGGCTCATGGCATCGGCACGGTTAGGGGTAAGGCCTATTTCAAAAACTTCATCCGTTTCAATATTAAATACTTTTGATACCGGTGTGCCGGGTTTAAGGTCATCCTTCAGTACCATAATCCCGTCATGGCTTTCGCCCAGCCCAAGCTCATCCTCGGCGCATATCATGCCGTGGCTTTCCTCACCGCGTATTTTTCCTTTCTTTATCTGGAATGCATTGCCTTCTTTGTCATAAAGTGTAGTCCCTATAGTAGCTACGGGCACTTTCTGTCCTGCGGCAACGTTAGGGGCGCCGCACACAATCTGTACCGGCTTGCCGTCTCCAAGGTCAACTGTCGTAATCCTTAGCCTGTCAGCATTAGGGTGCTGCACACAGGTAAGCACATGGCCTACCACAACCCCCTCTAGCCCGCCTTTTAGCGATTCGAATTTTTCCACGCCTTCCACCTCAAGGCCAAGATCGGTCAGCAGGGCAGCGGTTTCATCTGATTTCCAGTCTAATTTTATAAATTGTTTTAACCAGTTGTAGGATATACGCATTTCAGTTTATTTTTTAAGCACGCAAAGATAATAATTGTGGCTGAAGTTCCCGTAAATTTAAAATTCAAAGATGCAAACATTGTTAAATTCGTTACATTTGGGAGCATTAATACTATCCTTACATGAAAAAGCTGTTTTTAGCATTATTATTCTTTAGCATCAGCATAATTGCACAGGTTAAAAGCCCCGCAGAATTTATACCCGAATATGGCAGGCAGGTAAGCCAGTATAACCAGCTGGAGGGCTATTTTGCCCATCTGGTGCAAAATTCAGCATACATAAAGCACCGTCCTTACGGGCAAACCTCCCAGGGGCGCAGCCTTAATACCTTTATAATTTCATCACCCGAAAACCTAAACGTATTAGAAAGTATCCGCCTTACTAACCTTTATGCTATAGGCATGGCAGGAAATAAGCCTGCTGAAGCCAATGATAAAGCCATTGTGTGGCTTAGCTTCAACGTACACGGCAATGAAGCCGCTGCCGCCGAAAGCGCCATGAGTGTAGCCTATGAGCTTGTGAACCCTGATAATACCGCTACTAAAGAATGGCTTAAAAATACGGTTGTAATACTTGACCCGTGCCTGAACCCTGACGGTTACTCCCGTTATGGCAACTGGCTGAGGGATATTTCAGGAAAGAACACACACCCGGGGCTATATGACCGTGAGCACATGGAGCCATGGCCGGGTGGCCGGCAAAACCATTATGCGTATGACCTGAACCGTGACTGGGCCTGGCAGACACAGGTGGAAACGCAGCAGCGTATAGCCTTGTATAACCAGTGGATGCCTATGGTACATGTTGATGTCCACGAAATGGGTTATAACGAACCCTATTTTTTTCCGCCGGCGGCTGAGCCTTTTCACGAATTTATTACCCAGGCGCAAAGGGATTTCCATAACAGCATAGGCGAGGCAACCTCGAAAAAGTTTGATGCAGAAGGGTGGAACTATTACACCCGTGAGCGCTTTGACCTTTTTTACCCAAGTTATGGCGATACCTACCCCAGCTTTAACGGGGCTGTAGGGATGACCTATGAGCAGGGCGGCATAGGGGCTGGGCGGGCCGTAACCATGAAGAACGGCAATATCATTACCCTGCAGGACAGGATAAACCACCACACCACAGCCGTGCTTACTGCCGTAGAAACAGCCTCGTGGCAAAAGGACAGGCTTGTAAAGAACTTTCGCACCTATTTTAAGGATAGCAGGGAAACCCCTAAGGGGAAATACAGGACGTATATTGTTAAAAATAATGGCAAGAGCCAGGAACTTGCCAAACTGCTCGACCGTAACCATATCAGGTATGCGTATGCCGATGAAATAAAAAAGCTCTCCGGCTATCATTACCAGAGCGATATGGAAGAGAGCTTTACCCTGGAACCTAATGACATAGTTATACAAGCCCGGCAGCCTAAGGCTGTACTTACACAGGTACTTTTTGAGCCTGCACAGAAGCTTACCGATAGTTTGTCGTATGATATTACTGCCTGGACACTGCCACATGCCTATGGTATAGAAAGCTATGCCCTGAAAAAAGAAACCGAAGTTAAGACGAGGCAACACGTAACACAAAAAGGAAAACTTGAATATGAAAAGGCCTATGCTTTTTATGTACCCTGGGATGGAAGGCAATCCGTGCGTACACTGGCGTCGCTGCACAAAAATGGTGTTAAGGTTCGCTCTGCCCGGAAAGCATCTGCCTTCAGGGGAATAAAGATTAACCCCGGTGACCTTGTAATATTGAAAGGTGATAATCCTGCCCTCGGCAATTTTGAAGGCGCTATGAACGTCCTGCTTATGGAAAAATGTGATTATGAAGTTATAGAAACCGGTTTTTCAGTAAGCGGTGCGGACCTTGGAGGGGAATTTTACCCTTTGCTTGACGCGCCAAAAGTGCTTCTCTTCTCCGGCAGTGGCATTAGTGCAACTGATTTTGGGCAGGCATGGTTTTATATGGATGAGGTGGCAGATTATCCGGTAAGCATTGTAGACCAGCAAAATTTTGGGCGTGTCAATCTCGCAGAATATAATACCATAGTAATGGCTGATGGCTGGTATAGCTTTACTGATGAACAGAAAAAACGTATTGATGAGTTTATAGATAACGGGGGGAAAGTAATTGCTATAGGCAACGCGCTCAGTATTTTTGAAGACAGGCCGGGCTATAGCCTGACAAGGTTTGCAACAGATGCCGATAAGGAACTTGACAAAAAAGAACAGGATGATGAGGCGTTAAAAGCCCGTTTTCTCGAATACCAAAATGCTGAACGCCGAGCCATGAGCGCAGCAGTGCCAGGCGCTATTGTAGAAAATATACTGGACAGGACACACCCGTTAAGCTATGGTCTTGGCAAAAAATACTTTAGCCTGAAGACCAGTGACAGCCATTACCAGTTACTTAAAAACGCCTGGAATGTAGCCTACGTCCCTAAAAATTACAAAAACTTTGGTTTTATAGGGCAAAGCCTTAAAAAGCGGTTAGCAAATACTGTAACTTTCGCAGTAGAGCAGAAAGGGCAGGGTAAAATTGTTTACATGGTTGACAACCCACTATTCCGTGGTTTTTGGGAAAATGGCAACCTGTTGTTCAGCAATGCGTTATTCCTGCTCGATTAGATCAGGTTTTAAACCATAAGGTTATTTACAAGTTCCTTGAGCATTTCCAGCGTCAGCGGCTTCGTGCGGAATTCTGCAATTACATTATGCTTACTGGCATATTCCATATCATCGGGGTTTGCCGATGTTGTCAGCATGACAACGATAACGCTGTGATGTATTGATTTGTCAAGCGCTTTATAGTGTTCCAGGAATTCCCATCCGTCCATTCCCGGCATGTTTATATCCAGGAAAATCATATCAGGTAGTTCTGTATTGTTAGGCTTATTAAGATAGTCTAAAGCCTCTTGCCCAGATTCTTTGGCCAGGACATTTATCTCAGGATTAAATTTTTTAATCACTATTTCATGAAAAAAATTATCAATCTTGTTATCGTCAACAAGCATGATTAAATTCAATTTTTTATTCATAAATTATAAAAATGGTATGGTAAATTTAAAAATACTTCCTCTTCCGGGTTCTGATTCGACCCAAATAGTACCGCCGTGCATTTCGCTGATTTTTTTGCAGTTGGCAAGTCCCACGCCGTGGCCTTCAAAATCTGTTTCTTTATTAAGCCGCTGAAACATTTTAAATATTCTTTCAGAATATCTGGAATCGATTCCTATTCCATTATCTTTTACATAAAATTCATAATAGTCATCCTTTCTGGTGAAACCAATGTGTATAACCGGGCGGGTATCTTTTTTCCGGAATTTTATTGCGTTATTCAGCAGGTTTTGCAGCATTTGGCGTAATTCAGTTTCATAAGCGTGCAGTTTAGGCAGCGTATTATCGATTATGATGTTACTGTTTGTGCATTTAATCAAGCCGTTCAGGTCAGACATTACTTCATTAAGAACCATTTCAGCATTAGTAAGGCTTAATACTTTATTCCTCCCCAGCCTGCCATAATCAAGCAGTGAACGCACCAATATACTCATCCTGTTTATTGCTGACCCAACGGTAGCTAAGTGCTGGCTCAGCTCCCCTTTTATCTGTTCCGGGTAATCTTCCTCAATTAACTGAAGGTAGTTGGTTACAGTGCGTAGTGGCTCCTGCAGGTCATGGGAGGCGATATAGGTAAATTGCTCCATCTCCTTGTTTTTTTGCTGCAACTCAATCACCTGCTTTTTTATT
Organism: Flavobacterium cyanobacteriorum; assembly: GCF_002251835.1. GTDB lineage: Bacteria > Bacteroidota > Bacteroidia > Flavobacteriales > Flavobacteriaceae > Flavobacterium > Flavobacterium cyanobacteriorum. Next base: position 6,999 of record NZ_NOXV01000281.1, read on the forward strand.
ATAATTTCACTTCGCTTCCTCTCAGTTATGTCGACTATGGATGCCAGAGCCACTGTACCATCGTCGGTTTTAATGGGGGTAAGGCAAATTTCTACGGGAAACTCTGTCCCATCCTTGCGCACTGCAAATAACTCAAGTGAAGACTCAAATTCCCTTACTTTTGGAGATAGAAAATAGTTGGCATGTTTTTTTGAATGCTGCTCCCGATACCTTTCCGGCATGAGTATTTCAAGTTTACTGCCTACTATTTCTTCTGCCTCATAACCAAACATTTCCTTTGCCTGGTTGTTAATCAGTGATATATTTCCCCGGATGTCAGATATAACCAGTGCATTAGGTGCTGAGTCAACCACAACCCTGAAGTTTTCTTTAGCTATTTCTTTATTACGGTCCAGTTCATTCAGGATGGCTGATGTTTTGTAAATAAAAAAAGGGTAATGGTAATGAAAACAATAGCAAAAATAGCAATGGCAGGCTCAACGCTCACCCATCTGTGCCTGTGGCAGAGTATAAGAAGGTAACTGGTCAGTAACATCATTATAATGATACGGCTGGTAAGCATACGTGCCATAAGGTTGCCAATCATTTCTCCGGTAAGCATGCCGGTTATACCTGCGGAAGGATTAAAAAAAGAGCCTACTAATGACAGCACAAAGAGCCCTACAGCAGTGTGTGGCGACATAGAAACATTAAAAGAATGATTGTAAAATGTAGGTATGCCGAATAAATAGCCCAAAAGTGCGACAACTGCGAAAAGGGTTGTTGTATGAAATAAGAACTGGGCACTATTGACATATTTTTTGTTACGGGAACCTGCAAGCAGTAACCCGACACTAATTATTAAAAAGCAAAACCCTGTAATGGGCGATGTCCTTCCAGGCATCGGATTCAGCAACGAACTTTTGTCAGGCATTAATAATACATCCATACCAAAATCATGTTGGAGTATTACCTGCAAAAAGGCCATTACACCAAAAAATCCAACTAATGACGTCAGTATATATGACAGCGGGTAGAGTTTCCGGAATTTAGGTATCAGGCGTAAAAGAACAGCACCGGAAAGTAAGGCAAACGCAAGGGCAGTATTAAATTTAATCTCGGGGAATGACGGGATTATCATTTTAAGATGCCTTACATTAAATAACCATCCGGCAACAATTGTCAATGATGCCAATGTTATTAAGCCTGTAGCAACGATGCTCAGGTGCTTATAAGTGTACTTTTGGGGCATACATATATTTTATTTGTGTTAAAATTATTAAAAAAACGGTAAATTTAATAACTGTTCAATTTTATTTTGTAAAAGTGTCAAATTGTCATATATATGTAAACTTTATAGCTATGGCATAATCATTGTCTGCCTGTAATAAACAAATCTGAAAAATAAAATATAATTTAAACAAGATGAGCAAAATAATCGGAATTGACTTAGGTACTACCAACTCATGTGTTGCCGTTATGGAAGGTAATGAACCGGTGGTAATACCTAATGCTGAAGGAAAAAGGACAACACCGTCAGTAATTGCATTTGTTGATGGCGGAGAGATCAAAGTGGGAGATCCTGCCAAAAGACAGGCAGTGACAAATCCAACAAAAACCATAGCTTCCATAAAGCGATTTATGGGGAACAGGTACACAGAAAGCGCCAAAGAGGCTGAAAGTGTACCTTATAAAGTAGTGAAAGGTGATAATGACACACCACGCGTGGACATTGATGGCAGGCTGTACACGCCTCAGGAACTGTCAGCAATGACACTGCAGAAAATGAAAAAAACAGCCGAGGATTATCTTGGTACAACCGTAACTGAAGCCGTTATTACCGTTCCGGCCTACTTTAACGATGCACAACGCCAGGCTACTAAAGAAGCGGGTGAGATTGCCGGCCTTAAAGTAAGAAGGATAATCAATGAACCGACAGCGGCCGCACTGGCTTATGGCCTTGATAAAGCCGGGAAAGACCAGAAGATTGCCGTGTATGACCTTGGTGGCGGTACATTTGATATTTCTATCCTTGAACTTGGCGACGGGGTTTTTGAAGTACTTTCTACCAATGGTGACACACACCTGGGCGGGGATGACTTCGACCAGGTAATCATCGATTGGCTTGCCAATGAGTTCAACAGCGAGGAAGGTGTTGACCTGCGTAAAGATGCCATGGCACTGCAGCGTTTAAAAGAAGCTGCGGAAAAAGCTAAAATAGAGCTTTCATCGTCTACACAAACCGAAATTAACCTGCCGTATATAACAGCCACGGCTTCAGGGCCTAAGCACCTTGTAAAAACACTGACAAGGGCTAAATTCGAGCAGCTGGCCGATGACCTTGTACGCCGTTCTATGCTGCCATGTGAAAAGGCACTGAAAGATGCCGGACTTTCTAAATCAGATATCGATGAAGTAATCCTGGTAGGCGGTTCAACCCGTATTCCTAAAATACAGGAAGAAGTAGAGAAATTCTTCGGCAGGAAACCTTCTAAAGGCGTAAACCCTGATGAGGTAGTGGCTATAGGTGCTGCTATACAGGGTGGTGTGCTTACAGGAGACGTTAAAGATGTACTGCTTCTTGACGTAACACCGCTTTCACTGGGTATTGAAACCATGGGTGGCGTTATGACCAAACTTATTGAAGCGAACACAACAATCCCTACCAAAAAATCGCAGGTGTTCTCTACAGCGGCAGATAACCAGCCTTCTGTAGAGATACATGTGCTGCAGGGTGAAAGGCCAATGGCACAGGATAATAAAACTATCGGCCGTTTCCACCTTGACGGGATACCACCTGCCCCAAGAGGTGTGCCTCAAATTGAAGTAACATTTGATATTGATGCCAACGGTATCATCAAAGTATCGGCAACCGATAAAGGAACAGGAAAATCTCACGATATACGTATTGAGGCTTCTTCAGGGTTAACCCAGGAAGAAATCGAAAGGATGCGTAAAGAGGCTGAAGCCAATGCTGATGCCGACAAAGCGGCCAAAGAGCGTGTGGACAAGCTAAATGAGGCTGATGCAATGATTTTCCAGACAGAGAAACAGCTTAAAGAGTTTGGCGATAAATTGTCAGATTCGTCTAAGCAGCCTGTTGAAGCAGCGCTTGAAGAACTTAAAAAAGCTTATGAGACTAAAGACGTTGCCACTATCCAGCCTGCCCTCGACAAGATAAACGAGGCATGGAAAGCCGCTTCGGAAGAAATGTACAAAGCCCAGGCCGACGGGGCACAGGGTGGTGCGCAGCAGGCACAGCCTGAAGGCGGCGCACAACCTGAAGGCGATAACGTACAGGATGTGGACTTTGAAGAAGTGAAGTAATAGTTCTTACAGATATAACTAAAGAAGGAAGCCGTCTCACAACTGAGGCGGTTTTTTTTATAATACCATTTCCCGGTATAATTGCTCTGCCTTTTCCTGCGGGTCAGTACACAGGCCCGGGTGTGGGCGTGAGGTTTGTATTACAGAGCTGCGGACAGCCGTAAGCCAGCGAAAGCGCTCGGGTACGTCCAGGAGGGCTATGGGCCCGCCCTGCATATCGCCACATGCTATTTTTTTAAAAGATTCCAGGTTACTATTCACCTGCTCAATATCAAGCCCAGCGTGCAGCATAGCCAGTTTAGGTTCATCAACTTTATAAAGTACCGAAATAAACTTTTTTCGTTTACAGAACAATATAATTCCTGCATTTATAAACTCTTCGCGTTCTACCCTTGGCACAATGCGGAGTACGGCATATTCATATAAGTGCTTCTCTTGCATGTTCTGCCTGTTTAACAAATAGTTCTGAATGTTTAAGCCGCAGGGTAAGGAAATGGACATAAATGTTCCTTATCTCGTCAGGGCTTTTTTCAACGCCTTCCCATTGCAGCCAGTTATCCGGGAGCAATGATACTATGGCAGTCAGCTTTTCTTCGGTCAGCAATCCTCTAAATTGCTCATTTACAATATCCAGTACTGATGCCTGAGGTAAAAGCACGTGGTCTTTTATAAGTGCAAAGGGAGTTTTGGCATGGCCTTCAGGGTCTGTAAAGGCATGATGGAAATAAAGGCTGGCGCCGTGGTCAATAAGCCATAACTCTTTATGCCATATCAGCATATTAGTATTCCTGAAGGTGCGGTCAACGTTGGTAATATACGCATCAAGCCACACGATTTTTGATGCTGTTTCAGCATCAACTGTAGTCACTACGGGGTCAAAATTTATGGCGCCCTGGAGATAATGCATTCCCAGGTTCAGTCCCTGGCTGGCCTGCAGCAGGTCCTGAATCTCCTCATCGGGTTCCGTACGCCCAAAAGCCTCATCAAGATTGGCAAATACCAGTTCAGGTACAGGAAGCCCAAGCACCCGTGCCACCTCTCCGCCTATAAGCTCCGCTATAAGCGCCTTTGTGCCATGCCCGGCTCCCCTGAATTTAAGCACATATTTAAAATTATCACTGGCTTCGGCAATGGCAGGCAGCGAACCGCCTTCCCGCAGGGGCGTTATATAACGTGTTATATCAACCGTCCTTAAAAAAGGCTTGTTATCCATGATTACTCCTTCTTGTTGTAAAAATAGTTAAATATTATGCGGAAGCCTAAACTTGCTTATAAAACTACGGAGGGCTTATTGGATATACAGCATTGCAGCCAGCCTGTTGTCACGTTCATAAACATCCTCAAAAAAAGCAACACTTCCCTTATCATCAGCCCATGCGGTAAAATAAGCTATATAAACCGGTATTTTCTTTTTGAGTATATAGCTGTTCTCTTTTCCGGAATTCATAGCGTGATCTACTTTTTTAGCATTCCAGCCACCGTCATTTTTTGTAATGGCAATGGCCAGTTCACGCGCTTTTTCTACCCTCACGCATCCATGGCTGTAGGCGCGTTCATCTTTTTTAAAGAGGCTTTTTGCAGGAGTATCGTGGAGATATATATTATTGGAATTAGGGAACATGAACTTTACAAGGCCGAGGGAATTGTTACTGCCGGGTTTTTGCCGTACTCTTTTGCCATACCATTCCATATTATGTTCTTCAAGGTAATTAGGGTTCTTTTCCAGTTTTGGTTTTATTTCTTCTTCAAGGATACTGTTTGGTACATTCCAGTATGGGCTGAATACCAGGTAACTAAGCTGGCCGCTGAACACTATGGTCTTATTAACGTCTTTGCCTACCACCACCCTTGACGTTAGCACCTGGCTGCCATCACGGCTGTACACGAGCCAGTATGAAGGTATATTTACCGCAATAAACTCTTTGGCCGTATTAATTTCTGGCGACACCCAGCGGCACCGCTCCATATTTACAGATATAGTCTTTATTCGATCGCCCACAGGAGTGTTAAGGTCTTTTAACAGGGCAGGGGTAATGGTCTTTTCGGGTGTCTGCCGGTGCCGCATGGCGTATTGGGTAAGCCCTTCGGTGAGTTCCTTGTCAAAAATACTGCTGCCGGAGTCCCTGTCCAGGTAGCCTTCCATATGGAGGCGTTTCCGCACTTGTGATACCGCAGTCAGTGAATCGCCCGGTTTTATGACTTTTATTCCTTCGGGCAGTGTGATGGTACCCCAGCCTCCATTTTTTTCAATTTCACGATAACGGTGCAAAGCTTTTTTAAGATTATAATACTGTGCAAACATTTCGCCTTTGTCATTGTCTATTTTGCCCGGGTCTTTCATCAACGTATCGAGGTAAGCCACATAGGAGACCTTTTCGCGGGGCAGGTACCAGCCAGTTTCCCTGCTCTCTTTGTCGTCAAGCCCTTTATATACTTTATGTGCCCAGTAAAAATACATGGCGCTTACCAGTAGCTCTGCATCAAGGTCAGGCCTGCTGCTGGCATTATTAAAAAAGAGTGCGTTTAGTTTTTCACTGTAAGGAATCTTCAGCGGTAATCCTTCTTTATCAATCTGTGTTACACGGTTAAAGAGTACTTCGGCAAATTCTATGAGCCCTTTCCGGTCATGCCATATATAGTGGTAGTTGTGCTTTTTATAAAGCTCTTTTACTTCAGGGCTGAACTCATTAAATTCCGGATATTTGGCAAAAAAAGCATTAATACTTGTACTGTCAATCATAATGGCTTTTTCTTCCACATGTGCCTTTCCGGTGTTGTCCCTGTCTCTTTTACATGCTAATATGGTAAACAATATTGCCAGTACCAGCATCTGCAATAATCGTATCATGGCATAAATCTTTCCCTAAAGATAAGGATTTATGAAATTCCGATAATGCTCTGCCATAAATTATTAAAGATACATTAGCAATTGCAGGAATATTTTTTAGCTTTACGGTTGCTTGAATTAAAAAAATAATAATTATGCTTAAGGACGAACTGTATGCGCTTTTTGCGGCCATGCCTGATGTAGTAAGGGATAAACTGAAACCCGTAATGGACAACCTGCTTGAAAGGGCAGGGGAGCTTGATTACTATCTGGCGCCGGGTACCGATGATTATGAAGATGAGCGCGAGCAGATTATGAAAGAGGTCAACAAAATAAAATACATAAATGACCACTGGCAAATAATAAATGCCGCTGGGAATTAGAATAATATTTTGTGGTTGGAAATCCCTTCGGGCTTCCCGCACAACTACCCAGGCGGTTGGCAAAATCACACTTCGCAAATCGCCCGGGCCGATTTATCTTATCGCAGCGAGAAGCTTGAGTTGGCTACCAGCTGATCCTTGTCAAATATATTTACAAAATAAGTCCCTTTGGCAAAATCCTTACCGGGCAACACTTCACTGATTTCCATAGTTTTATTTTGGTAAGCTACATTTGTGGTAAAACTGTAAGTAAGTGTATAATCGCCAAATGTCTCAGTCTTTTTGTCGCCAAGCACATTGTTTTTACTGTCAATAATCTGTACATAATACAGCCTGCTGCCAGATTTAGCCACTTCGTTAGCAGCAATCGTGAAACTTATTTTTAGCTTATCAACCCTGCTTGCTTTATCGGTAGCAATAAGTTTGCCTGAACTTCTTTCTTTAAAAGATTCTGTTTTCAGGTTAACAATGGTAAGTTTTGATGCTTTCTCTACCGTGCGCGAAAGATTTTCATTTTGGCTCACCAGAGTATCATTATACATTCGGGACTGATCCAGGGCATTGCGCGTACTGTCACGCTCCGCCGTAAGCGAGGCATTTTCCCCTTTAAGCTTTTTATTTTCGGCCATGAGGTTGTCCATATCGCGCTTCAGCCTCCTGTAATCATCCTTAAAGCGACGCAATGATGCTACATCGCCTTTTGATTTTTTAACTTCAGCAATAAGCTGTTCAATTTTGGCCCGTTCTGCTTCCAGTTCACTTTTAAGCCCTGAATTCTCTGCAATGGCCTTATCATAACTTGCTTTAGCAGTATTAAGGTCGTTAAGAAGTATTTCTTTATCTGACATAAGCGCTTCATTGCTCTTTTCTACTTCCTCATTTTCAGTACTCATTTTATACATATACGTGAGGCTGCCTACAAGCAGAATGGCCAGCACAATAATGATAGCTTTTAAGCTGGAATTACTTTTTTGTTCCATTGTAAGATATTTTTTTCAAATTTATAGATTATTTTAATTAGCCCTCGTAAATTAACGAAATTTTAGTTGAAAATAGTATTTTTGGACGCAACAAAGCATTCATGGAACATATTGTAAGGTTTAGCGAAAACGACCTGCTTAAATATACAGCGCAGCGCAGCGGGGAAGTTAAATTCGGAGAAAGGATAGCCGTTATCCCCGGTAATATATCAATTGAAGAAGGCCTAAAAACTACCGAAGCCGGTTTTGTGTTGCTGGGAATACCCGAGGATATTGGGGTCAGGGCCAATTATGGCAGGGCCGGCACTGCCGGTGCGTGGGAAAGTACGTTAAGCAGCCTTGCTAACCTCCAGCATAATAAGTTTTGTAAAGGAAGCCGACTGCTCATACTGGGCCATATTAATACTGCCGCAGCAATGGAAAAGGCAGCATTGCTGGATACTTATGATAAAGATGACCGGAAAAAACTTTTTGATTTTGTTGAAGCAATTGATAAGGAAGTGGCTCATATTGTATGCCGAATCCTGCTCGCAGGCAAGATCCCTGTCATTATCGGGGGGGGGCATAACAACGCTTATGGAAATATCAAAGGAGCAGCACTCGCGAAGGGTAAACCTGTAAATGCTATAAATTTTGATGCGCATACAGATTTCAGGATGCTTGAAGGGCGCCACAGCGGTAATGGTTTCAGTTACGCCTTCGAAGAAGGATTCCTGAAAAATTATTTTATTTTCGGGCTGCACGAAAATTATGCTTCAAAAAGTGTCATGGAAGTGATAAAAAAATACTCAGAAAGGATTAAGTACAACACTTATGACCAGATAGGTGTGAGGAAAGAAAAAGCTTTTTCCGCTGAGCTGTACCACGCACTTGAGTTTATAAACGATGAGCCTTTTGGCATTGAAATGGACCTTGACGCACTACCGGGTATTGCCAGCAGCGCCATGACACTCAGCGGCTTCAGCATTGAAAAGGCGAGGCAGTTCCTGCATTTCTTCGCTTCCGACACAAACGCATCTTACCTGCATATTTGTGAAGGTGCGCCCGCTCTTGATACGGAAAAAAACAGCCATCTTACCGGCAAGCTTATTGCTTACCTTATCACAGATTTTATCAAAGCAAAACTGGCGCAACAATAATAGATGTTATTCTAAGGTGCCTGGAAAAACAGTTAAAAATTAAAAGACTATCTTTGCAGGGCCCTGCGCCACTGCAGGGTATAACTACCGGATAACATGAAATTTGACGAACTTAATTTACTACGAAATATACAACAGGCGCTCGCAGAAGAAGGATATGAAAATGCCACTCCCATACAGGAACAGGCAATACCGCCCATACTTGAAGGGAACGACCTTGTAGGCTGCGCGCAGACTGGTACCGGCAAAACAGCAGCTTTTGCTATACCTATCCTCAATTCGCTGCACCGCATTGTTGGCTCTGCCAAAAAAGTAAAATATATCAGGACGCTGGTAATTACGCCAACCCGTGAACTCGCACTGCAGATTGGTGAAAGCTTTGATACTTACGGGAAATACACCAATATCAGGCAACTCACTATTTTTGGCGGGGTAAACCAGACATCGCAGGTTGACCAGCTTAAAAAAGGTGTTGACGTCCTGGTTGCCACCCCGGGGCGGCTATTGGACCTGCACAAGCAGGGCTTTATAAATCTTGACCACCTGCATACACTCGTACTTGATGAGGCCGACCAGATGCTGGACATGGGGTTTATTCACGATGTAAAGAAGATCATCAAGCTGACACCAGGCAACCGGCAGACCCTGCTATTTTCGGCAACGATGCCCATGGCAATACGGGAACTCGCAGATACTTTCCTTACAGATCCAAAATATGTATCGGTAACGCCCGTTTCCTCCACAGCCGAAAGGGTAAAACAGCAGCTTTACCACGTGGATAAAGGCGATAAGCGAAAATTGTTATATCACCTGATACGCAATGAAAACCTGAGCAACGTACTTGTTTTTACCCGTACTAAACACGGTGCCGACAATGTTGTAAGAGCCCTGAAAAAAAACGGCGTACACGCTGAAGCCATTCATGGAGATAAATCACAAAGCGCAAGGGTACGTGTACTTGACAGTTTCAAGAATAAGGAAGTATCCGTACTTGTAGCCACAGATATTGCTGCCCGTGGGATTGACATAGAAAGCCTGCCGTATGTAATTAACTTTGACTTGCCTAATATTCCCGAAACGTATGTACACCGTATCGGGCGTACGGGAAGGGCTGGCAATGAAGGCCTGGCTATATCGTTTTGCAGCAGGGACGAACTGCCATACCTTAAAGATATTGAGAAACTTATACGGCTGAAACTAAAAGTAATTGAAAGCCACCCGTATCCTTATGATGAAGAAGGCACAAAGAGCTCCCAAACACAAAAACCAGACCGGAGAAATAAAAATAAAAACAGCGGGGGTTCTAATTCCAGGAAATCAGAAGCATCAAAAAAAAAAAAAAAGCGTTGGTACTAACCGGCGCTTTTTACGGTTATTATCTTAAATTTACAGCTGTTGCCTGATAATTATCATGAAAAAGCCAATTTTATTTTTTTTTATTTTAACCTGTACAATTGTAACCGCCCAAAATAAAAGGAGCAATACAACAGCTGATAAACCGGCTGTTGAAACAGCAAAACCGGCTAATGAAGCCAGAAACAACGATTGGGATACGCTGGACAAGGCTTTTATAGCACTCATTGATGCACTTATAAAAGGGGATAAGGCAAAATTTGTCCAGCTGAGCCTGAAGGAAGTTGACTGTGTAGATTGTATTGGCCCTACTGAGATTACTAAGGATGGCGCTTTTGTACCCGCAGAATTCTTTTTTGCGGTTATTGGCCAGAAGTTCACGGATTCCCCCGTGTATAAAGCTATGGCATCCAGGGGCTATTCCTTTAGCACGGTAGTTTTAAAGGGCTTTAAGCCCAAAGTGCTTCCAGCTGATTATCCTGATAACCTTAAATTGTATGATGTATGGGTGGAGACTTACAGGCCTGGTGAATTTTCCAAAAACCACAAAGGCACTAGCCATTCATTCCGGTTTGTGAAGGTCAGGGGGAAGTTTAAATTTTACGGCCTTACATCGCTTCCATAAAAAACCTCAAATGCTAATCCGGACTTATATCACTTTTCCATTGATAATTACAGACTCAACCAGGTTAGTCCCAAAAGCATATGGCAACTGGTAGTAAGAACTCACAGGACGTGTAATTATGATATTAGCCTTTTTGCCGGTGGTAATGCTGCCGTGCGTTTTGCTGAGCCCCATGGCATAAGCCCCGTTGATGGTTGCCGCATTGATAGCCTCTTCAGGTGTCATCCTCATTTTGATACAGGCTGTTGCCACCACAAAATTCATATTGCCCGATGGCGTAGTGCCGGGGTTAAAATCTGTTGCCAGCGCCAGCGGAAGGCCCGCCTGCAGCATTTTACGCGCCGGTGTGTACGGTATGCTGATAAAGTAAGAGCAGGAAGGCAGCGCTACAGGCATGGTTGCCGTCCCTTTAAGGGCTTCAATATCCTCATCGGTCACGATTTCCAGGTGGTCCACACTCAGCGCATTATGCCTGACGCAGGCAGCAATACCGTGTATGGCAGTAAACTGGTTTACATGTATTTTGGCAGGCAGCCCGTATTTTTGGCCTGCTTCCATTATGCGCTCCGTTTCTTCTACCGAAAAATATCCCGTTTCAAGAAACGCGTCAATATAATCGGCCAGCCCTTCCTCTGCTATGGCCGGGAGCATTTCATTGATTATAAGGCCCATGTAGCCTTTGTGGTCCTCTTTATATTCTTTAGGGAAAGCGTGTGCCCCGAGAAAAGTCGCTTTGATGGCAGCCGGATAAGTTTCTTTAAGCCGTTTTATTACACGCAGCATCTTTAGCTCACCTTGCACCGTGAGGCCGTAGCCTGATTTTATTTCCACGGCCCCGGTACCCAGCCGCATCACTTCCTCAAGCCTTGCCGCGGATTGCCGGTAAAGCTCTTCTTCATCGGTTTCATTAAGCAGGGCAGCGGAGTTCAATATTCCCCCGCCGCGGGCAGCTATTTCCTCATAGCTCAGGCCGTTTATCCTGTCCACAAATTCCTGCACACGGCTGCCGGCATACACCATGTGGGTATGGCTGTCGCACCAGGCAGGTAACACAGCCCTCCCGGTTGCATCAATAACCTCTGCGCCCTCAGGAGCCGGGCAGGTATCCATGGTGCCAAAACCGGCTATAGTAGTGCCTTCTGTTAAAAGCCAGGCATTGTTAAGCGTTGGCAATACAGCCATGTCCGCACCCGAAACCCTGTCGGTTGGCGTTGTGCGTACCTGCAGCAGTTCCGCAATATTTTTAATAAGTATCTTCATTTACAAAGTTTTTGTAAAAATAGAGCGGTTTTTAAAAAACTCCTATATTTATGCCAATAAATCAATGCCGTGAGAAGGATACAATACCGCAGGGTACGCAAAGTGCAGCCCTATAATTTTGAATATACAGGGACACACAAGACAGAACCTGTAGCGATGCAGCTGTTTGTATATGATGAGGAAGGGTATGAAGAATACAAGAAAGTATCGCTCGAAAGGGTGTTCAAAGAGTGTTATGACGAGCTCCAGGCAGATGATGTAAAGTGGCTCAATGTGCACGGGCTGCATGACGTGGACCTGATAAAGCGTATTGGCGAACTGCTCGAAGTAGAACCCTTCATCATTGGCGATATCCTCAACACATCGCGCCGTACAAGGATTGAGGAGCTGGGCGATATATTGTTCTTCAGCATAAAATCGGTTTTGCCTAAAGAGGAGAATGGCGATATAGTCACCGAGCAGATCAGTTTCCTGCTGAAAGATAACCTTATCATATCATTCCAGGAAAAAAAGAGCGACTACTTCAGCCACATACGCGAAAGGATACGCACAGGCACAGGCATTGTCCGGAAAAAAAAGAACGACTACCTGCTGTACCTCATGCTCGATGCCATTATGGAAAACTTCTACATAGTCATTGAAAATTATGAAAATAAAATTGATAAAGTAGGCGCGGAAAGCAAATACAACCATAAAAGCAACTTTATCAAAGTTGTAGAGCAGGACAGGGATAACCTTAACTACCTAAAGCGGGCCATCAATCCGCTGCGTGAGGCACTCTACAGCCTCAAAAGCCATAAAGAAGACGAAGATTTCCAAAATATACGCAAGGGCAGCCACACCTATTTTGAGCGCCTGCACCAAAAATGCCTTGAACTGCTGGACCAGGTAGAATATGACCTTATGGCGCTCGACAGCGCCTCCAACTTCCATTTTTCGGCACAGAGCCAGCGTATGAACCAGATCATGAAAACCCTCACCATATTTTCAGTTATTTTCATGCCGCTTACTTTTATTGTCGGCATTTACGGGATGAATTTTGACAATATGCCCGAACTGCGTGCCGAAAACGGCTATTTCATAGTGCTGGGGATAATGTTTTTGATGATGATAGGGATGGTCATATACTTCAGGAAAAAAGACTGGTTTTAGTGCCCCAGGCAACGATGCGTTGGTTTTATCGCGGCACCGCAACCACCGTAAATGCCGTTATAAAGCAATTTATTTTTTTGGGCGTGTCCCTGCGGGCCGGGCTTTCCGCTGCAAGTCCTCATTCCGCTGCGCTGCANTTAGCAGTAACCTTTCAGAAAAACTTGATAAAAACAGAAACGTAATTGAAATAGAAAATGATCAAAACCAAAATTTCTCTGACTGTATTCTCATTTCTAACAATTATTCAATTCCCGTTTTCAATTTTATTTTTGAACTCAGACTTTGTTTCTTCGGTCATTCCGGGTTGGAATACAACAATAGTTTCGCCACATTTAATAGCGACAATATTTAAGTCTATTTTAATGTTAATTGTAATTACTTTTTACTGGAAACTGAATAAAGTTGTGAAAGAAATTGACCTTAAATTTTTCATTTTACATTTGATATTAACAATTCCATCAATAATCAACTCTAAAATTCCTTTGCATTCGTTGATAGAATTTGACAATGATAATTTTGAGAAAGCTATCAAAGAATATGAATTTGTTGACTCGATAGTAATTACGTTGAATATTTTATTTGTTATTGGACAAATCATTTTTGGAGTTTATTACACTAAAAAAATGAGACAATTGAAAGTTGGTGAGTAAAGGCTACTGCTAACAGCCGTTAACCGCTATTACTGGATTTTCATCGTTTCACGTCTGTTTTTCACGTATAACTATTATCTTAGCAGGACAGTACGCAGTTCGCTGGCTTCGCTACTGCTGCCAAGCGCCAAAACGTGGTGTGGAAATCGCTCCGGGCTTCCCGCACAACGCCCCAGGCAATTTGCCCCGGCCAGCCCTTTGGGACTGTCCGACAACAAAGCGATTTGCAAAATGCAAATCACTTCGCAAATCGCCTGGGGCGTT